>JAQUEZ010000122.1 GCA_028684915.1 Desulfobulbus sp.
GCGGCCGACCTTGCCTTGGTCCAGCCGCTTTCTACCTATTACCGTATGTCTGAGATCACAACATGTTCATTATGAGCAATCAGGGGCGCTCGGGGCTTGTCTGCCGCGCAGCGGCTTCGTCCAACCACACAACCCACCGGATGATCCTTTGATTTTAAAGTCAAAAGTCAGCATTATCCTTGTTTTACCTGAGCAAAAGAACGCCCTTATATCATCCAAACCACTGAGATCCCTTGTCTCCTGAACAATATCCCCGCCACAAGGAGCCTGCAGCGTTTTTCATGATGCCCCTGCCCGGAACGCCCTCCCGACATTCCGGCCGAGCACAGAAAAACCGCAAAATTTGAAGATAACTACCGGCATAGACTGTTTTTTTCTACCGAAAATCGCTCCTGCAAGTATACACTTGCCCCAAGGTAACCACTCCATCAACAGGGGCATCGGAAGGAGGCACCATGTTTGAATCTGCAGAATTGGGACACAAAGTCAAAAAAACGGAATACGACAAGGAAGTACCGGCCCTGCGAGAAGCCCTGCTCAACGTGCAGATGGAGCTGGCCCAGAACGCCGCCTTCCAGGTAATCATCCTCATCGGCGGCCTGGATGGTTCCGGCCGCGGAGCAACGGTCAACCTACTGAACGAGTGGATGGATCCGCGTCACGTCCAGTCCCACGGCATGGGCGAACCCTCGGACGAGGAATTGGACCGGCCGATGATGTGGCGTTTCTGGCGCGCCCTGCCGCCCAAAGGCAAGACCGGTGTCTTTCTCGGTTCCTGGTACACCTGGGCGATCCTTAACCGAGTTAAGGATAAAACGGAAACCGCGGATCTGGAACAGAGCCTAGAAAGGGCGAAACGGATGGAGAAGATGTTGGTGGACGAGGGGGCGCTGATCATCAAATTCTGGTTCCATCTTTCCAAGGAAAAGCAGGAGAAACGATTCAAGGACCTGGAAAAAAATCCGCTCACCCGCTGGCGGGTCACCAAACGCGACTGGAAACATTACGAGCAGTATGACAAGTTCCGCGAGGTACATGAGGTCGTGATTCGTCATACCAGCACCGCCGAAGCGCCCTGGCTGATAGTCGAGGGTGAAGACGCACGTTATCGCAACCTCACCGTGGGCAAAATCATCCTCAAGGCCCTCCAAGAACGGCTACAAATGGCCAGTAACCCCACCCCAAAATCCCTGGCACCACCGCTGATGCCGCCGATCGACAACCTGCATCTGCTCAAAACCCTGGACATGACCCAGGCGCTGGTCAAAAAAACGTACAAAACCAAGCTCGAGAAATACCAGGCCCGACTCAACGAACTCACCCGCGATCCCAAGTTCAAGTATATGTCGGTGATTGCGATGTTCGAGGGCAACGATGCCGCCGGCAAGGGCGGCAGTATCCGCCGCATCACCGGGGCACTGGATGCCCGTTTCTACCAGGTTATCCCCATTGCAGCCCCCACTGAAGAGGAACGGGCTCAGCCCTATCTGTGGCGATTTTGGCGCCATCTGCCGCGTAAAGGCCGGGTGACTATCTTTGACCGATCCTGGTACGGCCGGGTGTTGGTGGAACGCGTGGAGGGATTCTGCGCCGAGGGCGACTGGATGCGGGCCTACAGCGAGATCAACGATTTTGAGGCGCAGATGGTGCGCCACAACCTGCTGGTGGTCAAATTCTGGCTGGCGATCACCAAGGATGAACAGCTGCGTCGTTTCAAGGATCGGGAAAAAACCGGTTTCAAGACCTTTAAGATCACCGACGAGGACTGGCGTAACCGTGAGAAATGGGAACTTTACGAGCAGGCAGTCTGCGACATGGTCGACCGAACCAGTACCTTGCTCTCCCCCTGGACCATGATTGAGGCCAACAACAAGTACTTCGCCCGAGTCAAGGTGATCAAAACCCTCTGCGATCAGATTGAGCTGAAACTCAAAGCGCTGCACGAATCCGGGGTTGATTATCTGGACAAACCTAAGAAAAAATAATGTAAGCGATCACGGGGCACCGAATCTGCGGTGTTATCGGCCTATTTTCGTACAGGTGTACGCTGCACAGGTCGATGCCTTGCACCTCCGGCACCCTGCAATCGCTTACAGGTTCCTTGGTAAATGGTGCCTTTGGGGTTTCCCCGTGATCGGTTACAAATAATTTCCCAAAACGAGTGAGATAATGCAACCATCGGTGGAGCAGCAGTCTCCGCACCAATCAGCCCCTTCACTTCCAGCAGGGATGACCCTGGCCGCCCTAGGAGTGGTCTACGGCGATATCGGCACAAGTCCACTCTATGCCATTCGCGAATGTTTTCACGGCGAATACGGCCTACCGGTGACCACAGACAATATCTTTGGCGTACTATCGCTGGTCAGTTGGGCGCTTATCCTGGTGGTGAGTTGCAAGTACCTGGGCTTTGTCCTGCGGGCCGACAACCAGGGTGAGGGAGGAGTGCTCGCCCTGACTGCACTGTTACGACACAGTCTCTCCAAGGTCTCACGCACCTCCCGCTGGATTTTAGGGTTGGGCCTGTTCGGGGCGTGCCTGCTTTACGGCGACGGCATGATCACTCCGGCAATTTCGGTACTCAGCGCGGTTGAAGGCCTGCGCATCATTACTCCGACCCTCCAACCGTTCATTCTCCCGACCACGGTTGTCATCCTCGTTGGCATCTTTAGTCTGCAACGCTCAGGAACGGCTCGGATCGGCAGTCTGTTCGGCCCGATTATGCTGCTCTGGTTCAGTCTGCTTGCGGCCCTTGGTTTGCTCCAAATTGTCCAGCATCCTCAGATCCTCGCCGCTCTCCTTCCCTGGCATGGATTGCACTTTCTCCTGAGCAACAAACTGGCCGGTTTTGTCGTCCTCGGAGCGGTGCTGCTGGTGGTCACCGGTGCGGAGGCGCTCTATGCCGATCTCGGTCATTTCGGCAAAACACCTATTCGCCTGGCCTGGAGCATGGTTGTCTTCCCCGCGCTCCTGCTCAACTATTTCGGTCAAGGGGCAGTCCTCCTCAGTCGACCGGAAATGTCCCACCATCCCTTTTACGCGTTGGTTCCGCCCTGGGCCATGATTCCCATGGTGCTCCTGGCCTCAGTAGCCACGGTTATCGCCTCTCAGGCAGTGATCTCCGGAGCCTTTTCCCTCACCCAGCAGGCAATCAAGCTGGGCTACCTGCCCCGCTTCCGTATTCTCCACACTTCGGCTTCCCAGATCGGACAAATCTACATAGCACCGGTAAACTGGCTCCTGCTCCTCTGCACCATCATCCTCGTGGTTGGCTTCCAGAGTTCAAGCAAGATTGCCGCGGCCTACGGTGTGGCCGTAACCGCGACTATGCTCATCACCACCCTGCTCTTTTCTCTGCTGATGCGCAAAAAATGGCAATGGCCGCCTGTGCTGGTTGCGCTGATCACAGCGGTCTTTCTCACCGTGGATCTGCTCTTTTTCGGAGCCAACATCATCAAAATCTTCCATGGGGCATGGTTCCCCCTGGTTATTGGAGCATTCATCTTTTTGGTGATGATGACCTGGGCCGAAGGGAACGAACGGCTGAGAACCATCCTGCTGCAACGCACCCCTACCATTGAACAATTTCTTGCCCGCATCGAACAGGAGACGCCGCAACGATCAAAAGGTGTGGCGGTTTATCTCACCCGCAGCCACAATGTCGTCCCCATGGCCCTGGTTCATAACCTGGAACACAACAAGGTCCTGCACAGCAAGGTGATCCTGCTCAGCATCCTCACCGAAGAGACACCCCGGGTGGCCAATTTTGAGAAAATCGAGAGCGAGCAGCTCGGTTCCGGGATAGTGCGCATCGTTGCCCACTATGGGTTTATGGAAGAACCACGGATTGAGAACATCTTTGCCCTGACCCATGACCAGGGGGTGGAATGTGATCTTGCCGAGGCCAGCTTTTTCCTGGGGCGCCAGAGCTTGAGCGTGGGTGATGCGCCTACCATGGGCAGATGGCGCACCAACCTGTTTCTCTTCCTCTCAAAAAATTCAACAGACGTCAGCTCGTATTTTACCATTCCCAAGGACAAAGTGATCGAAATCGGCCTGCAACTGGAACTCTGAGCCTGCCGACCAAAGAACAACAAAATAAAAAAATGGCGCAGAACAAGGATATTATTTCCTTGTTCTGCGCCATAGGATTTTCTGCCCCAAGGAGAACCGATCACTCCAGGTAATCAACAGGGCACTCTTGACTGATTACAGCCTTTTACAGCAACAGGTGTGCTTATCGGTGCCACTCCTTGTTGGGCTGCTGGCGGGCGGAAAGAGAAATGAGAATCTTACCGCCTTCTACAACACCCTTCTCCGCCAGCAAGTTTTGGAAGGTTGATTCAAAGACCGTCAACGCCGTATAGGGCTCATCGGCAATCTTCTCAACCCCCACAGCCTGTGCGGCCATCATCGCCGCAGCGACAATATCTCCCCAGTGCGCATCAAGCATATCACCCGGTGCGCAAAACTCTGCAAAGGCAACCGTTGATGATGTGCGGTAATAGATGTACGGGGCAGGTATGGGTGAGCCTTCCCATTTGATTTTGGACTCGCCGACCAATCCAGTTCTACCGAGTTCCAACTGCCGACATGTGTAGGACATAATGACCTCCTCATATTTTTATTTTGTTTCTCGCACCCTCAGATGCGTTCTCAAATGAGGTGTCCGTCGTTTCCGGCAAACATCTTATTGCTCATACATTTACAGATAAGCCTAATTTGAGGCATGGCAATCGCCAAAATATTTTTTCCCGCTATTCTCCGCTATCTTGCAATAATCCACCGAGTTGGTACCGTACGAGAGCGACCTGCAACGACTTTTTCGGCTTCAGGCAGCCAGTAAACGCTTACAGCTCAACAAAAAACCTTTTTTCAATCTGTTAGTTAACAGCGAGACAGCCTTCCCGAGGACGACCAGGATCGCTCACGCTCTATTAAGCCCCCCTCTCTCACATACCGGACACGCCTTTCATCCGGTGCAAGGAGTGAATGCAGATGCCCAACCCCGAGCAACCAAGTCCCGAGCCGTCAACGGTTTCCCCGCCGAACGCCACTGATCCGGGCGGGAACTCGGGTGCCCTCCCCTTCTTCATCGTCGGTATCGGCGCGTCTGCCGGTGGGCATGAGCCCTTGGAAGAAATTTTCACCCACCTGCCGACCGATATCGGCCTTGCCTATGTCGTGGTCATGCATCTAGCCCCGGAGGGACCTTCCCATCTTGCCGACCTGCTCCGTCATTACACCACCATGAGGGTGATCAATGCCGAAGAGGGGCTCGCAGTCCAGCGGGACACGATTTATGTCATCCCGCCCGGCTGTTTTCTGACCATCCAAGGCGATGTCTTCCATCTTGAGCCCTTTACAGCTGGCGAAGGCATCCACCATCCCATTGATCGGTTGTTCACCAGTTTGGCGGTAGAAAAACGAGAAGCTGCGGTCGGGATAATTCTCTCCGGATTTGGTAACGACGGCAGCCAGGGAGTTCAACGAATCAAGGAAAACGGTGGGCTTGTCCTGGTACAGGATCCAAAGACCGCAATCAACAACCCAATGCCAAGTCGTGCGATTGCCACTGGAGCAGTGGATCTCATTCTGTCGGCAACGGAGATCGGCGCACGCCTGGTGGAGCTCTCGGAAGAATATGGGAAGGGTTCGGGGCCTACCTGCACCAATCCGATTCATGGGGAGGAGTTGCAACTCCTCTTTGCCCTGTTAAAGGTCAAAACCGGACACGATTTCAGCGCCTACAAGCGCAACACCATCCTCCGCCGTATCGACCGGCGCATGGCGTGTAACGAAGTTCAGCGATTTAAACAGTATCTGACTATTCTTGAAGAAAATCCCCAGGAAGCAGAGGCCCTCTACCAGGAACTGCTCATCGGCGTGACGAGTTTCTTCCGCGATCCAGATGCCTTTGACCTGCTCCGCACCGAGGTCATTCCCCATCTCTTTGCCAATCGGTCAAGCGACGACCCTTTACGCATCTGGCATGCCTGCTGTGCTACCGGTGAGGAGGCCTATTCGGTGGGTATGCTGCTCCAGGAATATCTGGAAGAGAATAAACTGCAGACCAAGATACAAATTTTTGCCACTGACCTTGATGCGGGTGCCATCAACCAGGCCCGAGCCGGGGTCTACACCTCTGCCATTGAGAACGAGGTGAGTGCGTCCTGGCTGCAAAAATACTTCACCCGCGTCGAGAACAGCTGGCAGGTCCGCAAACAGTTGCGGGAAATGATTGTCTTTGCTCATCACAACATCATTAAAGATCCTCCTTTTTCCCGCCTTGACCTCCTGGTTTGCCGCAATTTTCTCATCTACCTCAATCCGGAGATGCAAAAACGGCTTATCGCCCTGTTCCATCAGGTGCTGCGGCCCGATGGTTTTCTTTTCCTCGGATCTGCTGAAACCGTAGGGTTGCAAAGCAACCTCTTTACTCCGGTGGATAAAAAATGGAAAATATTCACCCGCCAAAACAGCGAGCAGCGCATGGACCTCCCTTTCCCCTTCTTTGGCCCGATTAGCAGGATGCCCGGCACGGGAACGCCTGCAAGGACGACGGAGCCGCAGAGATTGAATCCGACGTTGCTTGCGGAAAAGATGCTGATGGATCGTTACGTCCCAGCGCGGGTGATGGTCAATGAGCACAATGAGGTCGTCCACTTCTCCAAGCAGGCGGGCTCCTTTCTCGTGACCCCGGAAGGCGAGCCGACCCGCGACCTGCTGCGCTTGATTCGTGAGGAGCTTCGCCCCGCCTTGAGGGCCGCTCTTTACAAAGCCTTTTCCGAACAGAAAGAAAACCGCTTCCAGGGAATCAAGATCAATACCGAAAACGGTGAGCTGTTCATCAATCTCGTTGTCCTCCCTTTGGCCAACAACTCCCCTGGGGAGAGACTGGCCTTGGTCATTTTCGAACCCGCACCACCGCCACTGGTTGCCGCGCTACCAACGAGCGACGCCTCGACTCTTCAAGATGCCACCCACGATTCCGTTGTCTGCCACCTTGAAGAACAGTTGCGGGTCACCAGTGAACAACTCCAAGCAACCTGTGAACAGCTTGAATCCTCCAACGAAGGCTTTCTCCTGGCCAATGAGGAGTTGATGGCCACCAACGAGGAGTTGCAGTCGGCCAACGAAGAACTCCAGGCCACGAATGAAGAACTAGAAACTTCCAAGGAGGAGTTACAGGCGCTCAACGAAGAGTTGATCACAGTCAATGCGGAGTTGCAGGGTAAAATCGAAGAACTCGACCGGACCAACAACGATCTGGAAAATCTGTTCACCAGTGCGGAAATCGCCACCATATTCCTTGATCGATCACTCCATATCAAACGGTTCTCGCCGTCAATGGCCAAGCTGTTCAACCTGATTCCAGCGGATGTCGGGCGTCCCTTTCGTCACCTCTCCGGCATCTCCGATTGGACCGAACTCCCTGCGGACGCGGCAGCGGTGCTGGAGACAACATCACCCAGGGAACGGGAAGTCGATCTGCCTGATGACGAGCGCAGCTTTATCCTGCGAGTTTTACCCTATTTCAATGCTGACAATACGGTCGACGGCATTGTGCTGGCCCTTATTGATATTACCCAACGCAAAAAGATCGAGATGGCGCTAAAGGAGAGCGAGGCCAACCTCAGACTCTTTATCGAACAGGCACCGGCAAGCCTGGCCATGTTTGACCGTGAAATGCGCTACCTCCAGGTGAGTTGTCGCTGGCTTGATGATTACAGCTTGGATGATGCAAACATCCTCGGGAAATCGCACTACGAAATTTTCCCCGAAATTACCGACGCATGGAAAGAGACACATCAACGGGGGATGAACGGAGAGATCCTTCGCTCCGAGGCAGATCTCTTTGTCCGTGCAGATGGAAGGCATCAGTGGATTCGTTGGGAAATTCGCCCCTGGGTTGATGCAGGAGATCAGATTGGCGGCATTGTTATCTTCACCGAAGACATCACCTCGATTATAAAAGCAGAAGAGGTGTTGCGTCGCTACGAACTGCTGGCCGAACACAGCCGTGATATCATCCTCTTTGTCGACCATGCCGATGGCCGCCTGGTTGAAGCCAATGCAGCCGCCTGCCGGGCCTACGGCTACAACCGCGAAGAGCTGCTTTCCATGAACATCCATGACCTGCGTGGCCCTAAAGCCTGCCAGTTGACCGAAACGCAAATGGATGAGGCCGAGGACCATGGAATTCTCTTTGAGACCAGCCACCGGCGCAAGGACGGCACCACCTTTGTGGCTGAGGTCAATTCCCAGGGAGCAGAAATTGGCGGTAAACGACTGTTATTAAGCGTGATCCGCGACATCACCGAGCGCAAACAGGCGGCAGATGCCTTGCACCGCTCCTCTGAGTTGCGACGTTTGGCCTTGGAGGGTGCCGGAATGGGCGCCTGGGAACACAACCTCATCACCGACACCATTACCTGGAGTGATCAGTGTTATCGCCTGTTCGGACTTGAGAAGGGCACCACGGTTGACTACAGCACAATCGAGAAAATAACCCATCCCGATGACCAAGAACTCTTTGCCCGGGCGGTGCAGCAGGCCTTTGCAGGAGAAAATCATGGCCTTTTCCAATGCGAACACCGGATTATCTGGCCCGATGGTTCCGAACACTGGCTTCACTCCCACGGTCAGGTTTACTTTGAGGGGGAAGGGGCCGCCCGTTCCCCGGTACGATTTACCGGGGTTAACTGGGAAATCACCAAAGAGAAGCTGTCGGCACTTCAGTCGGCCCGTTTAGCCTCCATTGTGTCCTCGTCCGATGACGCAATCATGTCTCAAAATTTACACGGTATCATTGAAAGTTGGAATACTGGAGCCGAACGGCTTTTCGGGTATACAGCGAAGGAAATGATCGGACAGTCGATCACGCTCCTTAGCCCACCAGAATTACAGCATGAAGAGGGACAAATTCAACAAACGCTGATTGAAGGTGGCCGGATTGAGCATTATGAAACCGTCCGCCTCAAAAATAATGGGCAGGAAATTGATATTTCGCTGACGGTTTCTCCTATTTACGACAGGGACAACCGCATTATTGGCATCTCCAAGATTGCCCGCGATATTACTGAAAAGAAACGTTCCGCCATGGCGCTGCGTGCAAGTGAAGAACGGCTTCGTCTCGCACTGGAGGCCACCAGCGAAGCCCTCTGGGATTGGGATGTTGTCAGTGGATTAGTGTATCGATCCCAGCGTTACTACAGCTTAGTTCATCAATGCCCCAAAGAAGATAGTGGGGATTTTGCCTTCTTTGTCCAAACCATCCACCCAGAGGACATCGAGCATGCCTTAACCACCATCAACGCGCATAAACAGGGCCTTACGGAATCCATTGACTTTGAATACCGCTTGCATCCCAAATCGGGCCTTCAACGCTGGCTGAAAGTCAAGGGTAAGGTGGTTGCCCGCGATGACTGCGGCGAGCCCTTGCGCATAACCGGCACCCTTGCCGATATAACGCAAATAAAGGCGCAGGGGGAAGAGCTGCGGTTAAGTGAACAACACCGCAAGCTTGCCCTTGAAGCCGCTCAGGCCGGAACATGGGAATGGGACCTGACCACCAACGAAAATATATGGTCCGACGAACTGTGGTCCTTATATGGACTGGAACCGCACAGTTGTTGTCCCTCCTATGATGAATGGCTGAAAATCATTCATCCTGAGGACCTGCAACAAACGATTGAAGCTCTCAATTGGGCTATTGCGCATCAAAAGCCTTTCCGCGTTGAATGGCGAGTGCAACTTCAAGGTGAGGAATTCCGCTGGCTAATGGCCCGTGGACGGCCAACCTTTGACGAAAACGGTCATCTGGTTCGGTACCTGGGCGTAGCGATGGACATCACCGAGCGCAAGGGAAACGAGTCATCCAGAAATTTACTGAAATCCCAACTGCAACAGGCGCAGAAGATGGAGGCGATCGGTACCTTGGCCGGCGGCATTGCCCATGATTTTAACAATATCCTTGCAGCCATCGTGGGCTACACTGAGATGGCCAAAGACAGGAGGACCTCTCGCGCCGAAATCGACAAAGACCTGAATAAGGTCCTCGAAGCCTCTGGGCGGGCCACTAATCTCGTCCGCCAGATTCTCGCCTTTAGCCGCCAAAGCCAAACCCAACGGGCACCGCTGGAACCGATCCATCTGATCAAAGAGGCGGTGAAACTGTTGCGCCCTGCCCTGCCTTCCACCATTGCCATTCAACCGATCACGAACAAAAGCAGCCAATGCATCCTCGCCGATCCCACCCAGATCCACCAGGTGGTGATGAACCTCTGCACCAATGCCTTTCATGCCATGGAGGCCAACGGTGGCGTACTGGCCATCAGTTTAGATGATTGCGATCTGCAGCCGGATGACCTCATCCGTGAATCCAAGGTGCAACCCGGCAGTTTCGTGCGGCTTTCTATTGCCGATACAGGACCGGGAATGACCCCAGAGATCATGGAGAAGATCTTTGACCCGTATTTCACCACCAAGGATATCGGCCGTGGTACGGGACTCGGCCTTTCCATCGTTCACGGCATAGCGACTGCGGCCGGAGGGTTTGTTCGTTGCGAGAGTAGTGTTGGAGAGGGAACGGTTTTTCAGGTCTACCTACCGGCAGTCGGCCCCGCCCCACAGCCGTTGCCCACTCAAGTCGAGAATGACTGTTCCGGCAAGGAACGAATCCTGCTCGTTGATGATGAGGTCATACTGACCGAGATGGAGCGAACCATGCTGGAACGTCTTGGTTATCACGTCACCGTCCAGACCAGCAGCCAGGATGCCCTGGAAATATTCCAGCAAACACCGGAGGCCTTTGATGCGGTAATCACCGACCAGACCATGCCGGGGCTGACCGGGGTTGACCTTGCACGGAAGATTTTGCAAGTACGGCCAAATTTCCCCATCATTCTCTGTACCGGCTACAGTAGCCTGATCAATGAGCACCAGGCCCGCGCCTTTGGCATCAAGGGTTTTGCGATGAAACCGATCAGCAATAAAGCGTTAGCGCAACTGCTCAGAGAGGTGCTGGATGAAAAACAGCGTTGAAGCGAACCTGGAATAGATGCTGACCACCACCTTAAAAGGCGGTGGTCAGGGGATGAAGGGTGTGGACAAGCAGTGGAATATACACACAGCAACAACTCATTTGACTCGCTCTTCATAGGGAACCCTACTGATCTCACACCAGACGTTTTCCCTGGCAACCAATCCATTAGAACTGGCGTGGGTGAGGTCAACAGCTTCACGATCATCTTCTGCATAGGCTACGCACCATTCGGTTCCAGCACTGTTATACAAATGCCAGTCTTCACTGTATCGTTCACTCTCGCCTTCCGGGACGACAGAGACAAAGGGATAGTTGTTCAGGGTCTCGTTATCAACGGTTCTAGCCTCGCCATTATGGACAACGTAAAACTTTTTCATAATCATCTCCTGAGATGAGAGGTGGACATTTGATTAGGTATGACTAATATAGTAATGATTGCCATTGCATTTTAGCAAGAGGGAAATGATACAAAAGTACTTTTATAGGGATGCCTTTCGCTCTAGGCTGCTCTACGACCTTGCGAATGGGAAAACCACCTAAGTGCCGACACTGCGTGCGTATGAACGGCAGACAGTCATGGTTGCGGGCTGGATTTTCGGTGCCCTTTAGGACAAAGGAGCTTTTCCTCCTCTTATTTCCAGAACGAACGATGCAGGAAAAATCGTTGCTTGCCAAAGGCTACCGCTCTGCCCTAAAATACTTGCACGCGATCACGGGGCACCGAATCTGCGGGGTTATCGGCCTGTTTACGTACAGATGTACCCGGCAGAGGCCGATGCCTTTCACCTCCGGCACCCTGCAATCGCTTACAGGTCCGTTGATAAACGGTGCCTTTGGGGCTTTCCCCGTGATCGGTTACCAATACTTCCCAGTGCTGTTTGTCGTTTTTGTGACATATTCCGTAAACGATCTTTGATGGCGTCGTAAAAACTTCGATCTACTGCGTCGCAGCATTTTTCCCGACACTCGACATACCTTATGTATGCCTTCCCGCCGGGAAAAAAACTGCGCCTTGTATATCTGTGTTTTTTCCTAGCCATCTTTTAGAATGTGATGAACTTTTTACGAGTCCATCATCTTTAGTTAGGCCAAAATCTCTTGTTCATCTTTTCGTGGTGGATTGCCCCTCACTGTCCTCTACGTTCCTTGAAAATCTTTCCTCCATCCCATAAACATGCACCTTTCCATTCGCCTGAAATTGTTTTTCAGCCATGTCCTTGCTGTCCTGTTCGTTTCCGGAAGCATAGGCACCTACTTTTACACCAGTGCCGCCGAAAGCCTGATGGGAGGCCTCAAAGAACGTCTGCAGGCCAGCGCCGCCCTGATCAGCCAGATGCTCGATGCCGACACTCTGCGCGCCGTCACCACAGCAGCAGACACACAGCAAAACGAGTACATCCAATCCTTGCAACTGCTGCGGCAACTCAAACGGATGAACTCGGATATCGCCTTTCTCTACGTCATGCGACAGGAGGGGGAGAAAATTTTCTTTGTGGTCGATTCCGATGAGTCGGAAAAACAAGCCCACCCCGGCCAGGAGTACAACGCAGTGGTTCCTGGCCTGATCCGGGGGTTTACCGGGGTCAGTGTGGATTCAAAGATCGTGACCGATGAATGGGGTTCCTTTCTCTCCGGTTATGCCCCACTGAAAAATGGTCGAGGCGAATATCTGGTGGGCATTGATATGCGGGCGGACAAGGTTCACAGCAAATATCGTGACCTGAGGATTTCCGGACTCTGCTCGCTGTTGGCCTCCATTGGCCTGGCGTTTCTCTTTTCCAAATATCTGGCCGCCCGATTCACCGGCCCGATTGATCTGTCCATTGCCCGCTGCACCGCTATCGCCAAAGGAAAACTCGACGAGCAGATAACCTTGAGCACCAATGATGAGCTCGATCAACTGCTCAAGGCCTTCAACGAAATGTCGACGGCCCTGGCCCAAAGTGAAAAGGTCAAACAGGAGGCGTTCACCGCCCTACAACGCTCCAAGGACGAACTGGAGATCCGAGTCCGCCAGCGCACCAGCGATCTCAATGAGGTCAACACCAGGCTCAGTCACGAGATCGCCCAACGAATTATTGCCCAGAATGCGCTTCAGGAAGCGGCCATGATCGACCCGCTCACCCGGCTCTTCAACCGCAGGGCGATGCTCGAACGCTTTGAACACGAAAGCAATCGCAGTGCCCGCAGCCAGATGCCATTCACCATTCTGTTTATTGATCTGGATCATTTCAAGACGGTCAACGACCAGTTGGGTCATGATGCCGGGGATACCATTCTCATAGAGACCGGAATACGGATGAAAAGCATGCTCCGTAGTCAGGATTCCGTGGCCCGCTGGGGCGGTGAAGAATTTGTCATTCTCCTGCCCGAGACGGAGCTCTGCAGCGGCCTCTTGGTGGCAGAAAAGATTCGCAGCCGAATCGGCGATACGCCCTTTTACGCAAGTGGCACGGCGGTGGAGGTCACGGCCAGTTTCGGTCTGGCCGAATACGAGCCTGGTTCGGATGTACAACGAGTGTTAAAAGCTGCGGACGAGGCGGTATTCCTTGCCAAGAATAAGGGTAGGAACCGGATTGAGCTGGCAGACGGAAAAACCTGCTGAGAAAAGAAGAACACCTACGAAAAAAACTGCCCCCGGAAAACCCACTTCCGGGGGCAGGCAATCATCAGGCCTTTTTCTGGCCGAACTGCTCAAAACTAACCTGATTGCGGCAGAGCGACGAGTCTGGATGGCCTTTCTTGGTGTCGGTGGGATAACCGATGCCCACCATAGCCAAGACCATCATCCCCTCGGGCAAGCCGAGCAATTTACTCATATACTCCTGGGAGCCGATGCCGTCGTCGCGCTGACGCAGGCGCAACTGAACCCAGCAGCTTCCCAGATCAAGATCCGTGGCCTGCAGATGAATTAAGGTGGTGGCGATGGCCGCGTCCTCCACCCAAACATCACTCTTGGCCGGATCGGCGCAGACCACGATCACCAATGGTGCACCGGCAAGAAAAGTGGCGCCATGGGCCTTTGCCACTGAAAGCGCTTGAATTCGTTCCTTATCCGTGACCACCACAAACTCCCAGGGAGTGTTGCCCTTAGATGAGGGGGAGCGCAGTGCCGCCTCCAGCAGCAGATCGAGTTTTTCCTGCTCCACCGGCTGATCGGTGAAACGGCGCAGACTCCGACGGACACGCAACAGATCAATCAACATGGGTTTCCTCGCTTATTTTGATGAACACCGCTCAAAGCACGGACCGCATTGGGCTAAATTCCGATTTCCGAATTCCGCGATCAGCGGCTCAGTGCCGCAGGCCAACCTGCAGAAAAGTCAGGCCAAGGCCTGGGCAATCTCTCGCTGGATGGCGCTGATGCAGGCCTCGGGATCTTCGGCGTCACGGATGGGCCGCCCGATAACCAGGTAATCGGAACCATCGGCAATCGCACGTCCCGGCGTCGCCACCCGCTGCTGATCGTTGAGATCGGCGCCAGAAGGCCGAATCCCCGGAGTGACCATAACAAAATCCTGTCCCAGTTGCCCACGGAGCATGGCGGCCTCTTTGGCCGAACAGACGATACCGTGACAACCAAGCCCGATCACCGTCCGAGCCCGCTGCAAGACCAGATCCTCCACCGTGCCCTGATACTGGAGTTCACTGACCTGCTCTTTACCAAAACTGGTGAGCACGGTGACTGCCAAAATCTGAATGCCGGTATCGGCCTCCAGAGCCGCTTCCACCACCGGGCTATAGCCGTGAACCGTGGCCAGGGAAATGCCGCGCCCGGCAAACTGCTGCACCGCCAGTTTGACCGTGGCCGGGATGTCATAGAGTTTGAGATCAAGCATTACCTTGCAACCCTTGGAGACAATATAGTCCACCACCGGCCAACCGCCGGCAAAGAAAAGCTGCATCCCCACCTTGAAAAAACGAATATGATCCGAGAGGCGGTCAACCAGAGCCATGGCCCTGCGGGGATCGGCCACGTCCAGAGCAAAGATGATACGTTCTTCCAGGGGAATGTCGGTCACGTTCATGCGCTGATCATCTCCTCTTGGACCATTCGGTCGGCAAAATCGAGCACGAACTGGCGTTGGGCCGGGGTGGCCTGGGCGATGCAGGAGCAATGCATGTTGGCGGCACTGCGTACCAACAATTCAAAACGGATGGAATTCTGCTCCAGGATTACGGCGAAGTAGAACGGGCCGCAATCGTCGTGGCCCAACTGTTCCGCACCAAGCAGATCCGGCGGCACATTGAGGAAGTAAACGCCTTCAAGGCCGCCCGCCTTGAGGGTCCGCTTGAGATAACTGTCCAGGTTGTCGTGTTCGAGAAAGGATATCTCGTCAATCATGTACTGTCGCATGGTGTCGTTCCTTGCCTGCCGCAGACGGCAGAAAAATTACAGATATTCGGCGGCCAGCGAGGCCAGATGGCTACGCTCGGAGCGGGTCAGGGTGATATGGCCACAAGTGTCCTGACCCTTGAGCCGCTCCACGGTGTAGCTGAGCCCGTTACTGCTGGCGTCGAGATAGGGATTGTCAATCTGCTCGGGGTCACCGGTGAGGACCATCTTCGTGCCCTCACCCGCCCGGCTAATAATGGTTTTGACCTCGTGCGGGGTCAGGTTCTGGGCCTCATCGATGATCACATACTGGCGCGATATCGACCGGCCGCGAATATAGGTCAGAGCCTCAAGCTCGATGCGGTCTTCGCGCAAGAGCCGTTTGATGCCGAGTTCGGTGGTGGCATCCTGCTTGCCGCCATTTGTTTGCCCCATGAGGAAGCTGAGGTTATCAAAAATTGGCTGCATCCACAGCTTCATTTTATCGTCCTTTGTTCCAGGTAAATACCCGATATCCTTACCCAAAGGAATCACCGGCCGTGAGACGAGCAGTTTCTCGTAGTTGGACGCTTTGACCGCGTTGGCCATGCCGGCGGCCAGGGCCAACAGGGTTTTACCGGTGCCAGCCTGCCCCACCAGAGAAACCAACGAAACCTTGGGATCCATCAACAGTTCCAAAGCCACCCGCTGTTCCATGGAACGGGGCCGGAGATTAAAGGCATTGTCGAAGAGCGGATTAAGCGGCTTGACTTGATGACCGGCCACCAGCGCCCGGCCAATGCCGGTGTGCTTTTCGTTGTTTTCATCCACCAAAAGAACAAACTCGTTGGGCAAAAACTCTTCCTCAACAAGTTCCAATTCCTTCCCCTGATAGAGGTGATCAATCATGGAAGAGCTGACTTTAATGCTCCTCCAACCGGTGAAAAGTTGGTCGAAATCGGCCTTTTCCTTCTCAAAATCCATCACCGCGAGGCCTAAGGCATCGGCCTTGAGCCGGGCGTTGATATCTTTGGAGACGAAGATGACCCGCCGTCCCTCTTTCAGCAGCCGATAGGCAGTGGCTATGATCCGGTTATCTGGAATGTTGAGATCGATGCAGGTGCCGCAGTCGTCCTCCTTTTCCATGGTGATCCAAACCGTGCCGCCGTCCTCGGTGGGCACGCCTTTGCCCAGGCTTCCTTGACCACGCAGCCGGTCCAAGGCACGAATAACCTGACGGGCGTTACGCCCCAACTCATCATTATTTTTTTTAAATTTGTCGAGTTCCTCAATCACGGTCATCGGCAGGACAACGGTGTTGTCGCCAAAACAGGTGATGGCCTCATTGTTGTGGAGAAGGACGTTGGTATCAAGAACGAAGTATTTATCGGCAGACATGCAACTCCTGTTGTCAGGGGTTTGATGAAAACAACGGGTTTATCAACAAAGGGCGCTGCGCGGAAAAACCCTCTTTACCGCGCAACTCAACCGTTCTCTTGCGCAAGGCCGGCCCCGCTCTGGCCTGGCCGCATTTCTTAGCACAACCGATCAGGGGGAGCTCAGAAAGCACCGTTTATCAACGGACTTGCGTAGAGTAGAGCGCTGATGAGAGCACCAAGAGCCAACGATTATGTTTTGCCGCACGCGGCTATTCCATATCAGAAGATTTCCTGGTGGCATCAGCGCCCCCTCGTCGAACCGGACGTGCGGGTTTCCCGCATCCGGCTCACCGATGATCTCTTGCCACA
>JAQUEZ010000444.1 GCA_028684915.1 Desulfobulbus sp.
AGTTGCCCCGTCAAGTTACCGCTTGCTGTCTGGCGTCACCTTGACCGGCTCCCATCCGTGTCCAGGTTTGGTCGTAGGAGGAAGGGGCTTGTTGTCCGGGACGGTCGAGAAGTTCGGCTGTTTGCCACCTCTCGGACCCACTTCTTGAAAAATCCCGCCGTTCTTTCCGGTGTTTTGACCGGGCTTCATCGAGGCTGCCATGAAAATCTCCTTTCGAGAGTAGAGGCAGTGGTAGATCCCGGTACATTGAAAACCTCTATTGGCCAGCCAAGTCTCCTGCCTTTATAGTGCAGGGCGTTTTGCCCAACGTAGGTGACAGGCTTCTCCGGGTTCGGTGACCTGTCCAAGTTGCTCGAAGGAGTTCCAGTCCTTCGAGCAACTTTTTCATTCAAGATGCACTATTGTGCATAGTTCAATTAGTCAATCCGCATCAATTGGGAGTCCTGAGTCTTGTACGGGCTCGGACCGCAAGATTTTCCGCTTGGAAGCGATTCCGGACGATACGAGACATTTCATCGTAGACCGGGGCCTTACCTTCCGGATCGGCGATGGTAATGATCAGCGAGAACCGCTGGGGCTTAAATAGCTGCTCGTCGTCCTCAATGCCGTGTCGAGTCAAAAGTTGAAGTTTCAGTCGCCAGCGTAATCCACGCTCTCCCTTATCGCTCATCACACCATGGTAGGTTCTAACCGGAGCCCATTTGCGTAGCTTCTCAACTTGGTAAGCTTCATGCAACTGCCCGGGATTTCTATGCTCAACGGGTACGAGTCCCTTAAAAACCTGCTTGATCTCTCCAGTATCCCTAGCGGTTTTCTCGTAAAAGACGCCAAGGTGGGCGTCGATGTGAGTTTCGCAGTACTCAGCCCCCCATCTTTCACCCCGCGCAGGGGCAAAGGCCAGGGTCATCCAAACCTCCCCAAAATATCTTCCATCTCGCTTCAATGACGGGGGATAGGGGAAATCATCCCACTCAAGAAAGTAACCAGGTCGAAGCGTATCCTCAAAAACAAGCGTTGCCGTATGGGGGGTGCATTCGAGGCAGTACGGGACAGTAGCGGGCAAGCCGAAACCTAAGTAATTTTCTTCGCCATCCGGCACTCGAAGACCAGACCTAGGATCGCGCGCATGGTGAGTTAGCAGTGCCCGCGCCAACACTGGCGAGGGTGTCGGCGTGATTTGGTGGTAAATCTGAGCGAGAGTTCGCGACACTAACGGAGTTGAAAAGCTGGTACCCAGGTCTTCTGTGACTCCCGCATCAGTAACGGAGCGAATCCCATGAATGTGCGCTCCATCCGTGGAGCAGGAACCGCCGTAATGGACGAGGTCCGGCTTAATGACGTAATTTGGCCCTGCACCATGCCGTGAGAATGCCGACGGATGATTCTGTTTGGGCCCATTGCTTTTGAAGTCGACATGGGAGACTGCCCCAACCGTAATGCCCAAGACACTGTCTGCGGGGGACGTAATCCGCCCTGCACTAACCTGAGGAACGGTTCGCGGATAGTCAAGCAGCGGAGGAGTCACGTAGTTGCCAGCACTGATCACAAAGGACACCTGGTACTTCTCTTGTAGGTTGTCGAGTTCAACGGCCAGCTCAGAAAACTCATCTAGCGAGCAAACTGCGTCAGTGCCCAACGATAAGTTCCAGACCTTATATTTATTCGCATGTTCTTCAAGGGCCGCCTCTAACGAAAAGAGAAGTTCGGACTCCATCAGCGGAGTGGTTTCACCGCGGGATGGATCATCGTTAGGAATAACTTGCAGATCAAAAACACCGCACGGGCCAGTATCTAATCCTCCAACAGTGGGGTTCAAAGCATGCCCCCAGCAGATCAAGCCTGCGACGAAGGTTCCGTGATCAGTGTTTACATATGAAGGGGGTACTTGGCGGTCACGACCAATAACCCAAGACTCTAGGGCCGGGATTCGGTCCGAGACACCACTGTCCACGACGACGACGATCGGAATATCAGTATCTGTGACGCTTCGCACCGGAAGAGCGGGGAGTGCTTGCGGCTTTGCCGTGTTGGGTCGCACGGTTCTAATCAGGGGCATCTGGGTGATTGATCGCACGCTGACTAGCCTGGAGAGTGCTTCAACCTCTGCTACAGAGCGGCATTCTGCCGCGAACGTCCAACTTTGCTTTGCGTATCCTTTGGCACTTATCGCTATACCAAGAGCATTGCACGAGCTAACGAAATCGTCGACAAGGCTGGATTGATCTTCGTCGCCTCCGAAACTGAATAGACGTACCCGAGTCACGAACCCCTCTCCCCTACGAGGGCTCCTACGTAGTACCTCCTCGGCACTTTGCCCTCGCCGCCGAAGCATGGGTGTAACGACCTCGATAGATTCGATGCAGGAAAGTTCTTTTACGATCTGGTCCGATTCATTGGCTGTTATCGTATGTTTCAACTTCGATAGGCCACGGGGAGTTGCTTTGATGAACAGTTCGCCGATTCCACCCGACCCAATGATCGGGCAGGACTGTTCTGAGAAGAGCGCGTCAGGCCGATGGCTCTTCGCCGTAGCTTTAGATATGACTTTTACCCGAACCGGCGCCGCCTTGGCCACATTCAACTGAGGCAGCACTGCTTCTTCAATCGCCGACACCTGATTGGCAAGTCGCTGCCGATATTCGGTATCAACTGTGCGAAATGGTGTCTTCGCTCCTCCGCCGCCAAGCACGCGACGCTCGGCTCCTTGCTTTGGCATGATGAGTTTGATCGGCAGTAAATCATGCCGAACGCTGTCATGACTATTCGCCATTGTTTTCGCCCTCCTTCTTGGCGAGGCGGTGCGCAGTTGCCTTCGACAAGCCCAGCAGTTCAGCGAGCATGGCGAGGCTGTAAAGCCGTTGATCCCGCTCGCGCAGAAGATGAACAATCTCGGCCGGCTCTTTGTTGGTCAGAGTCGATGCAAAACAACGATCATTCTCGCCAGATATCGAGAGATTCTGAAGCACCATGAAGGCCTCCGACAAATGAAGTGCCTTCCCGCTGGTGAGCTGCCGTCGCTTCAGTCGAGCGCAGGTTTCCCGAATATCCGAACCGGAAAAACCGTCAGACAGATCTGCCAAGACAACCAAGTCACGCTCTGAAAACGAGATGGGAGCTATGAAATCCTTCCACATCTGGGTGCGCTGCTCCCGCGAGGGAAGCTTCAGTGCGACCCGGTAGGTAAAGCGACGCCATACCGCAGCATCCAACAGAGTTTCATGATTTGTTGCAGCAATGACGATGGATTGCCTCCCCAGCGTATCCAAGTTTTGCAAGAAGCTGTTTACGACTCGCTTCAGCTCGCCAAGTTCATGACCATCGCTTCGGATTTTGGCAATGGCATCAAACTCGTCAAGAAACAAAACACAGGGAGTCTTCGAGGCAAAATCAAACAAGGCCCGAATGTTCTTGGCTGTGCTACCAAGGTAGGAAGAAATCAAACCATCAAGTCGTGCCACATAAAGATCAAGCCCTAATTCTTCGGCAATGTGACGGGCAAGCCTACTCTTGCCTGTACCCGGAGGACCATACATCAGGAAACTAAGAGCTCCAGAAAGATCGTTTGTATCGAACGATCCATAGCTCTTCGCAACACTTAGAAACTCGTTAACTACATCCCACTGGGATTGAAGCAAATTAATGGGAGGCTCTTGCAGTCCTCTTAGGTTGACGTGCTCGACCAAGGGGAAGCGGCTCTCAGAATCGACGGGCAGTGCTTTGCTGAAACGAACCTCCGCGGGTCGCAGCTGATGATCAGTCTCTGCAAGGAGTTTCCTCAGGCGCTCGGCTGCGCTTTGCTCCCCAGCGCTCTCCAGCTTGTCCGCCAGAAAGGCCGTATAGTTCCTCACCTTATCGACATCGAGACGCAGAGCCCCATTGACGATTCGAGCAACCTCATTGAAGAAACGAATATCTGTTTTCATGAGACGATTTTATGAAAACAAGAGACGTTCGTCAAGCAAGTGGAAGCACCTTCTTGCGGAATCTGTAGACGGGTAAGGTCGCGCAGCGCCGCTCTTGGAGCGAGTCAAGTTGCAGAT
>JAQUEZ010000445.1 GCA_028684915.1 Desulfobulbus sp.
TCAACGAATAAAGATCTTCCCCTGAAATTATTGTGCAAACTGCTATTTAAAGAAATGGAATATAACACGTATTTTGAGGTTAAGCTGCGAACGCTAAGCTATGTTGAAAGTGTTAAAATCCATGATATTTCAGATATAGACGTGCTTGGTGTAAACTTTTTGGCAGACATGTCACAGCACCTAATTGGTTCAGAATGCAAAAGTGGCGAAAGCAGTGCACTGGATGAGCTGTATAAATTTATTGGTGTAATGGATTATTACAAAATACAAAAAGGGTATCTCATAAAGAGTAAAATACACCAGAATGCTAGACAGGTTTCTATTAGTAACAATATTTCGTGTTTTACAGAACCTGAGATCAGAGCTCTTTTGCACGGTTTGGAGATCGACATTGATAAATGTGTGAAAATTGAAAACGCAAAATACAACAAGTTAACAAGCGCCATCAAGGTGGCGCAGAAAACAAATCAAAAACTGGTAAGTTACATTGAGTATGACTATTGGAATAAAGATAATTGGAGAAATATTCACAATATAATCTACTTATTGAGCACAGGTTTTCAAAAATCTTTGATTGAAGATAAATCTATAGAACAGAAATTATTTTATTATTATGTGGTTGAGCTGTTTGCGATGGCTCTTCTTAAAAACATTTCTCTTTCAATTGCTCAGAATTATTCAGATGTAGAACATGCCCTCAGGAGCTTTTTGTATGGTGGCCCAGAGGCATTGCATGAAAAAAGAAAATTATATGATCTTGTAGGGCAATACACAAACCAAAATGAATCATTTTCTCCATCGTGGGAAAGTGATTTTATTAACCTTTCATCTCGATTTTCTCTTAACACAAAGTCATGTTCGCGTGTTGTTAACTTGTTACAAGACGTTAGGGAAAATTCATTTTACTCCCAGAAAATAGAAATCTCAAAAACTACTATCGGAAATTACAGCGATTTAACTAGAAAGTTTACGCAAGATATTATCCATTTTCTTATAAAGAATACATCGATTGAAGAGCCTATCTTTGAAGAATTCATGAAAATATAACAATGGGGTCAACCTAACTGCGAAATCGGCGGCGATACTCGGAGTAGTTTGGGTGGCGCAGTATATTTTCTCAAGCGTAATCCCTCATAAAGGAGTCACGGATGTCGATTCAGACTTGCCAGAACAATGTTTCGCGCACGACTCGCGAATTGGCAACTATAAACAAAAAAATAGCTGACGAGACAAAAAAAGAATCATATAAGACAAAAAAAATAAATGATATAATACGTATCATTTCAAAATCGACCTCTTCAACTACTATTCAAAGTAAGCAACGTGAAATTGATCGGCTAAACAATGAAATTGCTGGCATTCAAAGCAAAAAGGCTGACCTCAACAAGCAATTAGCAAGCAAAACAGAGCAGTTGCATCGCTGCGAAAGAGACCTTGCGAAGGAGAAGGAGAAGGAGAGAAAAAAACTGGATGATGCGGAACGTAAACGACAGCAAGAGGAATTAAAGCATCACCGTGCAATCACACAAGAATTAGCTGCACAAAAACGGTTGCGGGAAGAACAACACAGTAACCCAGCATCATTACGCCCTACAATTGATAACGCAAAATATGATTTTTTTATTTCTCATGCTAGTGAGGACAAGAATGATTTTGTTCGCCCACTTGCAGAAGCACTTAACAATTTGGGAATTTCCGTTTGGTACGATGAGTTCCAGCTAAAAGTAGGAGACAGCTTAAGACGTTCGATTGATAATGGTCTGCTAAACTCTAGGTTTGGCATCGTTGTTCTGTCTGGTGCCTTTTTCTCAAAAAATTGGCCACAATACGAGTTAGATGGTCTGGTAGCAAAAGAAATGACTGGAGGCAAGGTTGTATTGCCGATATGGCATAAGGTTTCCAAAGACGAGGTGCTTTCATATAGTCCTGCTATCGCAGATAAAGTTGCGCTAAATTCAGCGATTATGAGTGTCGTCGAAATAGCCAAAGAACTCGCCAGCCTCATAAATGAGTAATAGCCTTGCCTTAACAAGCGGGTCAGCCGGACCACCGGGAGCAGCGTTCTTCGAGTGAAGTACAGTGGCGGCGGTAGATTACCCTTGGCGTTGCCCCCCTAAAACAACCTCAACTGCCGCCCATCCATCTTCCCTAAAATATTCCAAATCTGCCGCTCCTGCAGCCCATACTTCCGGGCCAGATCCGTCCCCGAATACCGGCCGGTATCATAATCCCGGCGGATACACTGGTCCCGCCAACTTCGCCGCCAGGTCTTCCAGCCGTAGATCCGCAGAGAGATGCCGTCAAAACGCTGGGCGAGCTTGAGTGCGTTGCCCACGCCGATCAGTTCCGCTACCCGGCGCATGTCGCCGTTCAGATCCTCCAGTTGGGGCCAGGCATCCGGCGGTAGTTCAAACGATTCTTCCTGCCTGTTCACTGCTTGCTTGTTCCTTGCGTCTTCAGCCGCTGCTCCAGGTCGGTGATCAGGATATGCAGGGCTTCATGGTCATCCAGCCACTCAAACCGGTCCACCCCGAACTGCTTCTTCACCCTGGCGTGCAGCTTGCCCATGTCGTAGCCCAGGGCATGCCACAGGGCCAACACCTTGCGTTGTTGTTTGGCGGCCGGGCCGGGCTTGATCTCGATAAACTGGCCGCTGGTTTTCCGCCGCTGACCAGGGTTGAATGGCGCAGGCTTCCATCCCTTGGCCTTGAACAGTTCGATCAACTCCAGGGCCTGCTGTTCGGTCAACTCCTTGGCCGACGCCACCCCGAAGTTGAACCCCAGTATGTCCCGGTAGGTTGCATCACTCAGCGCCAGTTCCTTCTTGGCAATATGGATCCTGGCCAGTACGCTCTTGCTCGGACTCATGTGGAACTCCATGTTGGGCGAGGTATTTGCGCATGATCTCACTCATGCCGTCTTCCGTGGGTTGGCGGGATAGCCGCTGGCTGCCGTCAACCTCCTGGCGCCGCTGGTGCTGCTCCCGCTGTGCATCCGCCTGGTTGGCCAGCTTGTAGACAATGGAGCGCAGGTAGTTGTGGTTCTTCATCGGCAGGTCCAGGGTCCCGGCCAGTTCCTGCATCCGCTCCATGCCCATGACCCAGAATCCCGGCGGGCAGGGCCGATCCGCTTTGCCGTGCTCCGAGACATAGCCCTTGGCCACCAGGGCAACCAAATCCCTGGTCAACCGTTCCGCCTTGGCCGACTGGATGGCACAGCCCGAGGCGGGCTTGAACAGGGAGAGATACTTGAGAAAGGGTTTCTGCACTTCATAGGGCAGATCGGAAAAGGCCTGCATCATGGCCCCGTACTCGGCAGCATCCACAAAGCAGATCACCGGCGCCTTGTAGGCGCATCGCGGGCATTTTCCGTTCACGGGCATGGATCACCCGATCTGTTTACGCTCTTGGCCAGGGACTCCGGCATTCACCTCCACCTCCATTCCGGCGGCATAGCCTTTATAGAGGCTGTCTTCTCCGTTTTTCATGTTGGTGGCCCGGCTCTTTGCTTCGATAACAAAGGGGTACCTCTGGCGGATGTATTCCTTGATCAAGCCCTCTTCCTTTTCCGATTTTTCCGGCCTGGTGATATTGCAGGCAACACCCTGCACCCAACCTTCACAGAAGAGATCGGCCCTGGCTGTACGATTGACCGCCTTCATCCTCCTTGAAAGGGCGCCGAGATATTGCCTTCGGGCCTGCTTGATCTTGCGCGACAGCACAACATAGAAATAGACCGCAACCTCGATTTTCTCATGTCGACCGATAAACTTACAAATCGGTTCCGCCCCCAGGTAGAATTCAACAAAGGGCTCAACCCCGAAAGCCGAGCAGACCACATGGATCAGGCCGACATGCCAGCGTGGCTGTTTTCTGCTGGTATTGGTCATTTTGGCGGCGACTTCACCAATGGAAGTCAATTCCACATCCTGCATGGTTAACTGGTATTCCTGCATCAACTGCTGGGCCTTGCTGACCGCGTTGGCTGCTTCGTGCGGATTGGTGCTTTGGCCAAGCGCCAGCAGTTTCTTGATTTTATCC
>JAQUEZ010000123.1 GCA_028684915.1 Desulfobulbus sp.
AGCGGCCGTTGACTTTTCAGGCTGACGGTTGCCCCCTCAACCAGGGCTTTGAACGTCGTCGGGCTGGTCTGTTCACGGATAATACCGCCGAGAACGTTGATATCACCGACAAATCGAGCCACATACAGGTTGACCGGCTCTTCGTAGATTTCCATCGGTGTGCCAATCTGCTCAATGCATCCGTGCTGCATCACCACAACTCGATCGGACATGGCAAAGGCCTCGTCCTGATCGTGGGTAACGAGAATAAAACTGATCCCCAGGGTTCGCTGAAGCTGTTTGAGCTCTTTTTGCATCTGTTTGCGCAGACGGTGATCCAGAGCGGAAAGCGGCTCATCCAAGAGCAGGACACGTGGCTTATTGACCAGCGCCCTGGCAATGGCAACTCGCTGCTGTTGGCCACCGGAAAGTTCGTTTGGCCGCCGAGTTTCCATACCGGAGAGTTCGACCAATTCGAGGGCCTGCGCCACAGCCTGACTGATTTCACTGCCGCCTTTTTTGGCCATGCGCAGACCAAAGGCGACATTGTCAAACACGTTCATATGGGGAAAGAGGGCGTAATTTTGAAAGACCGTGTTCACCGCCCTTTTTTCCGGCGGTGTTTGGTCCATTGCCTTGCCGTCAAGCAGCAGGCTACCCCGGGTACAGGCCTCAAATCCGCCAATCAGGCGCAGCAGGGTGGTTTTGCCGCAGCCGGATGGGCCAAGCAACGAGAGAAATTCACCATCGGCTACGGTCAGAGAGATATCGGTCAATGCCCGCTGTCCACCGTACTCCTTATCCACACCAATTAGTTCGACAACCACTTTGTTCAATCCGCATATCTCCTAAACGTAAAAACGGCACTATCCGTGCTGTGTCTCAGTACATTTTTCGTTTGCCGAAATTTGAGCCTATGACATTAAAACTGTTTTCAACGATAAACAGCGCATGCTCATCTACGGCAAAAACAGCATTCTCCAACTTCTTTAACTGGAGGTTGTTGGTAATGGCCATGAGAATCAGTTTGTCATTGCCGCTGTAGGCTCCCTTTGCCTTGATAAAGGTCGCTCCCTGGTGCAGTACATCGCTGAAGGTCTTGGCAATAGCCTCATTTCGGTCGCTGATTACATAGACGATTTTACGTTGATTGAATAGGGAAAGAATGTAGTCAACCATGGTCGAAGAAATAAAGACGAGGATAATCGAGGCGATAAAAATGTCCGGGCTGTAAAAGCTGATGGTGAGCGTAAAAAGAACCAGGTTGAACAGGAGGTAGACCTTGCCCACCCCAATGTTGAATCGGGTGTTGAGCATGACGGCCGCGATATCAAGACCACCGGCCGAGCCCAGCGAGCGCAGGGTAATGCCGGCACCGGTGCCGCAGACCAGACCACCGGCAACAGCGGCATAGAGCTGTTCCTTGATTTGGAAATCAATGGTAATCCACTCAGCGGCCAGGGTGACAGTCAGCATGCCGTAGAGGCTGTACCAAAAAAAACGGCGGCCAACAAAAAACCAGCCCAGAGCAAAAAGGGGTATATTGAACAGCAGGTACCAGGAGGAAGGGGAGAGGAGGTCGGTTTTATACCAGAGGAGCAGGGCTGCGCCGTAAGCTCCTCCAGTGATGAAGGAATTGTTGACCACTGAGCCATTGATCCCGATGGCAAAGACCACCGAGCCCAAGGTCAACAAAATTAGATTCCTGCAAATGGCTGTTGGGGTATTTCGATGGGCCATCAGGAGCCCAACTGTGGGTGTAAAAGGGTACTCTCATACATTAGCGACTGTTTTTTAGGCAGCAGATCAACGTTTTATAGACCAATTTGGCAGCCAGCAGGTGCGCATGCAGCCCGTTTTTCTGGGGCATCAGTCCGGTGACGTCGAATCCGACAATAGATTTTTCCCGGGCGAGCATCCGAATCAGGTTGTTGAGGGCATACCAATCCAGACCGCCGGGCTCGGGTTTGATCACGGCAGGCATGCAGGTCGGATCAAGTATATCCAGGTTAATAGCAAGATAAACGTTGTCACTAAGGACATCAAGTGCATCGGCAGCGGCATTAAGACCATTATTGTAAATATCCCGGGCAAAGACCAGGTTATCGAGGTGAATTTTTTGTTTTTCCACCTTGGTCATGCTGCGGATACCAATATGGGAAACTGCACATTTTTCCTTGATACGGGCCATGACGTCGGCTTTGTCATTGGCCTGGTCCCAAAGATGTGGGTGCGCCCCGAGGTGAATGACACTCAGGTCATTGTTCTGGGCTACGGCAGCACTGACAAGCCCTTCACTGATGAGGTGACTGCCGCCAATGGCAGCCACCAGTTTGTTTCGTTTGAAGTGGGCGCTGGTTTGATTAGCGAGTTCCTCAACCATGTCTATGGGGTTTTCCGGACAGGGTAAGGGGTCCAGGGTATGCAGACCAAGCTCATTTAAGTCGGTGTTGGTCTCGACATCATAATCCGAAAGCAATTGCGAGGCCTGGAGGATAGCCTCTGGTCCCTTGTCCATGCCCTGAGCTCCGCGGGAAATTCCGCTGCAGGGTACGGGCAGAATCAGCGCTTTTGCCTGATTGTACGGAACTTTTTTTGTCGGTAAATTGAGAAAGTTCATAGGGCACACCGTGGGGTAAACGTTAATGTTCACCAGAATTTCAGCGTAGATTTGCGAGAGGAGGATTAATCTTCGTACTCCCCATCAAAATCGTCTCCTCCGTCCTCACTTTCATCATCATCCAGTGGTTTTAACCGAATAGGATCAAGTGAGCGGATCAGATATTCTGCTTCACAGTCATTACAGTAGACTACATCATCTTCTTCGCAAAAGCCGTCAATGATGATGTCACCACCGCAAATGGTACACTCCTCAACCTGAGGATCATCCTCATCATTATCTTTATCAATCATAATCCTACCTTGATACGGAATTTAGACCAAAATAACAGCGTTTAATGTCATCTAGTGCCAGGTTAAGCCCAAAAGGCCACAGGCGACTAATACCTGAAAATAGTGCTTCATGATCGAAATATACCAGCCCCCCTCTGTCAATAAAAAATTGAATGAACGGTAGCGGTAAGGCCACCCAGGGGGAAATTTTCCCACAGCTGGAGTATAATCAAAAAGAGAATAGAGTAATGTCAGTAAACGAAAACGCCACGAAAATTTGATAGATGCCTGAAAAGTCCCTCAATTGCCGAAAGGTGTCTAGGCAAAAGTACGGATATACAACGAGTTGCGTTCTTCCTAGTGCGAAGGCCTCGCCTAAAGTATGTCGAGAGTCGAAAAAAAACGCTACCTGTGCTTTTATAAAGGGTGTTGAAAAGTTTTTGTAAAATCATCGGAAAATCAGCAAATTAGTAACAGAAAAGGCGAAAAACGATTTTGCAGTTAACATGCTGATTTTTCGTGATAAAAGGATGATCGTTTCAACACCTTTTTTAGAGCCATCTCTTTTTTTTGAACAGGGTTATCAATCCCGCCGGGATACAAAAGAATAGGCCCCAAAGAATAGGGTAAGCCCATTTCCAGTGGAGTTCAGGCATGTAATCGAAATTCATCCCATAAACGCCGACCAGAAAGGTTAAGGGGATAAAAATGGTTGCAAAAACGGTCATCACCTTCATTATTTCGTTCATCCGGTTGGAAACGCTGGAAAGGTAGATGTCGAGCATACCGTTGATCAGGTCCCGGTAGGAATCCATAATGTCGATCACGCGCAGGCTATGGTCAAACACATCGCGAAAATAGGGCTGGGTCCGTTGCTGGATAAGGGGCGATTCGCTGCGTTGGATGGCAAGGAGAACCTCACGGATGGGCGTGATGGCTTTACGGATAAAGACCAGTTCCCGTTTGAGCATTTGAATGGTGGTGAAGAGATGGGCCTGCGGTTGGGCCAGCAGTTCCAGTTCAATGTTTTCGATCGAATCCTCAAGGGTATCGGTGAGGACAAAATAGTTATCCACCACCAGATCAATGATGGCATAGGTGAGGTAGTCCGTACCCAGGCAACGGATGCGTCCTTTGGATGCATTGAGCCGTAATTTGAGCCCGGAAAAAAGTTCATCGGTCTGTTCTCGAAAGGTGAACACCATGTCGGAAAAAAGAAGGAGACTGATTTGCTCATGTTCAACGATGAGTTCTGGGGTGCAGCGCAAAGTTTTGACGACAAAAAAAAGACAGTTCTCGTATTCCTCAAATTTGGGCCGCTGGTGGGTGTTGAGGATATCTTCCAGCACCAGAGGATGCACTTGGAGTTCTCGCCCGAGTGATTCCACCATGTCAAAAATATCAAGCCCTTCACACTGAACCCAGAGGGTATTTCCATTGCCTCGATGCTGCAGGATCTCCTCTAGCGAGTGGACCGGTAGATCCTCACAATGATCGTTGGTATAGACGGTCAGGGTGATGCGGCCGAGTTGTGCCGGCGTGGAACCGACGTGAATCAGTGACCCTGGGGGAAGGCCTGCTTTTTTTGAGGGAAGGGTGAAGGATTGTGCCATGGAAGGACTCCATCTAGTGAAATCAGTAAGCGGCGGATTTCAGCTCCTTGATATACTGTTATCGTTCTCGTAAAAGCCACAGAAACGATGTTTCAAACTTCGCAACAGACTGTATATACGATACTTCCTTCTCGGATTTTGACTCTTGATGGAATCGTAAAAACACAGATATACAGGGCGTAGTGTTTTCTCGGCGCGAAGGCATGCATCAGGTATGTCGAGTGTCGAGAAAAACACTGCGACACAGGCGAGCGAAGTTTTTACGCAGCCATCACTATTCTCTTGAATGCAAAAAATACGATTCAATAAAATCGGCGATCTGCTCAGCCTGGTCAAGGGCGAAATTTATCAAGCCGTTGACCGGATGATCGCTGGCCACAGCGAGAACCCCTTGCACCTGCTCGTAAATATGAGGGGCTTGCGGATCGCGGCGAACTTCGATTTTGGGAACCTGGGAGGCCTGCTTAAATCCTTCTGCAATGACGATATCGACCTCAGGAAAAAGAAATTGCGATAAGGCAAAGAGTTCCGTCTGCAATGGTCTCCGCTGGATGATCAACTGATCCGGAGCGAGCAAGGCGATGACATCAGCCCCGGTTGTTTTGTACAAGGCGGTATCCGTACCGGGCTGATCAAACTCGATCCCTGTCTCTTTGGTGGATTTTATGACGGCCACCGAATATCCTTTGGTTTTAAGGTGGGCGACCACCTGTCTGGTTAGGGTGGTTTTACCTGAATTGTGCCATCCCACAAAACTTACTACCGGGGGCATAACATCTCCTTAAGAGGGCAGTAAAAGGAATTCTGCGTATCCGGGGTTGATCTTTACCGAAAAATGACTTTTCACTTTAACGAATTGTTATTATTCCTTTTCATAAAATGCTACAAGGTATTAATCCTGTAGGTTTCATTCTCGCAATAATGTTTGAAAACAAGGCCGCCTGCTTCAACCGCCCTGTTTTTATTCTGGAAGACCTTCTTTCTTTGAATTTGTAGGAGGCAAATGTATTTGTCTTCGCTATTTTCATCGGATGAATAGAAATGGCCACGTAAAAAGCCTGGGCACGAGAAGTTATTTCATAAATACAGTATATTAAAAAGATCGCAACGTCGTTCTCGAGAGCGTTTACGAGAACGACAATCTTGTACTCATGGAAAGCATAAAATCGTTTTCTTAGCCCCCTTCGGCGGAATGCACATTGTGACCCCACTGCTTTCCGCCATCCATCCGAAACGGGAAGTGATGATCACTTCTTTTAGCCAGGAGGAGCAACCATGAAGAAAGGGACCTTTGTCAAAATCGGAGTTGTGTTCACAGTGCTTGTTGCTGTGGTGACCGTAGGTGGCATTATTGCCGTACAATCAATTGATACCGATCAGCTCAAGAATATGTTAACCGACCAGGTGAAAAAGAGTACTGGGAGGGTTCTAGCGATTAACGGTCCGGTGGAGATCCACATTGGGTTCGTCCCTAGGGTGGTTGTCAACGATGTCAGTTTGTCCAACCCAGCGGGCTCAACGCGACCGGAGATGGTAAAAATCAAACGATTTGAGATGGAAGTTGCCATCCGTCCTCTGCTCAATAAGAAAATTTTGGTTAATCGTTTGATCCTTTCCTCGCCCGATGTTCTTATTGAAACCGAGCCCAAAGGACCGGGGAATTTAGATTTCACCGTTTCTGATAAACAAGAGCAAGAGGATAAAGCCGTAGCGTCTGCTGAGAAAAGAGAAGGAACCAGTGGTTTTAGCATCGTTTTCAATGAGCTGAAGATTGAGCAGGGAAAATTTGTTCTCTATGATCGAGCAACAAAAAAAGCGGAAGAGATTGGCTTAGAGTTACTTAGTCTGCGTCCAGATAAAAAAGAGCCGACTCTGCTCAATCTGCAAATGCGGACCACGGTCCGCGGGCACAAGATTGACCTGAGTGGTAATCTTGGCGGCGTTGACTCTGCTCTCAGTGGAAAACCGTGGCCTTTACAGCTCAAAGCAGTCATTGCGGGCTTGACGCTGCGTGCCGATGGTACCGTGGCGGATCTCAAAGCCTTGAGTGGCTTGAATATCAATCTTACAGCACAAGGCAGTGAACTTGCCGAAGTCATCCGTCTGGCCGGTGAACAGGCGCCCAAGGTTCCGGATTCCCTCGGACCTTTTTCTATTTCTGCCCGGCTCAAGGATGAGGGGAAACAGTTCTCTTTGAGTAACGTCGACCTGAAACTCGGCAAGAAAGAGTTGGTTGAGGTGCTGGCCCAAGGTTCGGTTAAAAATTTGTCCGGCACCATTAGCCCAGATTTGAAACTGCAGGTAGAAAGTACTGATCCCGCTGCCTTAGCCCCCCTTGTCGGCACTGATATTCCGGTTAAAGGGCCGTTTCATTTAAACACTCAGGTCAAGGGGAGCGGCAGCCAGTGGACGCTTTCCGAATTGGACCTGACCGCCAATAAGAGTGACCTTAAAGGTGTTCTTCAGGTGAAGTTAGGCAAAAAGCCGCTGCTGACGGGTCAATTTGCCAGTACGCTTATTAATTTGGCCGATTTTTCCGCAGCGACACCGTCGGGTACGCAACAAGCTGGGCAAGCAAAACCTACCAAAGCCAAAGGCGATGGACGGGTTTTCTCCGACCAACCCTTACCTCTCTCTGCCTTGCAAAGCGTCGATGCCGATTTGAAATTACAGGTAGCCAAACTACTGCTTGAAAGTCGACAATTATCCGACGTGCAGGTCACCATCGGTCTGAAAAATGGGTCACTTACCGTGGCGCCTTTTCATTTCGGTCTTGCTGGAGGAACCTTTGAGGGTAATGTGCACCTTGATGGCTCCAGAAAAACCCCGACCTTGACCGTCTTGGTCAATGGTAAAGGCGTTGAGTTGGGTAAACTTCAGGAGAAGGGCAGTCTTTCCGGTGGTAAAAGTGATCTGAAGGTTGATCTCAAAGGCAGCGGTCAATCGGTTCGTGCTTTAATGGCCTCCCTCAACGGCGAAACCGTTGTCAGCGTTGGAGAAGGGAAGCTCGCCAACAAGGCAATCAACTGGGCCGGTGGTGATTTTCTCTTTCAGATTCTAGGCAGTATTAATCCTTTTGCAAAGAGTGAAGATTACACCAAGATGAGCTGTGCTGCGCTGCGTTTTGTTATCAGCAATGGTGTGGCCACCGCGAATAATGGCATTGCGCTGCGCACCGACAAGGTAGATGTTATAGGGTCTGGTACGGTGAATTTGCGTTCTGAACGCCTTGATTTAGGGATTAAACCCCGGGCCCGAGGCGGTGTGGGTTTGTCGCTGTCGACTCCCCTGGCCGGACTGATTCGTGTGAATGGTACCCTGGCCAAACCCTCCATGGGCATTGATGCAGTCGGAACCTTAAAGACAGCAGCCTCCTTGGGTGCGGGGGTAGCCACCGGCGGTTTATCCACCTTGGGAGAGCTTCTGATAGATAAGGTCGCTGCGGACGGTGATCCCTGCTCGACTGCTTTGGGTAAAGTAAAATAGGCACAACGCGCCTCTGAAACTCAAAAACAAACCGAGGGGAAAATCTCGCCTGAGAAGCAACTAGTACAGGGCATGGGGGGACGGTGATTCCGGAAAGTTGTGGTCCGCATTATCTGTCCCCAGTGTGCCCGAACTTTGGTGGTGTCGATTCGGAGGCACATCGGCCGATTCAAGGTCGTTATAAAAAAACCTCATCCTTGGTGAATATGCGACCCTTTCTTACCTTCCTGATCACGTTTTGCACTTTGCTCTTTTTTTCGCTCGGGCATGCTGGTGTTGATGGGCCGGATGAAATCATCGCCCGGCTCAAATCCTTTGGTTACCGGGCCTATTACGGCCTTGCACAGCCGGTAAATTTGAAGCAGGCACTTGATTTTTATCGGCAGGCAGCGGAAAAGGGGGATGCGGAGGCACAATATATTTACGGGGGGATGCTCTTCCAGGGACAGGGAGTAGACCCGGATAAGCGTAGCGGCTTCAAATGGCTGATGCAGGCCGCTGAGGGTGGAAAGACAACCCCCGAGTCCTTAGCCATTATCGGATCGATGTACTTAAGGGGCTTCACTGTGCCGCAAAATTTCCTTGAGGCTAAAAAATGGCTCAGCAGAGGAGCTGAGCAAGGCGACATGTCGGCCCAAGTCGATTTAGCCTACATGCATTACCACGGTCTGGGTGGGGATCGTGATTATACCAAGGCGCTTGCCCTTTATGAAAAAGCGGCCTTGCAAGGAGATCCCATAGCCCAGGCCAATACCGGCATGATGTACGCCAACGGTACGGGGACCAACACCGATCGCTCCAAGGGATATGCTTGGTACTCGCTCGCAGCCAGTCGCGGCAACACCACGGCAGCAATCAATCGAAATGATTTGATGGTGGATATGTCCTGGGAGGAACTCAACCAGGCCCAGGCCTTTTCTCTTGATCTCTATCGTCGGGTGGAAAACATTAAGCAACCCAAATTGATCGCGCCTCAATCCCAAACAATCAACAAATAACGATTGCGGCGTAAACTTTACTCTCCTCTGTGGGTAAGGTTCTTTTCGAGAGTTGACCTCCTTTCTGGATACCTTCGCATCGGGGAAAACGCTACATCTTGTCAAGCTGTGTTGTACGATCCTTATTCGTTTCGCAGTTGCTCTGCCAAGAGCGTTCTGACAGCCGCCATGTCCTCGCAGGCATACAGGGCATGGCGTAGAGAGGATGCTCCGAGAATGCCGCTGAGAAATTTAGCCGTGTGGTTTTTGACCTTGAACAAAACCCTTTCCAGAGGCAGGAACTGCTCCGTCAACTGCAGATAGCGTTCAATGACCGGCATTCGCCCGCCAAGTGTCGCCGGTTTCCCTTCTGGGCTGAACAACCAGGGATTGCCCAAGGATCCGCGCCCAACCATCACTGCATCACAGCCGGTTTCCTCCATCATTGAAAGCCCGTCGGCAAAGCAGAGCACATCGCCGTTGCCGATCACCGGTATGGACACTGCGGCTTTGACCGCTGCGATAACACTTCGGTCGGCCTTACCGCCAAATCCTTGGGACCAGGTGCGGCCGTGGATGGTAAGCGCCTTTGCGCCAGCAGACTGGGCCATTTGTCCGAATTCAGGAGCATTAATGGCCTCATGGGTCCAGCCGCTGCGAAATTTTACTGTGACCGGCAGATCCGTATTGGCGCAGACGGCACGGATAATCGCTTCGGCCTGATCGGGATCCTTCATAAGAGCGGCCCCGCATCCCTTTTTTATCACCTTACGAACCGGGCATCCCATGTTGATGTCAATCAAATCCACGGGTAGTTGTGAGATAATGGCTGCTGCTCGACCCATTGAGTCAGGCTCACTGCCAAAGAGTTGTACTGCATAGGGCCGTTCTTGGGGGACACTTTGCAGCAGCTCATAGGTATTTTTCTGCTCGTAGAGCAGGCCATGGCAGCTGATCATTTCCGAGTAACAAAGTGCTGCTCCGTTTTCCTTGCAGATAAGGCGAAAGGGAAGATCAGTATACCCGGCGAGTGGTGCCAGAAGAAGTGTGGACGGCAGGCGAAGGGTGCCTATGGATAAAGACGGGTACGACGTTTTGCTGTGCTCCATGCGGCGACTAAAGAAAAAGGCGTCGAGGAATACTCCATGACGCCTTGGACAAAAGAAATTGAGGAGAAATCAGGGCGTTGTTTGCACTGACTGTTTGCGTAACTGTTTTAAGGTACCGAGAAAGATGATCTCCGACATATCATCGATAATCTTGGACAAGGCTTCGTCATCTGCGGCACTGTTGGCCACCTGGACCGTATAATCGGCGGTGTAGAGCTTATTATTCTCATCCCAGAGAATTTTGCCGCTTTTCAAATCCTTTAATGAATAACGGACGAAAAGTTTAACCTTGGTTCCAGTGGCATCCGAATTGGTGTTCCATGAGATGGTGGGCAAATCGATAGCCAGGATTTCTCCGGAAAGGGCGTAATCGGCACCAAGTTTTTCCTTTGTCAGATCGACTGCCTGCGTCTTGTGGAACCAACGGGACAACGACTGGTAAATTTTCATGTCCAGATTGAGTTTGTTGGTCCGGTTTTTCCACGAAGGCATATAGATGACCCGCCGAGGCCCCTCGTACACATGAGGAAAGTAGTATCCACAGCTGGCCACTAGCAGCAGGCAGGCCAGCATGAGGCCGGTGAGCAGGGCATGTTTTTTCATCATGGTTTTCCGTTAATAAGGTGCAGAGTGAAGGGAGGGCTCAGAGGACAATATTAACCAGCTTCTTTTTCACCACAATAACCTTTTTCGGTTGTTTGCCGTCCATCATTTTAAGAATTTTTTCATCATTTAGGGCCTGTTGCTGTAGCTCACCATCTTCTATATCCGTGGGCACCTGCAATTTAACTCGAACCTTACCGTTGATTTGCACCACAATCGTCAGCTCGTCTTCCTTCGCCGCCTCAGTGTTATAGCTAGGCCAGCTCGAAAAATGCAGCTGTTGTTTATGGCCGGTCAATGCCCATAATTCCTCGCAAAAATGGGGTACCATGGGAAAGAGCAGGGTGAGGATGGTCTCCAGGGTTTCTTTTTGCACAGCCGCATCGATTGCTTCGGAAGAGGTAGAACTTGCCAAGTTGACCAGTTCCATGACACCGGAGATCGCCGTATTGAAATGAAAATTGCTTTCTATACTTTCAGTGACCCGACGAATGGTTTGATGAGTTTTCCGATGCAGTGCACGGGAGGATTCATTGAGCGCGTCAAGGTTCACCTCGGTATGTTCACTGAAACAAGGAAAATTCTGCCCCACCATCCGATACACCCGGTTTAGAAATCGTGAGGAACCCTCAACCCCCTGGGCATTCCATTCCAGATCACGTTCCGGAGGGGCAGCAAAGAGAGAGAACAGGCGAACCGTATCCGCACCGTATTGCTCGATCAGGTCATTGGGATCAACCACATTCCCCTTAGATTTGGACATCTTTGCCCCATCTTTGATGACCATTCCCTGGGTGAGCAGATTGGTAAAAGGTTCATCGACTTGTAGATAGCCGAGATCACGGAGCAATTTGGTGAAGAACCGAGCATAAAGCAGATGAAGAATGGCGTGTTCAACTCCGCCGATGTACTGATCAACCGACAACCAGTAGGCGGCCGCATCGCGGTCAACAAGGTCCTTGGTATTACGCGGGCTGGTGTAACGAGCAAAATACCAGGAAGACTCGACAAAGGTATCCATAGTGTCGGTTTCACGCCGGGCAGGCTTGCCGCAGGTCGGACAGGTGGTGGCGATAAAATCTTCCTGTTGATGGAGCGGGCTGTGGTTACCCTTGGAGTCACCGGTACCTGGCAGAACAACCGGGAGCTCTGATGCGGGAACAGCGACTATCCCGCAATGGTCACAGTGAACCACAGGAATCGGCGCGCCCCAATAGCGTTGACGGGAAATACCCCAATCGCGCAATCGGTAGGTCACAAGCGGCCGCCCAAATCCCTTTTGTTGGGCTTGTTCGATAATTGCCTGCTTGGCCTCTGTTGAATTGACACCGGAAAAGGCACCTGAGGCCACCAACACGCCAGGACCCTCAGAAGCTTCGATCATGGTTGCAGGATCCAAAGGCTCGCCCTCGGGTTGCACGACCACCTTTATCGGTAATTCATATTTGCGGGCGAATTCAAAATCGCGCTGATCATGTGCTGGAACCGCCATGACCGCACCGGTCCCGTACTCCATGAGGACAAAATTAGCCGCATAGATGGGAACCCGATCACCGGTAAAAGGATTGATGCAGAAACTTCCAGTGAAAACGCCCTGTTTTTCAAGCTCTTGGTCTAGGGTTGAACGCTGTTTGGCAATGAGCGTCTCCTGGACAAAGGCTTGGACCGCCTCTTGCTGTGGCTTCCCTTCGGTCAAGGTTTTAAGCAGGGGATGCTCGACGGCCAGCGACATAAAACTCACACCAAAAATTGTATCCGGCCGAGTGGTAAAAATAGTGATAGATTCATCACTGCCGTCGACTTTGAAATCGCAGGCAAGACCGGTACTTTTACCAATCCAGTTGCGCTGCATCGTGACCACCTTCTCTGGCCAGCCGGTGAGTTTATCAAGATCGGCGAGCAGTTCCTCGGCGTAATCGGTAATTTTAAAAAACCAACCGTACATGGTTTTCGGCAGAACCGGTTGATCACAACGCCAGCAGGTTCCATCAATGACTTGCTCGCGGGCAAGAACCGTCTGGCAGTCATCACACCAGTTGACCGTGGTCTCTTTACGATAAATGAGCCCGCGTTCAAGCAACTCCAGGAAAAGCGTTTGCTCCCAACGGTAATACTCCGGTCGACAGGTGGCCAGTTCACGCTCCCAGTCATAACTGAGTCCCATGGCCTTCAACTGGCCGCGCATATAGTCGATATTGTCGTAGGTCCAGGAAGCGGGGTGGATTCCTCGCTTCATCGCCGCGTTTTCGGCCGGCAGACCAAAGGCATCCCAACCCATAGGATGGAGGACGTTGAATCCTTGCATCCGCTTATAGCGGGCGATCACATCGCCTATGGAGTAGTTGCGCACATGTCCCATGTGAATGCGGCCGGAAGGGTAGGGAAACATCTCCAATACATAATATTTGGGGCGTCCCGGCTCATGGGTAACTTTGTTCGTCTTATCTTCTTCCCAGCGTTGCTGCCAACGTTGTTCAATGTCCTTGAAATCGTATTTATCGTTGATCTGCATGACGAATGTGCGCGTGTTTATGGTTAAGGTGAGGGGAATTTAATTAAAATCGATTTCGGCAGCCATGTCCGGTTCCGGTTGGTAGGATGGACCGGAAAGACGGCTCGTGTAATTTTCAAAGGTGGTATATTCACCAAGAAAGGTCAACTTAATCATGCCGGTAGGGCCGTTACGCTGTTTGCCGATGATCAGTTCGGCAAGACCACGGTTGGGGTTATCCTCAGCCCGGTTGTAAACTTCATCCCGGTAAATGAACATGATAACATCAGCGTCCTGTTCAATGGCGCCTGATTCACGTAAATCTGCAAGCTGTGGGCGTTTATCCGTACGGTTTTCCAGGCTGCGGTTCAGCTGCGAGAGTGCGACGACAGGGACGTTCAGCTCTTTGGCCATAGCCTTGAGAGAGCGGGAAATTTCAGAAATTTCCTGCGTCCGATTCTCTGAATTGCTTTTACCCTGCATTAACTGCAGATAGTCCACGACAACCATGCCAAGGTTGTGTTCGGATTTAAGCCGTCTAGCTTTAGCCCGCATCTCCAGCACAGTGAGTCCGGCCGTATCGTCAATGTAAATGGGAGCGTCGGCGAGCATGCCTGTTGCCCTTGTCAGCTTGGGCCAGTCGTTGTCATGGAGTTTTCCCGTTCGCATGCGCTGGGAGTCGATTCTGCCTATGGAACAGAGCATACGCAGAGCAAGCGACTCCATAGACATCTCCAAACTGAAAACCGCCACCGGCACTTTACCGATAAGCGCGGCATGCTGGACGATATTCATCGACAGGGCGGTTTTACCCATGGAAGGACGGGCGGCAAGGATGATCAACTCTGAAGGTTGCAGCCCGGCTGTCATGCGGTCAAGCTCATCGTACCCGGTAGCGACACCGGTGATATGTTCCTGATTATCGAAAAGTTTGGTGATTCGATCAAAGGCCCGGGGCACAATGGCCGACATGGGATAAAAGCCCTGGCTTTTGTTGGAATGGGCAATCTCGAAGATCGTTTTTTCCGCCTGATCGATCAGTTGTTCGATATCATCTTGCGTATCGTAACACCGAGCAGTCACTTCAGAGGTGGTTTGAATCAACTTGCGCAGAACCGATTTTTTTCGAATGATCTGCGCGTGGTGGATGAGGGTTCCGCTAAAAGGGATGATGTCGGTGAGTGAGGCGAGATAGGAGGCGCCACCGACCTGCTCCAATTTATTTTGATCGTTGAGCAGGCTAGTGACAGTGATCAGGTCGTGCGGCTCATGTTTTTCGAACAAATTGAGCATGGCCGCAAAAATCGATTTGTGAGCATCACGATAAAAATCGTCTGCATTGATCAATTCTACAATTTTTAATAAGGCTTTATCCTGCAACAGAACAGTTCCGAGAACGGCCTGTTCCGCCTCAATACTTTGTGGCGGGATCATGGTCGAGGAAATACTGGCGGAAAGCGAAGGAGTGTATTGTTGCATGCCTTGAAATTAGAAAAACAATCTAGGAGATGGACAGTGTGGAACGCACTATACCTTGGCAGCCAGTGAATGGCACGCCCAAAATAAAAGTGCCTTTTCTGTTGTCAGAAAAGGCACTTAAAAGCAGGTATAACCTGTTACGGTTCGAGTAAAGTACGTACTTTACTCGCAGCCGCTTTGCACACCATGTTCAATGAAGGCGGTGTACACGAATGAGCTTAAGGCTGCTTATCAAGCGTTGCCGATGGTCTCAGGAACAACTTGAACAGTGATGCTTGCGGTTGTCTGGTATCCGGTTTTCACGGCAACCTTGTACTCGCCGATGGCTTTAATCGTATCGGTAAAAACAAGGGATTTTTTATCGATGCTTACACCGGCATCCTGCAGTGCCAGGGTAATATCATTGCTGGTGACCGAACCAAACAGACGATTCTCATCACCCACACGTTTGCTGATAGTGACAACCTTACCCTCAAGTTGAGCCGCGAGTCCTTCCGCCAGTTTCTTCTGCTCAGCCAAACGGGAGGCGATCGCCAGTTTTTCTTTTTCCAATCGTGCCATGGATGCCTTGTTTACCAAGACAGCTTTTTGGCGAGGAATAAGAAAGTTGCGGGCATATCCAGGCTTCACATTAACGATGTCACCTTCCAGCCCGAGCGTTTCAATTGTTTCACGTAATATAATTTCCATTGAAGAATCCTCTTTCTCTATCGTCTCATGGTGTAACGATGCTAAGGTTCCATCCGACCGGCTGTTGGCTGCAGGCAGGAGGTGATACTCTTTCACCGTTCATTCGATTTATGTCGTAAATTGAACCAAATATCACATAATCCCAGCAGTGCCAGGAGTAGAAGACTGTAACTCTGTATCAGCAAAATGCCGTATAGGAGAAAACGTGCAAAGCTTGGTACATTCCAGCGTTTCAACAGGGCAAAGAAAACTGCCAATCCTTGAAGTAAATAAATAACCCCGCTGACAAGCAGCAAACAAAAACCGAGATCCTTGAGTAGACCCTGGCCAACAAGGATTGTGAATATGGCCGCAATGGGCGCCCAAACAAGTTGATCAGGCAGTTTCCAGGTTTCGTATGTGCCCCACGGTGCAGCATGAGTATGGCGTGCGACAAAACGATTGCCCAAAACCATGTTTAACCACACCGCTAGAAGTACTGCTGTCGCAAGCAACCCCGGCATTAAGCGAGGAACAATCTCACGCAAACTATTGGTCATTATCTGCAGGTGGTACACCATTTCCGGTGACAAACCTGCATCCTTGGAATTGTATACATCCAAGGTCTGTTGAAATCCGAGATCAAGGGCTTTTATGAGCAGGGTGTACGGGTTGGTGCCGGAGATCACCCCGTATCCTGTCCAAAAAATGAGCCAACTTACCCCTAGGGTAAGTAGTCCTTTTGCACCGCTGATAGCCGCCGCTTCCTTGTTTCGAGCACTCGAAAAGAGCACAAAACCCAAAGGAACGAAGGTTAACGTGAACAGGTAAATGTCCATACGTTGCATCAGCAATGCGGCTATGCCTACAAAAAGAAGGCTTATGCGGGTAGCTGAAAGCCCTGTGCTATAACCGTAGGTCAATAACACATACAGTAACGGTGCAGCAGAAAAACCGTTCAACCAGCCAAAAAGGGCCGGTTGAACTACCGGCAGTAAAAAAAATACGCTTAGACCTAACAGCAGGGCAGGAGGCACACCATCTTTCCCTAAGTTTAGTCCTAAAAATCCCATTCCAGCAGAAAAGAGCCTTACGCTTGGGTCGAACCCATATACGGAAGCAAGGCCAATTGGCGTGCCCGCTTAACCGCTTCGGTGAGTTCGCGCTGATGCTTAGCGCAGGTACCATAAATACGACGAGGAATAATTTTACCACGCTCGGTAACAAAATTTCTCAGAGTTTTCGGATCCTTGTAATCAATGGTAACTTCTTTATCAGTACAGAAACGACAAACTCGACGACGAGTAAAAATCTTTTTTGGTTGGGCCATTTGCGTTGCTCCTTAGAAATATGCTGTTAATGCGGGACGAATTAATCTTCGCTGCTGTCGTTATCCATATCGTCGCGATCAAACTCTTCACCTTCCTCAGCCTCTGCCTGAGCTTTTTCGCGGGCAGCAGCCTTGTCGGCAATACGTTGTTTTTCGGCCTCAATGGCTTCGGCGTTCATTGAGTCGCCAAGTTTGATAGTTAAATAACGCAGTACCCGATCGTCAATACGGAAAAGACGCTCTATCTCATCGACAGTTTTTCCATAGGCTGCATAATTCAGGTATACATAATACCCTTGAACTTCTTTATTGATTTCGTAGGCTAGGCGTTTAATCCCCCAGTGATCAAGGCAAATAACCCCACCTTCATCATTGGTGATAACCGCATTGGTACGGT
>JAQUEZ010000124.1 GCA_028684915.1 Desulfobulbus sp.
ACATGATACTTGCGACCTGCGGATAGAGAAGGCGCTGCAAATATACCTTCCACTCCCACAGATACCCCCCACAGAGCCCTCAGCGTGATTCACATTGGTGGCCCAAGGGACAAAACGGGAAATGCTGTTACCATTGAAACCCCATATAATTATTAAGAGTATCAGGCCAATTTGATTACCATTCACAGCTATATCTCCATTTGTATTTTGGGCACATAACGTTTTAAACCAGGGGCGCTGCTTTTTGCGTCCCCTGTATTTTTTTTGTGTACGCCCGGCATGGGCGTGATCTTATGGGGTGTAAATCCCCTGTATGTAAACCCTGGTACTATCGCGAGATAGGACCATAAATACTAGCCGAAGGCAAGGGCGGAACCGCGAGGGACCGTCCGGAGGAAGCCGGAGCGCAATGCACAATGAAACTTCCATGATAAACGTCAATTGCTCGTAATAGTCGCGCCGTTGCCTCTTGGGTTGTTGGCGCTGCTATATGTTTGACGATTTTTGGAGCTAGATGATTATGGAGACCTTCGGCGGGAGAGACAATGACTTTACCAGACGGAATGGCGTGTATGAAGACTTGCTTGCATGACGAATAGGCTTTTCGAGCGGTAGCACTGGATCTGGCATCGATACGTTTCAATACCACCAGGAGTTCGGCTGCCGAAATTTCATCAATTGGTATGTCACCGATGTACGGGAAGACATCTTTTTCCAAAATGGTCAAAGTTTTTTCCCGATGCGACGGTGACCATCCCGGCGATTTTAAGGCAATCCATTCAAGGGCAATGTTTCGGAAGCTGTATTCTCCTGCGACATTTGATTTGAAAGCTTTTTTTATCTCACTGGGATTAATTCCATTAGCAAGGTGCTTTCTTGCTTCCAGATGCCTCTCCCCGGCATCTTTGAGTGAAATTTCAGGATATAACCCAAGGGAAATAAGTTTCTCTTTTCCTCCGAAACGGTATTTGAACCGCCATCGTTTCGCCCCTTTAGTGGTGATCTCCAAAAAGAGACCGCCGCCGTCAAAGATCTTTTGGGTTTTATCTGTTGCCTTAGCCTTTGATATTGCGATGTTTGTCGACTTCATAGGGGTAACCATCTTATCTATATATCGAGTTACCCCTGAGATTACCCCCACTTACTCGTCGCTGTCAATGGATTTACCTGGACACTACTAGACAACAAAAAAACCCGCTTTCTCAATGAGGAAGCGGGTTTATTGATTTCTTTGGTCTTCTTTAGACAATTGAATGGGGTGAGCGATGGGACTTGAACCCACGACCTCCGAGGCCACAACCCGGTGCTACCACCAGCTGAGCTACGCTCACCACGCAAACGTGCGCTTATATACACACACGCCATCTATTTGGCAAGCAGAATTTTATCCGGCCAACTCACGAGAACAGTGTTTACAATTTTTTGCCTGGGCTTTGATCAACTCGGAGCAGAACGGGCACTCCTTGACGTAGTTGCCAGCCAGCACTTTCTTCAGCGCCAGATTCGTCTCCATAGCCAGGTGTTCGTCACGGAAGGTGTGATTGCGCAGGGGATCCAGACAGGCCAAATCATTTAAGGCCACCAGCATCTCAAGCGCACGTTTTCGGTCGTCAACTTTCGCAGATTCATCAAGAATAATGGTCATGACCGGTTGCAGATTTTTATCCTCCACTGCGGTTTCCATCAATGCCAGGGCTTTTTGTTGCTCTACATAGCGTGCGTTCTGCCGTTTGAGCGCCTCGATATCGACGATACTGCCGGTAAAGGCATCTTTACCAGCCACCATCATAGTATAGGTCTCTTTGGAGTTAGGAATCTCCATGTAACGGTATGATCCCACATGGCCGTACTGATTAGCGATGTAATCCCAACCTTTGACAAAAAGAGGGCAGGAATCATTGAGGCAGATAAAAAGATATTCCGTGCCCCATCCCAACCCGTCGCCGACATGGACCGCCGGGGCATGGCAGAGGACAAGATCGCCGCTGCAGTGCGGGCAGTAGTGTTTTTCTTCAGCATATTTCATCACGTTGGACAACATGAGCAGTAACTCCTTAGGGTTGGACTACATTCTCTGCCCTAGGCAAGGGACAGGGGGGACCGCCGACCGGCGGTACGTGTACACTAGGTCAGCTGCCACCGATTTGTCCGGCCGGTCGAAGCAACGACAGGATGCACCAGAGGGCAAAAAGCACTAGAAAAAAGAGTTTTATACGACGAGATTCGAGCATGGCGATAAAATAACCATTGACCCGGCTGCGGTCAACCGAACCCTTACACCCCGGATTTATCCTTCGGGTTACAGCATTCGCCCCAGCACATCATCCACGGCCTTGGCCTGGCGCATCCTGGCCTGGAGGAAGGTCGGGGTGAGATGGTCGGCATTTTGGTCGATCAGATCACACAATTCCTTGATCGAGGCCTCGTCGGCCATGCCCATCACCTGGCGCAGGTTTTTAGCGAAATCGATCACGATTTTGCGACTGTCGCCCGAGGTGGACATGATCTCGGCATAGGTGCGCGGATTCTGTGAGTGTACCCGGGACATGGCCAAGATGGGATAGAGCGAGGTCAGGGTACAGTGGCTGGCAATATCGTCGCTGGTGATTCCATTCTCCCCCAGGGTCATGGCCAGAGCCACCGAAATCATAGTGGGCAACTTCTGACCGATACCCATAAGCAAATCGTGCTTGCTGGGCGAATCGTGGAAGATATCGGCACCGTGCTTGTACAAAAAAGCCTCGAATTCACTACAGAACATGCCGCTACGCGAGGTACGGACCACAATGGCGTTTTTGTCCTTCATGGTTGCCGCTTGCGGTCCCCAAAGATTATGCACCAGCATGACCTCAACATCCTCATTGGTGGTTTCCAGTGCCATCTTAATGGTGTCCTCGGATTCACCCGCCAGAAGGATCAAGGCCTTCCCCGCAGCCAACAACGGTCCGTAGCGGCGTACGGCTGCCGAGGTAACCGAAATGGGCACGCAGATCACCACCACATCCACCTGGCCGATCATCTCTTCGGGTCGTAGGGTGGAGGTTCGCCCAGTCATCATCACTTCGTAGCCTTCGCTGGCCAGACGATCGGCAAACCATTTACTCATCGCACCGGTACCGATAAAGCCAAAGGACTTGATGTACTTGGTTCGCATGTCCACCCGGGGAAAACTGCCCAAAAGGCGAATCATGCCCTGCTGCTGGATCACCCGCGATTCAATATGGGCAATGGCAGCGCCCATGTTGTCACTGGAGATATGCCCCTCTGCCTCGATATATATTCGCAACTTCTGGGTCTTGATATCGTTTTCGGTGCGCATATCAGCGATATTGATGCCGCGCCGGGAAAATTCGTTGAGAATATCCACCAACAAACCGACCCGGTCGTCCAGAGGTTCGGTGATCAGAGTGGTGGCATCGTAACCGGTGGTTGGGGCCAGGGCGTGGCCAAGCACCGCATAGCGGGTCCGGTTATGCGGTGCGACTTCGCGCTCAATAATACGCAGGCCGTATGCCGTCAGGGTTTCGGCATTTTCGATAACCGCTTTGCCCCGGGTCTGGCCGCTCAGCTGAATTTCAGCTATGGCCTGGCCGACATCGAGCACACTCATTTCGGATACGCCGGGTAAACGGTTCTCCAGGAACTCCTCGCATTGACTAAACACCTCCCGTTTGCCCACCAGCATCTTGAGATCGTCAAGAGTATCTTCCTTATCAAACACCCCTAAGGAGAGGTTGGAGTGCAAGAGAACGTTATCCACCCAATAGCCGGATCGGACCTGATCAAAAAACCGGAAGTACTGTTTTTTTTCGCCTTCACGAGTGTTGTATACCGGCAGAATGGCATACTCGATTTCACCACCTGCAAAGGCATCGAGCAACGCCTTGATATGGGGGTAAAGGCGTATCTCCGCCTCTTTGTCGAATAAAACGGCTGCCTGCCAGGATTGAGAGTATTCCGGACCTAAGGTCGCGATTGTTTTCATTGCGGGAGGTTCCTGAACCAAAATTATTGAAAGCGTCAGTGGAGATGAACTCGTCAAAAACAAAACCCGAGCAACCGGGCATCGCAAATACGGTGCGTTACTAATATATCAACGTCCTTTTTCGCACTTTTTTGGAGGCCACAGCAAGAGCGATCATCTTGCCCGCACGTTTTCCCTTGCAACTTCACAAGGCATGGATGCCGTGATGCCGGAGGCAAACGATTGCCTCGGCTTGGGGAAAAATCCTTATCAAGCCGTGCACATGGTGTCTTTCGGGAGAAAACGACGCAAATGATGGACGCGCAAAACATCCGTCAGATAATGTGAGGTGGCTGAGTAAAAACACCGTTATACAAAAAGCAGCATTTCCCCCGGTGTAAAAACATACATACGATAGACTGAGTGTCGGGAAAAATGTAGCGACGCAGTAGATCGAAGTTTTTTTATTACGACGCCATTAAAAATAACCACAACCCGCTCAATTACATTTTCAAACCGGGATAGTAAAGTTTTTTTTCGGCAAGAGCTGAGTACCCCACCCTTAACAAGGAGGGCGACAACGCCCTCCCATCTGCACAGAATGGCTGATAAAATCCCCCATCCCTCTGTTTGCACTTCCTTTTTCAATTAACTCTTTCGTCCCATCCTCCCTACAATGTCTGTAAATCAGATGGATTGCCTTCTATTTTCCAAGGAGTTTTCCCATGCCAGCAGCCCTGTTTCGCCAACCCGCTGTTCTCGTCATCGAAGACGAGCTCACCCAACGCCAAATGCTGCTCAGCCAACTGACCTCCCAGGGATATAAGCTTATGGTGGGTGGAGGTGGTCAGGGCTATTCGCACTCTGGAAAAGAGCTTATACTTACCTTATGGTGCTGACAGGGATCGACGACAAGGAATGGCTGCTCAAAGCCCTCGGTGCAGGAGCCGATGACTTTGTCCACAAGCTTATTTTACGAGAGGAGTTGGAGCTGCGGCTCCAGGGAGCACAACGACTGCTGCGGCTTGAAGATCAGTACAAACTGCTTGCCGAAGATCTGCACCAGCAGCATCCTGAATTGGGGCTGAGCCGACAGATTGTCTAAGACCTAGGCAACGCCAGCGTCCTCAATGACATCGGCAATATGAACGTACCCGATGGGCTGCTCAACAAACGTGGTCGGTTGCCCCAACGCGAATTGGAACTAATCCAACAACATACCCAGAAGGGGGGTAAAATCCTCCAAAAACTCCATTGGGAAACTTGGTTCAACCGACCTGTTATTGACCCATCAAATGGCCTCCTGGTACCATAAACGCTGGGATGGGAGCGGCTATCCCGACAAACTCAGGGGCAAAGCCATTCCCCTGTCCGCGCGTATCGTCGCCTTGGCCGATACCTACGTGCTCCGATCCCGCCGACCGTATAAGGATCCCTATCCAAGGAACATGCCGAGTCGGTGATTATTGAAGAAAGGGGCAAACATTTCGACCCGATGGTGGTTAAGAGCTTTCGCCGGGTCAAGGAGCAGATGGCTGAAATCCACACTCAACTCAGGGATCTCTCCGAAACCTGGTAAGCCTGCGGTTGTCCTTCTCCCCTGTGGGCGTTCCTGCCCACACCTTGAGAGTCGGCCATAAAAAAAAAATCGGCAAGGACCGGAACCGCTTGCGCGGAATAGTCCTTACCGTGCGCGTAGGCTTGTTCCAATTTCTTCTTACTTTTTCCGAGCGTAAGGCCAGCCCATAATACCGCCTTCCATGACCTTGATGTTGGTGAAGCCATTGGCGCGAAGGATGCACTCGGCCTCGTAACCGCGCAGCGAGATCTTGCAGAAGCAGATGATCTCGGCATTTTTGTCTGCAGGCAGGTCGGCAAGACGCGAGCGCAGAGCACCCAGCGGAATCAGCTTCTCACCAATCCCCAGTTCCAGTTCTTCAAACTCGTTGGGATTACGGCCATCAAGGAAAAAAAGTTGCTCCCCTGCATCCAGTTTGGTTTTGACCTCAACCGCTGAGATTCCGGTCATCCGCCCTTTCAGTTTATTCTCCATGATATGGCAGGCGGAGATGAAATGATCGATGGCCGGTGAAAACGGTGGGGCATAAGGCAGGTCGGCGTTGATCGCATCAGCCACCTTGAGCTGCCCCTGAATAGCCATGGCCGCAGTGGCGATCTGGCGGCTAACATCGCCCAGCCCCACACACTGATAACCGAGGATGCGCTGATTTTTATCGACCAGCAGCTTGGAGATAAGTATCTTGGCGCCCATGAAACCCGGTTTATCCGGGCTGGCATTGACCACGGTGGTATACCCTTCAAGACCGAGGCGCTGGGCAGCCTTCTCGGAAAGCCCGGTGGAACCTGCGGTAAAATCAAAGACTTTGCAAATACCGGTGTGAATGGTGCCAGGGAAGGTGGCAACGTTGCCGCTGATCAGGTTTTCCCCGATGACCCGGCCCTCAAGATTGGCCAGGTCGCCCATGGGGGCAAATACCTTCTCACCGGTGATCCGGTTGGGAATTTCAACGCAGTCCCCGGCGGCGTAAATGTCGGGATCGGTGGTCTGCATGTACTCGTCGACGGTGATACCGCCGAAGTTACCGATAGCAAGCCCGGCCTCTTTCCCCAGCTCACTGTTTGGACGAACGCCGATGGCCATAACCGCCAGAGAACAGTCAATCACCGTCCCGTCGGCCAGCTTGACTCCGGTGAGCTTGCCACCCTCGCCTACAAATTCGGCCACGCCCTTGCCGGTCATGACCTGGGCACCTTTGGCCTTCATGTGGTTCTCCACGAGTTTGGCCAGATCCCAATCGAGAAAGGTCAACACCTGATCGACCGCCTCGACCACGGTCACCTGAATGCCAGAGCCCTGCAGAGCCTCGCAGGCCTCAACCCCGATAAGTCCGCCACCGATGACCACCGCCTTTTTCACCTCGCCCTTGTCGCGGATAGCGCGGAGATAGTCGGTATCAGCCATGGAGACCAAGGTTGAGACCCCCGCAAGTTTGATGCCGGGAATGGGCGGCATGTTAGCGCGGGCACCGGTGGCAATCACCAATTTATCATAGGCGATGGTCTGCTCTTCCCCGCTCTTGACGTTGCGGCAGAGGACAGCTTTATCCGCCCGATTGATCGCCACGACCTCGGTTTCAACCAGGGCTTTTATTTTCTTGGCTTTCTGAAAAAAGACCGGATCGCGGACAACACCGGCAGGGGTACACAATAGAGAGTTGCGATCGTTGAACACACCACCCACATAGTACGGATAGCCGCAGGAGGCCATGGACAGATCCGGGGCCTTCTGAATGATGGTGATATCTGCAAATTCATCAAGCCGTCGGGCTTTGGCCGCAGCCTTGGCACCGGCGGCTGATCCGCCGATCACTACAATCTTTTTCGCGCTCATAAAGTTCACTCCTTAAAAATTGGTCAATCAATGTCGCTCAAGAACGAGCGAAAATACTCTCATCAATGTGTTCGGCAACCCCTCTGAGAGGTGTTGATCCGGGTTTTCAACTACCACCACGGGGTTTAAGCATGGCCAGCATGCCGCGTACAGCGCTGTAGTAGGGCTCATCGTTGCCAGCGGCCTTGGCCAGGACATAAGCCCCCTGAAGAATGCCGGCTATCGCTGCCGCCGTATCCGCAACATGCAGATAGGATTCGAGCTCGCCATTCTCCTTGCCCTGGACAATCACCTCGGCCAGGCGTTGCCGCAGCCAGTCAAAGGTTTGATCCACCGGTCCATGCAACTCGGGATTGGCAACGATTTCCGGATCCGCGGTCAGCCGCCCCAACTGGCACCCTTGCAGCACCTCACGCTCCTGGAGCAAAAAGGCCTCGATCCGTTCATAGGCAGTTCCCGGCCCGGTCAATTTATTCTCGGCAAAGGATTTGATTTGTTCGGAGCAGCGTTCAATCGCCGCCAGGGCCAGATCTGACTTCCCGCTGAAATGGTGATACATACTTCCCTGCCCGACACCGGCCCGCTGCTGAATCGCCTTGGGGCTGGTACCGATATAGCCTCTTTCCCACAGCAAGGCCTGGGTACTTTTGATCAATCGCTCACGTGCATCCATACAATTTACCGCCTTTTATAATTTTACATACCAGTAGGTACAATACGGATTCAGCTTGTGCAAGGGAAAAAAAACATCGGATGAAGATACCACAATAGTGTAGAATCAGACCGCTCAACCTTGCCATTCATTCCGGCGCTGATTATCAAGAAGCCAACACCATTTCCTCTCGGCGAACAAAACAACCATCACCATGGCCAACAACAAACCTATCAGCGGCGTTACCGACATAATCCTCGAGTCCATTTCCGATGGCGTGTTCACCGTTAACCACGAGTGGCGCATCATGTCGTTTAATCGCGCGGCTGAGGAAATCACCGGAGTGACGCGCGAAGAGGCTATCGGTCGCTATTGCTGGGAGGTGTTCCGTTCCAACATGTGCGAGGGTAACTGTGCCCTCAGGCGGACGATGAAGGAAGGCCGTAGCTTTGTCAGCAGCTCCACCTACATTATCAACAGTGAAAAGAAAAGGATTCCCATCTCTGTTTCCACTGCACCGCTCAAGGATGAGTCCGGAGAAATTCTTGGTGGAGTCGAGACCTTTCGCGACAACACCGTGGTCGAGGAACTGCGCCGGGAACTAAGCGGCAGTTTCCGCCAGGGCGACATGGTCAGTTGCAGCCATGCAATGAAAAAAATATTTGCCGTGCTGCCGCAGATCGCCGAGAGCGATTCCACCGTACTCATCGAGGGCGAAACCGGCACCGGCAAGGAGATCATGGCCAAATCCCTGCACGATCTCTCCAGTCGCCGCAACAAACCCTTTGTTGCTATTAACTGCGGCGCCCTGCCCGATACCCTGCTAGAGTCGGAACTCTTCGGCTACAAGGCCGGAGCCTTTACCAACGCAGCCAAGGACAAACCCGGTTATTTCAACCTGGCCGAAGGCGGTACCATTTTACTCGATGAGTTGGGGGAAACCAGCCCAGCCTTTCAGGTCAAGCTGCTGCGGGTGCTCGAGGAACGGGAATTTCTTCCCTTGGGCGGGATCAAAAAAGTGAAAATCGATGTTCGTATCCTCGCTGCCACCAATCGCAACCTGGAGGAGATGGTTAACCAGGGGAGCTTTCGACGCGATTTCTACTACCGGATCAATATCGTTCGCCTCGCCCTGCCCCCGCTGCGAGACCGCAAGGAAGACATCCCGCTGTTGATCGAGCGCTTCATCGACCGAATGAACCGGCTGCGGGGCAAGGCGGTAAGCGGCATAGAACCCGAGGCCCTAGAGCGCCTCATGGCCCACGCCTATCCCGGCAACATCCGTGAACTTGAGAACATTATCGAGCACGCCTTTATCCTGTGCTCCCAAGGCCCCATCGGCCTGCACCACCTCCCCACACATCTAAGTACCCCCTCGGGCAATTCCCAGCCCACCAGTCAGCCCTCCTCCATGAGCCAGATTCATCAGGCCACGGAACGAGAGGTGGTTTTTGCTGCCCTTGAGCGCAACAATTACAACCGCTTAGCCACAGCAAAAGAGTTGGGAATGCATAAGAGCACCCTCTTTCGCAAGCTGAAAAAACTCCAGCTCAACCTGCCCGATATCGACGGTCGCACTCCGGGTTCACGCAACTCTACAGTCGCCTGATCGCACCACTAAAGAGTCGCAAACAGTCGCTATACAGTTCCACGTGCGCCCTTCCTAACCCTCCCTCAAAATCATACCAACGAGGATTTTTCTTGTTCTATCCAGTAGTTTCTGATCTTTTAGGAATGTACCTGCGCCTTGGCACAGCCTGTGCTTAATCCCAGGTATGAATGCACGAGAAACGGGGAAAAAAATAGCCGTCACGGTTTGGGGGCAACGGGTTTCGCCGGTTTTCGACTCAGCGCGTACCTTGCTGATCGCGGAAATCAACGGCAAGACACTGGCCACCACCTCCCTGATCACCTTTGATCCGGAACGGCCCCTGGAACTGTTGCACTTACTGCGCGCCCAGCAGGTGATGCTCATTATTTGCGGCGCGGTTTCCGAAGGGCCAGCGGCAATGATTGAAGCTGCAGGAATTCAACTGATCCCCTTCATTGCCGGGGATGTGCAGCAGGTGCTTGAGCATTTTCTCAAGGGCCGAGCCTTAAATAAGAGCTTCCGCATGCCCGGCTGCGGCAAAAACATCTGTTGCCGGGGCAAAATTCGTCGGGGTCGGTCTATCCACGCGGGTCATCTCCCGCCGGAAAAAATGACTGTTTCACCAGTGTCTCAACTTTCGATGTCGGCGGTGGTTCCCGAGGAGCAACCCGCTGATACGGCCTTGGACGTGGAAGAATAGGTGTCCAAGCACTCCTCAAACACCAACCCATAAGGAGATTCATTATGCCTGGTATGGATGGAAGAGGTCCGCAAGGAAACGGACCAGTAGGACGAGGTTTGGGCGGCTGTCGCCCGAATGGCATCCCCCAACAGGACACCACAAACCGGGATCAGGCCAATGTGACCGGCCAAAATCCTGGTCAGGGTGCAGGTCCGGGACGAGGCACCCGCTGCAACAACGGCGCAGGCATGGGCGGACGTTGCGGCGGAGGACGGGGACGAGGCGGCAACCGATAAGCCGAATCGTAACAGCAATATTTTAACCGGCCACTGGCTTTCCGTATACGTTGTGTAGGGAAAGCTGGTGGACAACAGTAAGAGGTATCCATTGACCATCGTATTTGTTGCCAAAGATTTTTCCCGCTTTTCCGTTCTGGTAGATCGCTTGAAGCAGGAACAGGATGTTGAATTGGTGCCGGTGGCCACCGGGGCTGTGGGCCTTGAAAAGCTGAAAGACAAACGCCTCGATCTCGTCATCGTTGACGAGCAACTCGATGACATGAGCGGAATCGACTTTGTCAAACAGTTCGTCAACGTGAACCCACTGGCCAATACTGCTATTGTCGGCTCCCAGCCAGATGAGGAGTTCCATGAAGTGACCGAAGGACTCGGCGTGTTGATGCAGTTACCGCTCCACCCGGGCAAGGCCGATGCGGAAAAACTGCTGGCGGTACTGGCGAAAATCAGCGGACTGCTGACAACGCCAGCACCCAAGGTATAACCATGATTATCAGCATAGCCTCCGGCAAAGGCGGCACCGGAAAAACCACGGTGTCGACAAATCTTGCGCTTGCCCTCGGTGAGCGGGTCGAGCTACTCGACTGCGACGTTGAAGAGCCCAATGCCCACCTCTTCCTCAAGCCCGAAATCCGCAAGAGTGAGCAGGTCTATACGCCGGTTCCGCAAGTAGATTTGAGCAAGTGTAGTTTCTGCAAAAAATGCCAGGAAATCTGCCGTTTCAACGCCCTGGCCGTGGTCGGCAAGCAAGTGCTGGTCTTTGCCGAACTCTGCCATAGCTGCGGCGGCTGCATGCTGGTCTGCCCCGAGGGGGCGATCAGTGAAACCGGCCGCGTACTGGGCACGATTAATTTTGGCAGCCGCGACGGGATAGGGTTCATCAACGGCACCCTCCGCGTTGGCGAGGCCATGTCCCCACCTCTAATCAAACAGGTGCGGGCTGCGGCAAACCCCGAAAAGATCAATATCATCGATGCCCCACCCGGCACCTCATGCCCGGTGATTGCGGCAATGAACGATACCGACTTCGTCCTCCTGGTCACCGAACCCACCCCCTTTGGCCTCCATGATTTAAAACTGGCGGTGGAAGCGGTGAAGCTGCTCGGTATTCCGGCGGGGCTGGTGGTCAATCGGGCCGATCTCGGCGATCAGGCCGTGTTTCGCTATGCCGAAGAGGAAGACATCCCCATCCTGATGACCATCCCCTTTGACCGGCGCATTGCTGAGGCCTACTCAAAGGGTCATCTGGTGGTTGAAGAGATGCCCGAATTTCGGGAACAATTTATCGAACTTTTTGCAAAAATTGAGCACATTGTCAACAGGAGCAAGGCCCAGCTATGCGCGAACTCGTGATAATAAGCGGCAAAGGCGGGACCGGTAAAACCAGCCTGACCGCAGCATTTGCTGCTCTGGCAGCCCAGGGCCAACGCTCCATCCTCTGCGATGCCGATGTCGATGCCGCAGATCTGCACCTGTTGATGCAACCCGAAATCAAAAAGCGCAGCGATTTCATGGGCGGCAGCAAGGCCCAGATCAACCTCGATCTTTGCACCGGATGTGGAACCTGTCTCCCCCTCTGCCGTTTCAGCGCCATCAACGAAAGGTTTGAGGTCGATCCCATCCGGTGTGAGGGTTGTGGTGTCTGTGTCGATTTCTGCCCTGCCGAGGCCATCGATTTTCCGGTTCAGCACTGTGGCGAATGGTACATTTCGGACAGCCGTTTCGGACCGATGGTCCATGCCCGCCTGGGCATTGCCGAAGAAAACTCGGGCAAATTGGTCAGCCTGGTGCGCAAAGAAGTTCGACAGCTGGCCGAGGACAACGGCCGCGACCTGATCCTCACCGATGGCCCTCCCGGCATCGGCTGCCCGGTGATTGCCGCCATCGGCGGAGCCACTGCCCTGGTCATCGTGGTCGAGCCAACGGTTTCCGGCCTGCACGACATGGAGCGGGTAATCGATCTTGCCGCCCATTTCAAAGTCCCGGGCATGATCGTGGTCAACAAGTTCGATCTCAACCCGGAAATGGCTCAGGCTATTGAGCAAGCAGCACAAAAGCGCAATGTCAGCCTGGTTGGCCGCGTGCCCTTTGATCCGATCTTTACCCACTCGATGGTGGAGGGCAAAACCCTGTTCGAGTATGGCGGCGAGACGGCCACACATCAGCTGGTCCGGGACATCTGGGCCAAAATCATCAACTCACCTTCCATGAATCCTTTAGGAATTGTGGATTTTAAAGCAACTATTCAATAAGTATGGAGAACAAACCCATGATACGATTGGCGATCCCCTCTGAGGGACAAGGCGGAATAGACGGCATGCGCGCAGGACATTTTGGACATTGCGATGTCTTTACCTGCTTTGATGTGGAAGATGGTCAGATCACTCAGGTCTCGATCCTCCCCAACAAAGAGCATGTTCAGGGCGGTTGCATGGTTCCGGTCAATCTGTTGGCTGAGGCCGGGGTCAATGCCCTGGTGGTCGGCGGCATTGGCATGCGTCCCCTGATGGGATTCCGTCAGGTGGGAATCGAGGTATTTCACGACGGGGTTCGCCCTGAGATCCGACCGGTGGTCGAGGATTTCCTGGCTGGCAAACTTCCCCAAATCAGCAACGATCAGGTTTGCGGCGGCGGACACTGATCCTTTCTCGCAAGGAGGCGCCATGAAAGTGGCCATTACATCGAAAGGAGTTTTATTAGACAGTGAGGTGGACCCCCGTTTCGGTCGTGCCCCCTATATTGTCGTGGTCAACACGGAGAGCATGGACTTTGAGGCCCTGGACAACAGCAGCAACGTCAACGCCTTCAAAGGCGCCGGTATCCAGGCCGCAACCATGGTCTGCGAAAAAGGTGCTGAGGTGCTGATGACCGGTTACTGCGGCCCCAAGGCCTTTGCCACCCTTCAGGCCGGTGGCGTTAAAGTGGTCGACGATGTGACCGGCACTGTCCGTGATGCGGTTGCCCTCATCAAGGAAGGCAAGGTAACCTATTCGACTGCAGCCAACAAGGAAGCCCACTGGTAATCTCCGCAGACGGCTTCTTGAAAATCTCTGAAAAGAAAAGCCGGGCAGCAGGTGCTGTCCGGCTTTTTTTGTCTGAACTTTTTCGCGCCGTTTTTTTCACAAAATATTCAGCCGAGATGGCTAAGTAAAAACGAAGAGATTCAAGGTGCAGCGTTTTTACGACGCTATCAAATTTTAAATGTTTTGACGATCCCCTGCAGTTCATCGGCCAGTGATTTGAGCGTTTCCGCACTCGATTTCACCTGACGGCTACTGGCGGAAATCTCGTTGGAGGCCATATTGACCCCGGCAATATCCCGGGTAATGGAACCAGCCACCGCAGAACTCTGGTTGACGTTTTCATTGACCTCACCCAAGCCCTGGGAGGCCTGGGCGATGTTGTTGGCGATTTCCTCGGTAGCGGCGGACTGTTCACCGACTGCGGTGGAAATGGTGGCCACGATTTCATTAACACTGTCAATGATCTTACTGATCTGTTTTATCTCCTCCACCGTGGATTTGGTCGTCCCCTGAACTCCGGCAATCTGATTTTTTATATCCAGGGTAGCGGCAGCAGTCTGCTTGGCCAGTTCCTTGATTTCATTGGCCACAACCGCAAATCCCTTGCCCGCCTCACCGGCACGGGCCGCCTCAATAGTGGCGTTTAAAGCCAGGAGATTGGTCTGTTCCGAAATTTCAGTTATCGCCTCAGTGACTTTGCCAATGGCCTGGGCGGCCTGGCCCAATTCAGCCATCTTCTCTGTGGTATTGGCTGCCTGATGCACTGCCTTTTCTGAAATCGAATGGGCCTGTTCCGCATTATGGGCAATCTGATTAATGGTGACGCTCATCTCTTCCGCTGCACTGGCCACCATATTGGTATTGATGGTTGACTCCTCCATGGCTGCGGCTACGGTGTTCAGGTTGGCACTCATCTCCTCCGCAGCAGTGGCGACGTTGTTGGCCCTGCCGGAGGTATCTTCCGCATTCTGGGCCATGGCTGCGGAAATGCCACCCAGCTCACTGATCGAGAGATGCACCTGACGGGAGTTTTCACTGATGCGGCCGATAATCTGCTGCAACTTATCAATGAACAGGTTGAACCATTTGGCCAGCTCTCCCACCTCATCTTTGGAGGTGACCGCCAGACGCATGGTCAGATCGCCTTCGCCTTGGGCAATATCCTTGAGTCCTTCGATAGCCTTGTTTATCGGCCTAATAATGGCGCTGGCTGCGACAAAAATCAGGACACCGGCAATGAGAATCGAGGCCAAGGTAATCAGGGCAATGGTCTTTTGCAGGGAGACAACGCTGGCGAGAAACTCCTTGGCATTCTGCGTGGCGGCAATACTCCAGCCCTTGAGTTTGATCGGTGCATAGCCAGCAACCTTATCGATACCTTTGTATACATAGGATGCAGCACCGATTTTTCCGGCAACCATCGCCGTGGTGATATCCTCCATCCCTTTTAAACTCTTAAGATCAAGCTGGAGCACGTTTTTGGCATCCGGATGGGCAATAATCAGCCCTTTTTCATTACTCATGAAGCAGTAGCCGGTGGTGCCGATCTTCTTGCCGGTGATCAGATCGGAGAGCAGGGAAAACTTCAGCGTTCCGGCGAAAACGCCCTGGAAGGAACCACTGTTCGAATACACCGGCGCGCAGAGCAATATTTCCGGCTGATTATCACTGGCCGAACGCACGACCTCGCCACTCACCGCTTTGCCGCTGCTGCGAGCCTGCTCAAACAGTCCGTTGCGTCCCAGATCGATGGAACGGACCTCTTCCGCATTCTCACTGGCGGAAGCATAAATTTTGCCCTGTGCGTCGGTCAGAATAATGGCATCATAGCTGGTCCGCAGTTGTTCAAACCGTTTTTGCATATCCCGGCTGATAACCTCGATGGCCTCGCCTGCGCCATCGATCCCCTTCTCTGCCACAGCCCCAGCGACGAGCTTCACCTGAGTCCGACCAGCAAAGGCGGTCACAAATTTCAGTTCCCCCTCTAGGGTTGCAGTCACCTGCATCGCCAACCCATCAGCAATTGACTGGGCATTGGCTTTGCTGTAGTGGGTGACCGCCTTGGCAGAGTTGTTTTTGGCTACATATCCGCTTACGGCAAGCGGTAGCAGGACAATGAGAATACCACCGACAATGAGTTTGAAACGAATGGATGAGATGTTCATAAGCTACCCCTTGAATAATTTTCTTTCCTGTCCGATGATTTTCATCCACAGAAAGAACCCCTGTTAAAAAGCGCTTCGCCATCCCCAAATAACAGAAACAGCGATCCCTCTCTTGACCTCTGAACACATTGTAGAGGCCACCAGAATTAAATGTCAAAGAATAGGTAATTTTACCTAACAAAAAAATACTACCGATACAGCATGTTACGAATTATCTGTGCAAAATAGGCAAAAGACGAGAGGAAATCTCTTCAGCGACTTGTTCTTGATTGAGCCCGTCACAGGGAAGCACGATTTCCGCATAGCGGCGGTAGAGCACCTGACGCTCATCAAAGAGTTCATGAAAAGTCTGCTCCTTGGATTTGGCAATGCCTCGGGTGGCAAAGTTACGGATGCGCCGCTCGATCTCCTCATAGGAAACCTTGAGAAAAACAATGGTCGAGCTGCGCTGAAGGTGGGTCATGGCTTTTTCGCTGTAAGCGGCACTGCCGCCGGTGGCGATGACATGGTGAGTGATGTTGAGCTTGAGGATTTCCTCCTCTTCAATGGCACGTAGGTTGAGATGATCCGACTCATCCAGGATTTGCTGCAGGGTTTTCTGACGGTTGATCTGGATAAGGACATCGGTATCGATGAAGCCAAGCCCGAGATTCTTGGCAAGAATAATACCCACGGTGCTCTTACCGGCACCGGGCATTCCAATCAGGGTCAGGTTGGTTTTCATACAGAACTCCCTTACGGCGGTATCGTCGAGCGTGCTTCCACCACGCTTAACAATCGCCGCTCACAGCTCATAGATCAATAACCGCGTATCATCTCCTCTAGGATACAGGGGCGTTGGTGAAACCGCCAATAAAAAGCCCCCCCACCTTTCGTCCCTGAGAGGGAAACCGGAAGGGACGGGGGCTGGAAAAATACTCTTTGCCAAAAATGATGGCCTCGTAAAAAGTATTTTCGCTTAACTGCCTAAATTTACAGGTTAATTGCCCTGTTTTTGCTTGCCAAGCTTCTCGAATTTTGTTATTATTTAACGTAATATCAATAAAGAATCCACCCCCAGAGGGGGTGGTTTTGTGTTTACCCCTAAAAGGGGGTTAGTCTGCCTCTTGCCTCCTGAGGAGGCGAGGATCATTGTCCCCAATTTGGTCGGTATTTAATTCTCAGCCT
>JAQUEZ010000016.1 GCA_028684915.1 Desulfobulbus sp.
CATAATAATCAATATGTTACATCAATACTCCGCTATCCTTATTGCCTGCGATCAAATTTTCTTCACCTACGGCCGTTATAATAACACTCTGATTTATCGATATTTTTTAATTCTCGTTCAGGCACTAGGTAAAAACACAGGTATACAGGGAGCAGCGATTTTACCGACTCGAAGGCATACATAAAGTATGTCGAGCGTCGGGGAAAACGCTGCGACGCAGGAGATCGAAGTTTTTACGACGTCATCATTCTTTTCTTTGCGTCTACCCCGGCCTCACCTATAATAAGCCATCCTCGATCATAACGATCTTGTAAAAATCAGAAAATCGAAAAGATACGCACCTCAAAAATAGCAGCTGACAAAGATTGACCCGTCGTTCTTGTGATCTTGTTTTTGTGACCGGTTGCGAGAACGAACACAATCTCATGGCCTCGGCCCCCTGTTGTTCAATGCTCTGCGGAGAGGATAACCTCCATGGACCCAAACAATTCCATAAAATCACCTGCCGGTCTGCTCAACAAAATGCAGCGACGGGTCCAGCGAATGCGATCAAGCCTGGGGTCGATAGTCTCTGCTCTTCCCGCCCATGTCCTTGCCCCAAAAAGACAAGATGCCCAACTGCCGGAGACCAGTGACAAGCGTCGACATCCTCGGGTTACCCTCCGCAATACCACGGTCCAAGTCACCGACGGTTGCCTCTATGCCACTGCCATGCTGGGAAATATCTCTCCTACCGGGATCTGCCTGTGCGACCTTCCGGAACAGCTCTATAAAAATGCCGGCAAGCTGACCGTTTTTTCCAGTGACAATCCAGGACTGCCGGTTTTGCAAATAGAACCGCGTTGGCAGAAAACCGGATGGCACGGCAAAACCATCGGCGCAGCCATTGTCAACACCACCGACGCCTGGCGCCTGTTTTTTGTCCATACTGCCGGAGAAGTCAGCCTATAATCTCCCGGCCACAAACACTTACCCTTTCCCCGGATTGAGTTTCCGGGTGAAATGATTATCTTTTGATATCTATGATCTGTGAGCCCAAGTTACCCCTCTTCCCTAAGGAGGTGCTGTATGAGTGACTGGAAACGAATGATCATCGCCATCGACGAATCCCACCGCTCCACCAATGCCGTTGAATATGTCGGCAGCATCGCCGGACACCTCGCCGACATCCACCTCTGCCTACTCCACATCTACCCCGAACCAGCGCCCGGCTACTATCAATCCGGCGCATCGCTTGATGATTACCGCACTGAACAGGAGGAACGGGCCAAGATGCTTTTCGGCCAGGCCAAGAAAATTCTCCAGGGGCGCGGAGTTGCCCCTCATGCCGTCACATCCCGTTGCCAAATGGCCGGCGGCCAGTCCATCAGCGAGGCCATCCTCGAACTCCAAACCAAGGAAGGCTACGGTACTATTGTGGTGGGAAAACGGGGCATTTCCAAGGCCGAGGAGTTTCTCTTTGGCTCGATCTCCAATGCCCTGATTCATAACGGCCGCGACATTGCGGTCTGGGTCATTGGCTGATGGTCGCCTATACGGGAGTGACCGCCCTTCCCGAGCAGGCGGCCAGGAACCTTGCCAACCATCGGGTGACTCGTAGTTTGCGCAGGCCTTCGCGGGTCTATACGGATACCACCGATTTCACCTCCATAGATTATGGCGATGTGATCAGCGTTGAAGGCCGCCATTTTCTCATCACCTCTTACACCAAGGAAGGCCGCTTTGGCGTCGACGAACAGATCAAGCCCTGGGTGCCCAAGGTTGTGGACCTGGATTCAATGGAACACTATATCCTCAAACTGGAGTTCCAGGAAACCTTTGCCATACGCCTGGGCCAATTTGCGGTCACCTGTTACCGGAGCCCACAGAAGGAGGCACGCGTCCTGGAATTGGTACGGGGCCGTGCACACTTCATGCAAGGCAGAACCCTGGTCGACACAGTAGGCAATCTGGTGCGGGTACTGGAACCGGTGAGCGGCAATCGTCTTGACAAGGTCATCCATACCGATAGCAGCCATGAGCAATATTTTACCCATGAATTGCCAGATATTCTCAGCCAATTTATCGGCTGCCTCCAGGGTATTGCCTTTTTGCACGAGCACGGCTTTCGGCATGGGGATATCCGCCGTGATCATGTTTTTGTCGACCGCAACACCGGACTCTATTACTGGATTGACTTTGACTACGATTTTTATCTGCCGGAAAAACCTTTTGCCCTGGATCTGTATGAACTGGGGAACATCTTGATCTATCTCGTTGGTCGAGGTGATTATCATCTTCGCGAAATTCTAGCAGATCCGTCATTCGGCTCTCCGGTTGCCGAGTCGCTGAATGCTGGGGATTTTTCCCTGCTCTCGAAACATCGGGTGGTTAATCTACACAAACTTTTCCCCTATATCCCTGATACGCTCAATAATATCCTGCTCCACTTCTCGTCCGGAGCAGATATCTTCTACGAGAGCGTGGAGGAGATTCAAAACGACTTGGAAATCGCCCTCAAGCACTGGGGGCGGTGAGTCCCCTGTGCTCCATCTCACGGCCCGTACCTGATAAAGGTTTCCATAATTTCGCATCAATGCTATAGTGGCTGGCTAACCATTAAATCGCCGTGTTACGCCCCAACCAACCGGCGTTTATTCCTTCTTTTTTCATTTCTCATCCAACCGGTTTCCGCAGGAATCTTTCCGGCAACCCGTAGAGGTGGACAACGCAGGCACTATGGAAGACAAACTCGACATTCCCAAGGTACGGCAAAGAATTGACCAAATCGACGACACCATTCTGGAGCTTTTGAAAGAGCGTCTTGATTGTGCCAAAAACATCGGCTTGCTGAAGAGCGAGACTAACCGGGCCAAATGGGACCCGCAACGCGAACTGGAGATCTACGACCGGCTGCGCGAGAACAATAACGATATATTTCCCTACAAAGCCCTGCGCTCCATCTTCCACGAGATTATTACCACCTGCCGCCTGTCGCAGCGTAAGGCCACCGTGGCGTACCTCGGACCGGAGGCCACCTTTACCCATCTGGCCGGTGTCAAGTATTTTGGCCAAAGCGCCGAATACAAGCCCATGGAGTCCATTGCCGAGGTGTTCGAGGAGGTGGAAAAGGAGCGGGTCCAGTACGGCATCGTTCCGGTGGAGAATTCCATCGAAGGTGCGGTCACCTATTCTCTTGATGCCTTCCTCCGCTACAAGGTGCAGATCTGCGGTGAAATCCAGCTGGCCATCACCCATAACCTGGTCTGCCGCTCGGGCAATATCGAGGATATCCAAACCGTCGCCTCCCATTCCCAACCCCTGGCCCAGTGCCGCAACTGGCTGCGCAAAAATCTGCCCAAGACACCGACCCTGGAGGTTTTCTCCACCGGTGCCGCCGCCCAGATGGCTGCCAACAACCCCAATATTGGCGCCATTGCCAGCAGTCTAGCCATCTCCACCTATGGGCTGCAGGTCGTGGTTCGGGGTATCGAGGATTACCAGGGCAACACCACCCGCTTTTTGGTTATCGGCCGCAAATCGCCCAAGAAGAGTGGACGCGACAAGACTTCAGTCCTGCTCGGCCTGATCAACCGTCCCGGTGCGCTCAACGAGATTCTCACCATCCTCTCGGCCAAAAACATCGACCTCGCCAAGATCGAATCCCGACCGACCAAAGACAAGCAGTGGAAATACTTGTTCTTCCTCGACATGATCGGCCATATTGACGATCCAGTCATCCACGAGGCCTGCAATATCCTCAAACAGATCTGTGCCTACTACGAACGGCTTGGTTCCTATCCACGGGCCGATGACATCGATCTGAACGGGACCTCGTCCTGACCAACAACTCGTAGTCAATCACTTTTATTATGTGTGCTCTTCTCAGTTGCCAGGGGCTTGCCAAAGCCTTTGGCGCCCAAAGTCTTTTTTCCGGCGTCACCCTCATGGTTGACGCCGGCGATCGTGTCGGCCTGATCGGTCCCAACGGGTCGGGAAAATCGACCCTACTCAAGATCTTCTGCGGCTTGGAACAGCCGGACAGCGGCAGCGTGTTCACCCAGAAGCTGATGCGGATCAGCTACGTCACCCAGGACGACAGCTTTGACGAAGAGGCCAGCTGTGTGGACAACCTCACCCTGGCGGTCAGCGATCTGGATATCGACGCAGCCGAGCAATACAACCGGGTGCATGCCCTGTTGAGCCGGGGCGGGTTTGTTGATCCTGAGCAGAAGGTCAGCCTGCTCTCTGGAGGCTGGCGCAAGCGGCTCTCCATCTGTCGGGCCCTGGTTACCCGGCCTGAAGTCCTGATCATGGACGAGCCGACCAACCATTTGGACATTGAAGGCATTCTCTGGCTGGAAAAACTGTTGGCAGCCAACCTTCCGGAAAGCCCGAGCGCCTTTCTTCTTGTCAGCCATGACCGCCGTTTTTTAGAAAACACCGTCAACCGGGTGATTGAACTGGCCCCGGTCTACCCGGAAGGCTCGTTCCAGATTCGCGGGACCTACAGCGATTTCCTCGAGAAAAAATCCGATTACCTGCTCCAACGACAAACCATGGAGGAACGGCTGGCCAACAAGGTGCGCCGGGAAACCGAATGGTTACGGCGCGGCCCCAAGGCCCGAACGACCAAGGCTCGTTTCCGCATTGAGGAAGCCGGACGGCTCCAGGACGAGCTGGGCGAGGTCCGAACCAGAAACCGTAGCGTCGGCCAGGTCGGCCAGGTCGGCATCGCCTTTGAGGGCACCCAGCGAAAAACCAAAAAGTTACTGACAGCCTCCGGGATCAGTAAAGGGTTCCAGGAAACACCCCTGTTTTCCGATCTTGACATCACTCTCACGCCCGGAACCCGGCTCGGTTTGCTCGGCCGAAATGGCAGCGGCAAATCCACCTTAATGCAGATCCTGGCCGCTGCCATGGATGAGGCTGGCCCCAAGCCCGATAAAGGCTCCGTCACCACTGCAGAGGGAGTGCGCATCGTTAATTTTGATCAACGCCGGGAACAACTCGATACCGACACCACGCTACGCCGGGCTTTGGCTCCGGAGGGCGACAGTGTTCTCTACCAGGGACGGAGCCTGCACGTTGTTTCCTGGGCCAAACAGTTTCTCTTTCGCGCCGACCAACTGGAAACTCCGGTCAACCGCCTTTCCGGCGGCGAACAGGCACGGATCCTCATCGCCCGTCTGATGCTGCAACCAGCGGACATCCTTCTGCTCGACGAACCGACCAACGACTTGGATATCCCTTCCCTGGATGTGCTTGAAGAGAGTTTGAGCGAATTCCCTGGTGCCCTGGTGCTGGTCACCCATGACCGCTTCCTCCTTGACCGGGTCTGCAATCGGGTACTTGGTTTCGATGGTCGGGGTAAGGCCGAATACTTTGCCGATTACGAACAGTGGCTCGAGATGCTCCAGGAGTTTGAGCGCAAGGAAATCGCCGCTGCCAAGACCGCGCCCATCAATCAGGATAAAGCTGCAGCCAAGACCAAGCCCGGCAAACTCTCCTACATGGATCAGCGCGAATACGATCAGATGGAGGAGAAAATCCTGACGCGTGAAGAACGATTGGAAGAACTCCAGCAACTGATGGTTGATCCCGAGGTGATAGCCAATCCGGATCAACTCCAGCGCTACTGGCAGGAACAGCAGAATCTCCAGGCTGAAACCGATTGCCTCTACGACCGCTGGAACGAACTCGAACAGCGCAAGCAAGGCGGCTGAAATCCCGCCAGCCCGCCTTGAACCCTTTCACCCCACACGCTCTCCTTTCCCTCTTCCCCCCTTTTTGAGCTGAGCCAAGCTTTGGTTGCCCCTCTCCCTTTTTTTAGCGTATACTAGAAAAAATTCGGCAGAAGCTTTTTTTTTTGCCAATTTCTCCGTCTTCTTGCCAGAAAGGAGTCCACCATGCCCAGGGCCCGGTGTACCACTGTTGCGACGCTTTGTTGTTTTCTCCTGCTCTTCTCCTGTCATCGGGATGATGCTCCGATTACCTGCGACGACCCCTTGGGGTGCGTGATTCTCGAGACACAAGAGCCGATCAAAATCGGTGTATTGCAGTCGCTCTCCGGGAAAACTGCCCCCTTGGGCGAGGAACAGCTCCGCGGCCTGCAACTGGCCCTCAACGAACGGCAACAAAAACTCCTTGGCCACTCTATCCAGCTTCAGATCGAGGATACCGGCTGCACCTCCGAAGGTGGAGCCAATGCCGCCCTCAAGGTCTTGGCCGATCCCCAGATCGTGGCCATCTTTGGCACCACCTGTTCCAGCGCCGCAGCTTCCGCCTCAAAAGCCATGTCCGATGCAGGTCTAACCATGATCTCCGGCAACAACAGCGCCCCCTTCCTCACTTCCATCGGGGACAAACGGGCTGCAAACTGGCAACCAGGGTATTTCCGCACCGCGCCCAATGAAGAGTACTCCGGCCAGGCTGCTGCCTACTTTGCCTATCACCGACTGGGAATTCGCCGAGTAGCCACCATCAATGACGGTGATATCTACACCCGCGGCCTGACCGAAGGATTTACGCGAATGTTCACCGAACTTGGTGGCACCATTGTTCTTAATGGGGCCATCGACAAAGGCGACCGGGAGATGGGGCCGGTCCTTGAAGCTGTGGTCTCGGCCAAGGCTGAACTACTCTTCTTCCCACTGTTTCAGCCCGAAGGCAATTATCTCCTCAAAAAAGCGCGCCAGTCTCCATTGCTCAGCAAAACCGTACTCATGAGCGATGGCGCACTGATTGAAAACTCGTTCATCGCGGACATGGGGGAACTCGCTCAAGGCATGTATTTTGTTGGCCCCAGCTCTGCCAAAACCGAAAAAAGCATCAAACTGACCCAAACCTATCTAGCCACTTTCTCCACTGCACCGGCCGCAAAATATTATCAAAATGCCTTTGATGCCGCCCAGCTGCTCCTTTCGGCAATCGAACGCACCGCCTGCCTCCTCCCGGATGGGGGGCTTTTCATCGGGCGAAAAAAACTCCGCCAAGCCCTGTATGCCAGCCATGGGATGGAAGGTGTGACCGGGTCTATTGATTGCAATGCCTTTGGCGACTGTGCATCTCCTCAATTCAACATCGTACGCCTCAGTGACCCCGAACTCGGGGTCACTGGATTACTTGCCAACGTTCAATTTACCTACACGCCCCAACGCCATCAAAATCCCCCAAGAACCGCCCGGGAGAAGCAATGAAACTCTGTAGACTCCGGCATCCTCCAACCATTGCCGGTAAGCTCCGTCTCGGTTTTGGGCTCATATTTCTCCTGGTCAGCTTCATCATGACCACCTGGGTGTTGAGCCTGCACAAATTCAATCAAACCCGCCATACCATCAGCGACTGCATCGCCATTGAGCGGACCGTGCTCAACATGGATCGACTTTTGGAAAAAGCGCGACGGCTCCACGGAGACTTCTGCCTCCAGTATGATCGAATCGGCTTAGGCGTGGCCCATGTCCAATTTGCCCAGCCTTCGATCCGCCTGGTGGCCCAGGCAGTGTCTGCAAGCAGCGAACTCAAAAAAATGATTGCCCAAACCGGCGTCGGCAAACGGTTGCACGCGCATCAGGTCGATATCAACCTCTACCTGGCCTCGGCCAAACGTTTTGCCGATACGTCCATCCAATCAATCGAGCTGATTACCCGTCTGGCCGCACCCGACCACGGCCTGGAGGACGACTTTGAGCAACAACTCGTCCTCTTGCAGCAGGCCACATCACCCTCCCTTTCCATGGCTCAACTGATCCCCAAAGCGCAACTTCTCTACCAGCAATACCGCGTCAATCGACAACGGCCTCTAATGCAGTCGATTTTTAACATCCTCAGCCACGTTAACGAACGTCTTGAGACGGCACAACCTCTCGCGGGGATCTCCAAAGATAATTTGCAGGCCTTGACCATCCGGCTGCAGACGACCGGGGAGGAGATCTTGGTCGTTGATGCGGAAATTAAAAATAAATTTAACGATTTTAACCTCCAGACCAACACGTCTCAGCCCATTGCCCGAATGTTGGTTGACGAGGCGGCCAAGGAGGTCGCCGCGGCCAAGGAGGCCTCTAACCAGACCATTAGCGGTGCACTTCTCGCCCTAGCTTTCTGTTTGCTGGCAGCCTGTGCCACCGGCCTTTTTATCAGTCGCTTCATCTCGCAAACCATCACCCGACGTATCGAAGCCCTCACCCAATGCGCCGCCGATTTCCAACAGGGAGGGCTTAACCTCAACGCCTCGGAACAGCCCGCCGATGAGCTCGGTCAACTTGGGCAAACCTTCAACCTCATGAGTGCCCGCATCCGCACCACGGTCGACCAGCTGGAGCAAACCATTGCCGAGCGCACCGGCCAGCTGCGTGTCTCCGAACATCGTTTTCGTTCAATTGCCGATCAGTTGCCCCATGTCGGCATTATCGGCATAGACCAGCACGGAAAGATCTTTTTCTGGAACCGAGCCTGTCATCAGCTTTACGGTGCCAGTGACACCCAGGCCTGTGGACAACGGCTTGAAGAACTTATCATCGATAAAGGTGGACGGACGCTTTTTGCTGAACAGCTCGCAGCCTGGATGCATTTGTCCCAGACCATCGAAGGCGAGAGGACCTTTTGTCATCAAAACGGTACGCCGGTGCCGGTGTATGTGGCCTCTTTTGATCTTGATACTCCAGATGGCAGCAAAGAATTTTACAGCATCCATCTGGATCTCAGCGAACTCAAACAGGCAGAAGAGCAGCGGGCCCTGCAGACTTCGATTTATCGCAGCCTTTTTGAACACATCAGTAGTGGCGTTGGCCTGCTTGAGGCGATTGAGGAGGGGCGGGATTTTATCATCAAGGATGCCAATCCCGCAGTTGAACGTATTGAGGGGTACAAGCTTGATGAAATCAAAGGCCAGAGTCTCATTGCCTGTTTTCCCGGAGTAGAACCCAGCGGTTTATTGGCCCTGGCGCAGGAGGTCTGGCGCAGCGGTCAGCCTGCGATTCTCCATCCGTTTTATTACGCCCGTCAAAACCGACATCGCTGGCGCGAGGGACATCTCTACAAGATTCCCTCCGGTGAAGTAGTGATCGTCTATGACGATATAACCGAACTCAAGCAAGGTGAGCAGCAACGGGAGGTGATCGAGGCGCAGCTGCAACGATCGCGCAAAATGGAGGCCATCGGCCTGCTCGCCGGCGGAGTTGCCCATGACCTCAACAATATTCTTTCTGGAATCGTCAGTTATCCGGATCTGCTGTTAATGCAACTGGCCCCGGACAGCAAACTGCGTAAGCCCATACTGGCCATCCAGGAGTCAGGGCAGCGGGCAGCGGCGGTGGTGGCCGACCTGTTGACCGTGGCGCGGGGTGTGAGCAGCGAAAAAAAACTCTGTTCCCTCAACCAGTTGGTGAACCAATATCTGAACTCGCCCGAGCATGAGGCGTTGCTCAAAAGGCATCCAGGCGTTGAGTGCCAAAGTGAGTGTTCCAAACAGATCTGGCCCCTACCCTGCTCGCCGATCCACATCAAGAAAAGCCTGATGAACCTGATGACCAACGCTGCCGAGGCAATCGACCACAGTGGTCTGATCTCCATCCGCACCCGCAAGCAGGAGCTGCCGGAGACTGAGGCCCAGGCGCTTGGTGTCAAACCCGGAGTCTATGTTCTCCTTGAGGTGGCGGATTCCGGATCCGGAATAGCCAAGGAAGACCTTGACCATATCTTCGAACCCTTTTATACCAGAAAAGTCATGGGCCGAAGCGGCACCGGCCTGGGCTTAGCGGTGGTCTGGAACACCATTCAGGATCACCAGGGTGGCATTGCAGTGTCCAGCTCGAAACAAGGCACCGTTTTTACCCTATATTTTCCCGCAACCGCGCAGGAGGCTTTATTGATGGAGGACGACTTGGATAACGATATCCGTCAGGGAAACGGCGAGACCGTTCTAGTGGTTGACGACGAACCGCTGCAGCGAGAAATAGCGACCCAGATCCTTGACACCCTCGGTTATAGTTCTCTGGCCATAGCCTCCGGAGAGGCGGCAGTGGACTACCTCCAGGACCATGAGGTGGATCTGGTTCTGCTGGACATGCTCATGGGTACCGGTATCAATGGCCGGGAGACGTATTCCCGGATTGCCCACCGTCATCCCGGCCAGAAGGCCCTGATCGTCAGTGGGTTTTCTGAAAACGAGGAAGTGCGCGAAGCCCTGCGGCTCGGTGTGTCCGCCTACCTGCAAAAGCCCTATGCCATCTCCAGCTTGAGCCGGGCGGTGGCCACGGCACTACAGCCCGCAGCCTGACCTCCGCGTTACCAGGCTGTCGCAGCGATCATCTCGGGAAATCCCGTTGACACCCCGGGGTATTTTCACTATAGACACGGCCATTGATTGTAACCACGCCAAGTTCCAGACAACCGACTTGGTGCTCTCGCCCGATTTCCATCCGGGAAATACATTTTATCAAGGATTATGCCATGCTTCGCAAACAACTGCTGCTGCTGTTAAGCGCCCTGTTCCTGCTCAGCACTCCGCTCCTGGCCGCCGAGAAACTGATCAACGGTATCGACGCCAATTTCCCGCCCTTTGCCTTTATTGACAAAACCGGTACTCCCAGCGGCTTTGATGTTGAGGCCATGAATTGGATCGCCAAGGATATGGGTGTTGAGGTGGTCCATGAACCGATCGAGTGGGATGGCATCATCACCAGCCTGGTCACCAAGAAAATCGACATCATCGCCTCCGGTATGAGCATCACCGCCGATCGAGCCAAACAGGTCAATTTCACCATCCCCTACTGGGTGATCAAACAGGTGCTGGTCACCAAGAAAAGCTCCGGCTTAAGCGTGAACGATATCCTCACCGGCAAGAAAATCCTCGGTGTCCAACAGGGTACCTCCGAGGCCAAATGGCTCAAGGAGCAGGCTAAAACCAAAGGCTATAACTACCAGCTGCGTTACTACAACTCTTCGCCCCTGGCGATAGAGGATATCCTCAACGGACGTATCGATGCAGCGGCCATGGATGATGCCCCGGCACACGATGCTGCCACCAAAAAAGATGTTCAGATTCTCGGCACCTTCGGTATGGATGACGAAGAATTTGGCTATGCCCTGCGCAAAGGGGACACCGAGCTGCTGACCAAGGTGAACACTAGCTTGAAAAAACTGATGGTATCCCCGGATTGGGAGATGCTGAAAAAGAAATACGAGCCGGGAAAATAAGCAGTCCAGCGGGCGGGGTCATCGACTCCGCCCGCAATGTTTGTAACCGTTGCCCCCGAAGCTTACCTGTCATCGAGCCTTACAGCCCGACCACTGCCCTGTTCTGAATTCGTCATGCCCGCCTCCTTTACCGTTATCATCGATTCCCTGCCCTACCTCCTCTGGGGTTCTATCAACACCGTCGGTATTGTGGTGGCGGCGATGCTTTTGGGGCTGGTACTGGGTATCTGTATTGCGGTGGGCCTGGTCTACGGCAGTCAACCGGTACGCTGGCTGCTGGGACTCTATGTCTGGTTTTTCCGCGGCGTCCCGGTATTGGTGCTCCTTTTTCTCTTTTATTTCGGCTTGTTCACCTTCTTAGGCCTCCACATCAACGCTTTTTTCTCCATGGCCCTGATCCTGGGCATGACCACCGGCGCTTACCAGGCCAACATCTTCAAAGGCGCGATGCTTTCCCTGCCGCGCGGCCAGTTCAAGGCTGCCAGTGCACTTGGCATGAGCGACCTGGAGACGATCCGCTGGATCATCCTGCCGCAAATCCTGCGTATTTCGATTCCGGCCTGGTCCAATGAGTATTCGATCATCCTCAAGGATTCGGCCCTGGCCTTTGTCATCGGAGCCCCGGAAATCATGGCCCGGACCCATTTTGTGGCGTCCCGTACCTACCAGCACCTGCCGCTCTATATCACCGCCGGCCTGCTCTACTTTCTCCTCACCTGGCTGGGGGTTTGGGGCCTGCGCAAACTGGAACAACGGGTTCGCATTCCCGGCTACACCCAACATGGTATGCAATGAGTACAAATACCTCGCCCATTCTCCGAGTCGACAATATCAGCAAAAGTTTCGGCGCAGCCTGCATCCTCAAGGGGGCCAGTCTCAGCTTGAACAAGGGAGAGATCAAGGTCCTGATTGGGCCTTCAGGCGGCGGTAAATCAACCCTGCTGCAATGCATCAACTGTCTGGTCCAGCCTGATGGGGGGGACATCTACCTCGATGGCGCCCTTATCGATCGCACCCGCAAGACCGACCTCTACCGGCTGCGCCAGGAGGTGGGCATGATCTTTCAAGATTTTAATCTTTTTGACCATTTATGCGCTATGGACAACATCACTATTGCCCTGCGCAAGGTCAAGCAGATCAGCAAGAAAGGCGCGGTGGAGCGGGCCCGCTTTGAACTCGAGCAGGTGGGACTCTCGGACAAGGGCGATCTCTATCCGGCCCAGCTTTCCGGTGGTCAAAAGCAGCGGGTGGCCATTGCCCGGGCCCTGGCTATGGACCCGAAAGCATTGCTCCTGGACGAGCCAACCTCCGCCCTGGATCCGGAGCTCATCGGCGAAGTGATCGCGGTTATCCGCCAACTGGCGGCCAAGGGCATGACCATGATCATGGCCACCCATCAGATCAGCCTTATCTCTACCCTTGCCGACGATATTCTGTTCATGGAACAAGGCACCATCGTCGAACAAGGCTCGCCGGCCCAGTTACTGGCAACAGGCAGTGATTCCAAGAGCCAGGGATTTTGCGACCGACTCAACGACCTGGCCGAGGGTGGGTGCTGATGTTCGAATTCTCCCCCTTTTACCAGGAGCTGCTCACCGCACTTAATCGTGGCCTGGTGATGAGCCTGGCCTTGATCGTCCCCTCAGCAATCGGCGGAGTGTTGATCGGCATCTCCACCGGTGCCCTGCGAGTCTTCGGCACCCCTTGGGTGCGAAAATTTGCAGACGGCTATGCGGCCCTCTTTCGTGGTACGCCTCTGGTGGTGCAGCTGTTTGTGCTCTACTTCGGCCTGCCCAACCTGGGACTGTACCTCAGCCCCTACGCGGCGGCGGTGATCGGCTTCATGCTCTGCAGCGGCGCCTACCAATCAGAATATGTGCGCGGCGCCTTACTCTCGATCAAGCAGGGCCAGTATCTCGGTGCCCAGGCCCTGGGTTTTACCAGCTGGCAGACCGTGTTCCACATCATCGTGCCCCAGGCGATTCGCCGCGCCATCCACGGCTGCGGCAACGAGATCATCTACCTGATCAAGTATTCCTCACTGGCCTATGTGGTCACCTGCATGGAGTTGACCGGTGAGGGCAAGACTATTGCCACCGAATATTTCCGCTTCACCGAAGTCTTTGCCATCATTGGCCTCTACTATCTGGCCCTGGTCACCCTGGCTCTTTTCCTCCTCAAAAGAATCGAGCACCGGCTGTTTATCCCCGGATTCGGCCACCAGTAAATTCAACGCTGTTTTTCGCGCTGTCCTCCTTCCCATGGTGAAACCGTGCCTCCGTATAATCCCATAACCCCTGCGATCCGCGCTCTTATTGAGCAGCAATTAAGCCCCGGTGCACTCGTCAGCGACGCCCAGGCAATTGCCGAATCCGCCTCCGATGCCTCCAAGCTCTTCTATCCTCCGGAATTATTGGTGCAGGCACAGACGGTTGCCGATGTGCAGCGCCTGCTGCAACTGGCCAACCAGTATCGTTTTCCAGTGATTCCCCGGGGCGGCGGTTCCGGCTTGGCCGGGGCCTGTCTGGCTGAACAGGGTGGCGTGGTTCTTTCCACTCGAGGACTCAATGCTCTGCGCAACATTGATCACGCCAACTTCACCATGGAGGTCGAGGCCGGCGTAATCAGCAGTCGGGTGCGCGAGGTGGCAGCACGCCACAACCTCTTCTATCCACCCGATCCTGCGGGCATGGACCTGAGTACCATCGGTGGTAACGCGGCCACCGATGCCGGTGGCCCGGCCTGTGTCAAATATGGAACCACCCGCGATTATATTCTGGGACTGGAGGCCGTCCTGCCAAGCGGCGAGTTGATCAGTACCGGTGTTCGCACCCGCAAAGGGGTGGTGGGCTACGATCTGACCAACCTTCTAGTGGGTTCAGAGGGGACCTTGGGGGTGATCACCGCCCTGACCCTCAAACTGATCCCCCGCCCACCGGCCACAGTCAGTGCGCTTTGTGCCTTTGCCTCCATGGGCGATGCCATGCGGGCCGTGGCTCGGATCATGGCCGAGGGCCACCTGCCCAGTGCGATTGAATTTCTTGATCACCGCTGCCTGGAACTGGTCGGTGAAATGCTCCCCTTTGCTCTGCCAGGGGGCAAACCCTCACTGCTCCTAATCGAACTTGACGGCCCCGAAGCACAAATATCCCCTGAGCTTGCAACGGTCCTTGCGTTGGCAACGACAGAGGGTGCCTTTGAAACCCTACGCGCCGCCAACGAAAAAGAGCGGCAGCAGGTCTGGGATGTTCGCCGTCAGGTCAGTCTGCGTATCCACGATTACGCCGCCCTGTACCTCTCCGAGGATGTCGCCGTGCCCCTGAGCGCCATTGCCCATCTGGTCGACGCGCTGCCCGAGTATGAACAAACTTACGCGCTCGAGATCTTTGCCTTTGGCCATGCCGGCGACGGCAATATCCACCTCAATATCACCACTCAAAATCCACAACAAAAACCACGGGCCATGGAAGGTGTCCGTGCGTTGTTACAACTGGTTCTCTCCCTGGGCGGCACCATCTCCGGCGAACACGGTATTGGTCTTGCTAAGCGCGAGTTCCTGGCCATGGAACTGAGCCTCCTCTCCATCGACCTGCAAAAAAGGATCAAACAGCTCTTTGACCCCAACCAGATCCTCAACCCCGGCAAGATTTTTCCATGAATTCACCCCTCCCTTTTCTCAGTCAACGGGTCAACAATATCGCGGTCTCCGCCACCAAGGCTATGGCGGAAAAAGCCGCTCGCATCGGTGGTTGCGTCAGCCTCGGCCAAGGCGTGCCATCCTTTGCCACCCCGGATGGGGTCATAGCCCGTATCACCGAGATCCTCAAAACCGACCCGGCCTGCGGCAAGTACACCCTGCAGACCGGCATGCCCAGGCTGCGAGAGCGCATTGCCCACATGCTTTTGCAGGAACAGGGTATCCGCATTGATCCGCAACGGGAACTCTGTCTCACCGTCGGCGCCATGGAGGGACTTTTAGCCACCCTGATGAGCCTGGTCGATCCTGGCGATGAAGTCATCCTCCCCACCCCGACCTATGCCTCCTACATCGAACAGATCCACCTGACCGGAGGCGTCCCGGTATATGCACCGCTGGCACCCGACTGGAGTTTGGACCTGGAGGCAATCACCAAGGCAATCAGCCCGAAAACCCGCGCCCTGATGCTCTGCAATCCGGGTAATCCCACCGGCAATGTCATCAAGGATGCGGCGGTATTGGCGCTGTGCGACCTGGCAGTTCAATACCGTTTCGTGCTCGTGGTCGATGCCACCTACGATTACCTGGTCTATGGCGGCAAAGCCCCGCTCAATCCGCTGAGCCTGCCCCAGTACCAGGGCCATGTGGTCAGCGTTTCCTCGCTTTCCAAGAAATACGCCCTCACCGGCTGGCGTATTGGTTGGGTTACGGCAGCGAACCCGCTGATGGCCGGGATCATGAAGGTCCATGACGCCACCACCATCTGCGCCCCTACCCCTTCGCAGTTTGCAGCGTTGGCTGCGCTTGAGCTGGAGCCGGATTGGCTGCAGGATTGCCGGAAAAAACTAGAGCGCCGGCGCAACCTCTGCTGTCAGAGACTCGATGAACTGAAAGAATTTTTCAGTTATGTGGCCCCGCAGGGAGCCTTTTACGTGATGGCGCGCACCCTGTTCAGCGACCGGCCCTCCCATGAGGTGGCCGATCTGCTGCTCCAAGGCGCCCGGGTGATCACCATCCCCGGCGAATCTTACGGACCGGGGGGTGAGGGACATCTGCGGCTCTCTTTTGGCGGTGAAGAGGCGGAGATCAATGTGGCCTTTGATCGAATCGAGGCCTGGTTGAAGACGGGAAAAGTGGGCGGGTAAAACCCCCTATAAGATCAGCCGCCGATGCGGGACATGCGCCCGTGGCAGTCGGAGCCGGAGCGTTGCAGTCGTTCCTCCAGCTGATGACCACGCGGCTTATTGCGGATGGCCTCGATCATGGCCGCCCGGATAGTCTCATCGCTGGGCTGGTTGCGCAAGACCGCCCGCAGATCGACCTCGCTGTCGTGCAGCAGGCAGGAACGGAGGGCACCGGCGGAGGTCAGCCGCAACCGGTTGCAGCGGTCACAAAAATGATGACTCAAAGGACTGATGAAGCCAAGGGAACCGGCCGAATCATTGCCCAAACGAAAAACCTTGGCCGGGCCGTCGTTGCGCCCCTTTTGCAGCGGGATCAATTCGCCAAGCGTGGAGATCCGTTCCATGATTTCATCAGTGCTGATGTACGTATCGGCGTTCCAGCGGCTGGACGCACCGATGGGCATGAACTCAATAAAACGGATCTGTAGCGGCAGTCGCTGTGACAACCGGGCAAATTCGAGAATTTCGTCGTCGTTGATATGACGCATGGCCACCATGTTGAGCTTGACTGGGGCAAAGCCCAGTGCGAGCACGGTTTCAATCGCCTTCCACACCGCGTCAAAGCAATCCACCCCGGTGATATCCTGCACCCGCGCAGGCTGAAGCGAATCCAGGCTGATGTTGACCTTGCTCACTCCGGCATCGAGCAACTCTTTTGCCTGTGCAGCCAAGAGCACGCCATTGGTGGTGATGCGCACATCTTCCAACCCCTCGATACTCATCAACTCACGGATAAAACCCAGCACTCCGCGCCGGACCAGGGGTTCCCCACCGGTGAGCCGGACCTTGGTAATGCCCATGCCCACCGCCACCCGCACCACCCAGAGCAGTTCCTCATAGGTGAGTAGCTCTTCCTGGTTGAGCTTGGATAAACAGCCTGAAGACTCATCCTCGGTGACACAGTACATACACCTCAGGTTGCAGCGATCAGTAAGGCTTAAGCGCAAATAGGAGATGGATCGAGAAAATAAATCGGTCAAGCCAATTCCATTGGACGGAAAACTGGAAGTTTTATCTATCATTGTGTATGTTACTCGCGACAAAAAAAAGCCGTCTCGATCATCGTGCTCGTAAAAAAACCAGGGGTACAAGACTGCTTACCTCGCTCGTCACTGTTTTTTAATGCAGGACTTGCTGTATTCTGGTTTTTTTACAAAGCGAGCTGAATTCGGACTACGGCACCGGCGACTCTTGCCTACTGATACCACTGAAGAGGACTGATTGCAACCTGCTGGCCTATGTTAATCCTTGCTATTGAAAGCTCCTGTGACGATACGGCGGCAGCCGTGCTTGAATCCGAACACCGGGTACTCTCTTCGATCATCAGCAGCCAAAACGAAATTCACGCCCGCTTTGGCGGCATTGTCCCGGAGCTGGCCTCTCGCCGCCATATTGAGATGATCCGTCCCGTGGTGGATGCGGCCCTGTCGCAGGCCGACGTCACCCTGGATGAGATCGACCTTATTGCCGCTACCCAAGGGCCGGGTCTGGTCGGCTCGCTCCTGGTGGGGTTCACCTTTGCCAAGGGGCTGGCCTTGGTGCGCGATCTGCCCTGTGTCGGGGTCGATCACATGGCGGGCCACCTGCTCTCCTGCCTGCTGGAAGAATGCCAGCCCGAATTCCCCTACACTGCGCTGATCGTATCCGGCGGCAACACCTCGCTCTTTGCGGCCAACTCGCCGCTGAGCTTTACCCGCCTTGGCCGAACCCGCGATGACGCTGCCGGTGAGGCCTTTGACAAGGTGGCCAAACTCCTTGATTTAGGCTACCCGGGAGGACCGGTCATCAGCAGGCTTGCCACAGAGGGCGATCCCGCGGCGATCCGTTTCCCCCGCGCCCGCCTGGGTGAGCACAGCCTCGATTTCAGCTTCAGCGGCCTCAAGACCTCGGTGGCTTCCTTTGTGGAAAACCAGCGCCGCAACGATCTGCCTTTGGCGATCAACGACATCTGTGCCTCCTTCCAGGAGGCAGTGGTCGAGGTTCTGGTCGATAAAACCCTGGATGCAGCCCGCCAAACCGGCCACAAACGAATTGTGATCGGGGGCGGCGTGGCTGCCAATCCCCGTCTGCGGGAAATGCTTACCACTCGCTGTAACGCCCAGGGTTTGAAACTGTTCATGCCCTCTATTGGCTACTGTACCGACAACGCCGCGATGATTGGAGTTGCCGGATATTACCGCTTCCTCGCAGGCCAGACGGTTGATGCCGACAGCGACGCCTATTCCCGTTCACCGCTTAACTAAAGAAAATATGGTCCATCAACCTACCAAACATCTGCTCAAACGCCAGGGACTGGCCCCGCAAAAAAAACTGGGGCAAAATTTCCTTATCCACGAACGCACGCCGCGCCGAATTGTTGATCTGGCAGGTCTCCAGCCCGACGACCAGGTGATTGAAGTCGGCGTCGGTTTAGGCGCGCTGACCCGACCGCTGGCCGAGGCAGCCGCCAAGGTAATCGGGCTTGAAGCAGACTCCGGCATTATCCGCATGCACGAAGAGCAGCAAGATCTGCCCGCCAATGTCGAGCTGATCCATGCCGATGTGCTCAAGGTGGATTTCGCCCAATTGATGGAGCCGGGCAAACGGCTCAAGATCGTCGCCAATCTACCCTATTCCATCTCCAGCCCTTTTCTCTTTCGCCTGATTGATCATGCCGACCTGATGGACTTTGCAGTGGTCATGCTGCAAAAAGAGGTCGCCCAACGCCTGGTAGCCCAGCCCGGAACCAAGGATTATGGGGCGCCCACAGTCCTGCTGGCCGCGTGTGCGACAGTGAAATCCGTGCTTGCGGTGCATCCGGCAGAGTTTCATCCCCAACCCAAGGTCGACTCCCTTGTGGTTCGTATCACCTTTCATCCCCAGCCTAGTCATGTGCAAGCGTTGGGTGCGTTTAATCGTCCCCTGTTCACCCGTATCGTCCACGCGGCCTTTGGCCAGCGCCGCAAGACCCTGCTCAACGGCCTGGCAAGCGGCCAGTTACTGGAGGATAAGGTACAACTAACTAGGGCTATTGAAGCCGCCGGACTCAACCCTTCGGTGCGGGCGGAAACTCTTGATCTGCAAAAATTTGTCCATCTGACACGATCCATTGACAATGCCCTGCTAACCACCCCGTAAATCCTTAGCTCCCAAGAGGCCATCATGAGCGACAACAAACCCGCGCCACCGCAAATCAGTCCCTATGTTTTTCCCATTTTACTGATCGGTTTCGGACTTTGGTGCGGTTATGATGGATGGTTGACCAACGACCCGGAGATGCTCAAGCACCAGATGTTTAACCGGATAGCTAATGGGGTTTTGCTGTTGTGGGGTGCCGTTGATCTTTACCGCACGCACAAACGGGAAAAGGCGGAAAAAGACCTGGTCCAGGCATCCTCCGAGCCACCGACGACCTGAGCCGGCGGTCCACCATGATCACCAACCGGCAGTTGATCCTGCCTTATGCCGCGCCCTATCTGGCCTATGTGGGCATCGCCTCCATTCCGGAGGATATCCTACCGATGGAGATCAGTTACCCACTGCGGCTCATTGCGATCCCTTTACTGCTTGCCTGGGGATGGCGCTGGTACTGCCCAATCACAGGTCCTCGTTCAACACTCGGCTCGATTGCCATCGGCATGGCCGCAGGTGTGTTGGGTCTGGTTGTATGGATAGCTCTCCTTGCGCCTTTCACCTCACCTGGTGACAGCCAGCCCTGGTCAATTTCCGCCTTCATCTTCCGCCTCCTCAGCGCCGGCCTGGTGGTGCCCCTGTTTGAAGAGTTGATGATGCGCGGCTTTGTCTTTCGCCTCGCCCTACAATGGGATGATCTCCGCAAGAAAGGGGTGGACGCACCGCTACACCGAGCCCTGGATGAACACTCGGTCAACACGGTCGCCCCCGGAGCCTGGTCCTGGGCAGCAGTCCTCATTTCCACCCTGGCGTTCACCTCTGGCCATGCCGCCCAGGAATGGCCGGCAGCCGTGGCCTACGGCCTGCTCATGGCCCTGTTGTGGATCATGCGCCGCGACCTGCTGACCTGCATCATTGCCCACGCGGTGACCAACATCACCCTGGCCTGGTTTGTCTTTGCAACCGGCTCTTGGCAATACTGGTGAAATAGCGTACAAGGGAATACCTTGTGTTGTCTGGAGGCCCCCAGGTCTCCTATTCTGCGTCTCCCTTTGAGCCTCTTTTTTGCCAAGATCATGCGCCTGAAACGTACTGCTCGCTTTTATTATTTCCGCTTTAAGCGGCTGCAGGGATCAACCCACTCTCTCGCCTTGGGCTCAGCCATCGGGGCGGCAGTGGGAGCCACACCGACTCTCCCCTTGCACAATATTCTTATTCTTGCCCTGACATTGCCCCTGCGGGCAAATCCCATTGCCGGCATTTTGGCAGCCAATGTGGTCAGCAATCCTCTCACCTTTGGCCCCCAGTACTTCCTGGCCTGGAAAATCGGTAATTTTTTCCTCCCAGGTCGACTCAGCTGGGAAAAAATCCAATACACCCTGAACTTAATCAAATCCCAAGGCCTCATGGATAGCCTGGGAATCCTGCGCACCATGGGCTGGGACACCGTGCTGGTCATGCTCACCGGCGGCTTGGTGCTTGCCATTCCCTGCGGCCTGCTCACCTACTTTTTTGTATTTCGTTTTTTTGCCAAGATTCGGGATAAAAAACGGCGAAAGCATCTGCTCAACGACTAGCGCATGCACAATTTCGTTTTCCACAACCCGACCAAGATTCTCTTCGGCCGTGGAACCCTAGCCGCCTTGGGTCCGGAGACTGCAGCCTGGGGTAAGAAGGCACTGCTGGTCTACGGGCAAAACAGCCTAAAAAAAAGCGGACTCTTTGAACAGATTGTTCGGAATTTACAGGAGGCCGGCGTTGAGTTGATCGAACATGACGGCGTGCAGTCCAACCCCCTGCTCTCCCACGCCCGAGAGGGTATCCTCAAGGCCAAGGCCGAAAGGGTCGACGTAATTGTTGCTGCGGGCGGTGGCTCGGTTCTCGACACGGCCAAAGCCATCGGTGCCGGAGCCATGGTTGAGCATGATCTGTGGAAGTTTTTCATCGGCAAAAAGGGGATCAAGGGGACGCTTCCGGTCTTGACCGTGCCGACCCTGGCAGCTTCCGGTTCGGAGCTCAATTCGGGCATGGTGCTGACCAACGATCTCACCAGGGAAAAATTCGGTTTCGGTCACCGGCTGCTCTTCCCCAAGGTCTCGATCCTCGATCCGGAGACCACCTTTACCGTGCCCCCCACGTACACCGCCTACGGGGCCGTGGATGCGCTCAGCCATGTGCTGGAATTCTACCTCACCACGCAAGAACCCGAAACCAGCGTTCAGGACCGGTTGATGGAAGGTTTGATCGAAAATGCCATGGCCGCCTGCAACCGCTGCCTCGCTGACCCCAGGGATTACAATGCCCGGGCGGATCTGATGTGGACTGCCGCTCTGGCTCTGAGCGGACTGAGTGCAGCAGGACTCGGCCGGGTCGGCTTTCCCATGCATCTGATCGAACATTCGCTCAGTGCCCTGTTTGACATTCCCCATGGAGCCGGACTGGCAGTGGTCATGCTCGGTTGGCTTAAAGCCCACAGGTGGACCCACGGTCCGCGTATAGCCCAACTGGGCAGACGGGTTTTTGCGCTTCATGCACCAACAGAGGAGCAAACCGCTTTGCAGACCATCCAGACACTACAGCAGTGGCTCGTCTCGGTGCAAGCACCGACCACCTTAAAAGAACTCGATATTCTCCCTGAGGATATCCCCCGCATCAGCGAAAATACCCGCGGCCTTGCCCGTGTGTGGCGCCTCCAGGAGTACAGCCCGGAACGGGTGAGTACCATTCTTCAGGGATGTTTGGATGAATAAGGGTCCCGGCAATTTCCAAATGAAAAAGCACCGGGCCCCAGACATGGGGTTTATTTCCCACAGATAAAAATCCCCCCCAGCGAGACTGGCGAAGACGCAGGAATATTGGCGAATACAGCAATTATTCCAGTACCCAGACACGCTCCAACCGCATTTGCTCCGAACTACACTGTGGGCAGAAAGTTCTCTTTCTCCATGACATTCAGCGGTTCTTACGGTACATTGGCATTGTTTTGTACCGTGATTGCCAGATTTGGCCAGAACATCAACAACGGCCGCTTGCATCTTATAACTCTTTGTTTTACTTACCAGAAGTCAACGAATCTGTCTTGATTGACCCTACCATAGGCTAAACCAGACGATGAAACATGATATTCCTGCCGGACAGGCTGTACCGGCGGATTGGCTGAGCAATTTTGACCGATACCTGATCAGCGAAGGGACCCACGAACGAGCTTATGAGAAGCTTGGAGCCCATCTGATCCGTTTCGGCAAAGAGACCGGGGTGGTCTTCGCAGTGTGGGCACCCAATGCCCGCCAAATTGCGGTGGTCGGAGATTTCAACCATTGGGATGGTACACGTCATCCCATGAACTCCTCCGACACTGGAATCTGGACCCTGTTCATCCCCGGACTCAGCGAATTCACCGTCTACAAATACCGTATCACCGCCCAAAACGGCGAAGAACTCGACAAAGCCGATCCTTATGGTTTTGCCATGGAGGAACGGCCTCGAACCGGATCCGTGGTTGCAAACCTTGATCACTACCAGTGGCAGGATCAGGCCTGGATCGCCGGACGCAAAGACCGGCAGGCCCTCAATGCTCCGATCGCCATCTATGAAGTCCATCTCGGCTCCTGGCGTATGGTTCCGGATGAGCAATGGGGCCGACGTTATCTTTCTTACCGGGAACTGGCCGCCACTCTCATCCCCTACGTAGCGGAAATGGGCTACACCCATATCGAGTTACTGCCCATTACCGAGCATCCCTTTGACGGTTCCTGGGGATATCAGGTGCTGGGCTTCTATGCGCCCACCTCCCGCTTCGGCACGCCTGAAGATTTCATGTATTTCATCGACCAGTGTCATGCCGCCGGTCTGGGGGTGATCCTTGATTGGGTCCCTGCCCACTTCCCCAAGGACGGCGCAGGATTAAACCTGTTTGACGGCACGCAGCTGTATGCCCATGCCAACCCCCTGCAGGGCGAGCATCAGGATTGGGGGACGATGATCTTCAACTACAGCCGTAATGAAGTTCGCTCGTTTCTCATCTCCAACGCCCTCTTCTGGATCGAACAATACCATATTGACGGATTGCGGGTCGACGCAGTGGCCTCCATGCTCTACCTCGACTACTCCCGTGAAGCAGGGCAATGGATTCCCAACGAATACGGCGGTCGAGAAAACCTGGCGGCAATCACCTTCCTGCAGAAGGTCAACGAGGTCGTCCACGGCCTTTTCCCCGGCGTCCTCACCATTGCCGAAGAATCGACCTCCTGGCCCATGGTCAGTCGCCCCACCTACCTAGGTGGTCTGGGGTTCAGTCTCAAGTGGAACATGGGCTGGATGCACGACACCTTAAGCTACATGAGCAAGGACCCGCTCTTTCGCCGCTTCCATCACCACCAGATAACCTTTGGCATGCTCTATGCCTTCCACGAAAACTTTGTTCTACCCATCAGCCACGATGAGGTGGTCCATGGCAAGGGATCGCTCCTGGGAAAAATGAATGGTGATGAGTGGCAAAAATTTGCCAACCTCCGCACCTATCTCGGGTTCATGTGGGGGTATTCGGGTAAAAAACTACTCTTCATGGGCTGTGAATTCGGCCAGTGGCAGGAGTGGGACCACGACAGCGGCCTGGAATGGCAGGCGTTAAACGCCCCCAACCATCAGGGCGTGCAGCGACTGGTTCGTGACCTGAATCAGGTCTACCGGCATGAACCGGCCCTCTACCAGGTCGACTTCGACTGGAGCGGGTTTCAGTGGATCGATGCCAATGATTCCGACAACTCGGTCCTCTCCTTTATCCGCTACTCGGAAAACCGCCAGCAGTGCATCGTTGTCGTCTGCAATCTGACTCCGGTGGTACGCCATGGATATCGTATCGGTGTCCCTGAGGGCGGCAGATATCGGGAGCTGATCAATTCGGATCAGGAAATATACGGTGGCAGTGGCGTGAGTAACCCTCCGGATCTCCACACCGATGCCGTGCCATGCCACACTTTTAGCCAAAGCCTATCCCTTACCTTACCACCGCTGGCAACGCTTATGTTGCAGCCATGCCCTTCTTCATTGTTTGCTTAGGTATTCTTTTATTCATATGACCTCAACCCCACCACACAAACTATGAAAACCCGTCTTATAATCGTCTCCATCGCAGGTGTTGCCGCATACGTTGTGCTCGCCAACTTTAATTCTAAGCTCATCAAGGAATCCTCCTTGCCCAAGGGTAATCCACCCGTGATTGCCCACTTGCAAACGCCGACCCCGCCAGCGCCGATTTCGTCCCAGGTAGAACCAGCGCTCCCGGCTCAGGAGCCGCCTTCGGCCAAGAAACCGGCTGCTGCGGTAGAAGAGTCGCAACCGCAAAAAGTGGTGGTCGAGGGGGAAAAGCAACTCTCGGCACCTACCGAAGTGATTATTGCAGCGGTGGACAATAGTGCCGAAATGAAAAAACTTGCGCAGGAGTTGGTCACCAAGGAACAACAGATCAGCCAACTGCTCGATGCACAGGAAGCAATCAAAACCAAGTACGAGGAGATGCTGTCCAAAGCGCTACAGGAAAGTAAAGTCGACGATAGCCTTGAAGCGACCCTCGCGGCAAAAACAAATGAAATTGAATCCCTCATCACCGACAACAAACGGCTCAACGATGAGCTGGGTGTCGCCAAGACCGCCATGGGTGAACTCAACAAGACCCTGGACGAGTTCAAGGCTGCCGCTACATCAGCCAAAAAGTCGCTGGTAGAAAAGATAGCGCTTCTTGGTCAGTCCGATCTGCAGAAATCTCAACAGGAAGCGCAGATCGAGGAGCTGAAAACACAAATTACCACCCTGCAGCAATCCGGTCAGCAGACCGAGGAGAAGATGCAGGCCATGAGCCAGGAAAACCAGGTACTTTCCGCCAAGCTTGAAGAGATGCGCCAGCAACACAAGCAAAGCGAAGATGCCCTCAAGGCCGAATTGGAAGCTGCAGCAGCCAAACAAGTGGAGATCACTCAATCGTTGACCACCATCCAGGAGACCCTGACCCAGAAAGAGGCCCAGATCAGTCAACTTAGCGAGGAAAAACACGCCAAAGAGCTGGCCTATAAAGAAAAGGCCGAAGCGCTCGACAAAACCCTCTATTCCATGCAGGCCCTGCGCCAAGAGATTTCCGCCCAACCCCAAGCGGTAGCGACTGTGCAGCAGATGCTTGACGCCCGCAATGAGGAGTTGGCTGCATTGAAGGAGAGCACCGCTGCCCAGGTGACCGCTACCCAGCAGCAGCTGAGTGAACTCCAGACAACCAGCGCTGAACAGATCAAGGTTTTAACTGAGGAAAAGCAAAGTTTAGGCGATGAATTGGCCAACCTCAAGCAAAACATCGGCAACAATGAGGAGGAAGTCGCAGGGCTGAAAGCCCTGGCCGATGCCGCGCAAAAGGCCCTTAAGGACAAAGAGGTTCAAGTCGGCCAGCTTGATCAGCAGCTCAAAGAACGTGTGGCTGAACTTGAAGCCCTAAAAGCAGACGTAGCCAACACGAGTGGGCAAATCAAGCAGAGCCAGGAATCCCAGGAAAAAAACCTGGCCCTAATCAAGGAACAGGAGAACCGTATTGCCGCGTTCGAGCACCAGTTGCAGGAGCAGCAAAAAGCAAAGGAAACGCTCCAGGCTGAACTGAAAAACGTCAACGACCAGTTGCAGGCCGCTAATGCAAAGCAAGCCGAGAGCGACAATGCAGCGAACGCCATCAAACAGGTAGTTGCCAACAAAGAACAGCAGATTGCTGAAATGACCAAGGCAACCGAAGAGCTGCACACTGAACTAAAAAACATCAACGTTCAGCTGCAGGCCGCAAATGCAAAAGAAACCGTAAACGATAACGCGATCAGTACCTTCAAGCAAACAGTTGCTGACAAAGAACAACAAATCGTTGAATTGAATAAAGCTAAAGAAGCACTCCAAGCTGAGATCAACGCTGCAAACGATCAGCTCCAGGCAGTCAACGCAAAACAGACCGAGTCCGACAACACGGTGACCAGCCTCAAACAGGGGTTAAGCGAAAAAGAGCTGCAAATCGGCGAGATGAGTAAGGCTACCGAGGCGCTCCAGACTGAGCTTAAAAATGCCGGTGACCAACTGCAGGCCGCAAATACAAAACAGGCGGAAGCAGACAGCACTGTTACCAACCTCAAACAGACGCTTACCGAAAATGAGCAGCAGATTGCAGCAATGACCCAGGCGGCCGGGGCGCTCCAGACCGAACTCAAAAATGCCGTTGACCAGTTGCAGGCCGCAAATGCAAAACAGGCGGAAACAGACAACACCGTTACCGACCTCAAACAAGTCCTAACTACCAAAGAACAGCAGATTGCTGAGATGAGCAAGGCCACCGAAGCGCTCCAGACTGAGCTTAAAAATGCCGGTGACCAGTTACAGGCCGCAAATGCAAAACAGGCAGAAACAGACAACACCGTTACCGACCTCAAACAAGTCGTAACCGCCAAAGAGCAGCAAATTGCTGAGATGAGCAAGGCCACCGAAGCGCTCCAGACTGAGCTTAAAAACGCCGGTGACCAGTTACAGGCCGCAAATGCAAAACAGGCAGAAACAGACAACACCGTTGCCGACCTCAAACAAGTCGTAACCGCCAAAGAGCAGCAAATTGCTGAGATGAGCAAGGCCACCGAAGCGCTCCAAACTGAGCTTAAAAATGCCGGTGACCAGTTACAGGCCGCAAATGCAAAACAGGCAGAAACAGACAACACTGTTACCAACCTCAAACAAGTCCTAACTACCAAAGAACAGCAGATTGCTGAGATGAGCAAGGCCACCGAAGCGCTCCAAACTGAGCTTAAAAATGCCGGTGACCAGTTACAGGCCGCAAATGCAAAACAGGCAGAAACAGACAACACCGTTGCCGACCTCAAACAAGTCGTAACCGACAAAGAGCAGCAAATTGCATCAATGACCCAGGCCGCTGAGGCCCTGCAACAGTCGGTTGCAGAAAAAGAAGGGCAGATTGCGGCTATAAGCAAAACCGGAGAAACACTGCAAGCCGAGTTGAACACCGTCAAAGAACAACTCCAGGCGGCCACAGACACGCAGTCTGAGACGCAAAACAACCTGAATACGCTCCAGCAGACTGTAAGCGAGAAAGATCAACTCATCAGCCAATTGACCGAGCAGAAATCGGCCAAAGAAAAAGAGCTGGAGGAAAAAGCAGACGCATTGAAAAACGCCATGCTCTCCGTGCAACAGCTGCGCCAAGAGGTTGAGACACATCCACAGGCTATGGCCAATATGCAACAGATGGTTGAGAGCAAGTCAATTGAACTGCAACAGCTGCAACAGCAATCTGCGGTTAATATCGATGAACTCAAAGCGCAACTTGCGACACTGACCAAGACTAGCGAAGAGCAACAAAAAAGCCTAAGCGAATCCCAGGCTGCGGCAACAAATGCCCAGAGCGAGGTCGAAAAATTGCAGGCTTCCCTGCAAGAGACCCTGGAGAAACTGGCAGCCGCACTCTCTGATAAAGAGCGAGCTAAAGAGATGGCGGCCCAACTCACGGCAGCGAAGGATGAAAAAATCGGCTTAAGCAGTCAGCTGCAGGCACTTCGTGATGAGAATAAACGTCTTTTGACGATCAAGGCCACTTTTGACGAGCATGAGCAGGTTGTGGCCGAGGCAAAGGCGCAAATGGCCACTTTTGCCGCCATCCAAGCACAGAACGCAGATCTGACCAAGCAGTTGACAGAAAAAGACACCGCCCTGGACCAGGCTGCCAAGAAAGCCGAAGAACTGGCGGCTCTCCAGGCGCAACTCGCGGAGTTGACCTCTCAGGTAGAGGCCAGCGCCAGTGGACTCAAACAGATGGAAGCAGCAAAGGCCGAGGCTGACATCCAGCTGGCCGCAATCCAAGCCAAGGCTCAGGAGAGTGTAAACCTGAAAAAAGCGCTTGATGAAAAAACTGCTGCACTTGCCGCGGCCGAGGGCAAGCTGCAGTCCGTGGGGATTTCCACCGAGCAGATTGAGGCGTTGAAGGCCACCTTGGCTCAGAGCGAGCAGGCTAAAGAACTGGCTGAGAAAAAAGCTGCCGATACCGCATCCGCACTCACCCAACTGAACCACGCCTTAGCTGCAAACAACGACAAGCTTAAAACCGTGGAAAACGAGCTGACGGCAGCTCAAGAAAAAATCAAGGAACTCAGCGATAAACGGGCCAGCCAGGCCCAAGCTGACCGGGCGGCCGACCTCGAACAGCAGATTGCTACCCTCCGCGACCAAATCGCCCAACTGGACAAGAGTGCCACCCAATTGAAGACCGACCTGGATGCGGCGAATGCTACTGCGCAGGCCAAAAGCGATGCTGCACAAAACGCAGCCCAGAAGGCAGAAGAACTGCTAGCAGAGAATGAAAACTTACGCAAACAGTTGGAACAGGGCAAGGTTGAAGAGGCCAAGCCACAGCCAGAGGCTGAAGCAGTGACCCAACCAGAACAACCAGCCTTGGTTGAAGCGAAACCGGTTGAAGCTCCTGCAGCGACTGAGCCGGAAAAACCGACCCTGGTTCTTGCCGATAAGGACAAAGATGGCGTCGCCGATAACGCTGATCTCTGCGACAACTCCAAGGCCGGAGCCGCAGTAAACGCCCTTGGTTGCCCTGCCGGCAAGGGGATTGTTATTGAGGGCGTCAACTTTAAATCGGGAACCGCAGTCTTTACCCCGGAATCAGAAAAGCCTCTCAAACAGGTCATTGCAGCCCTCAAAGAACAACCCAGTCTGAAGGTCGAAGTGGCTGGGTATACCGACTCGGCCGGTAATGCCCAGTATAATCTGGCCCTGAGTAAACAACGTTCCCAGGCCGTTGCTACCTATTTCGGCAACAAGGGGATCGACAAAAATCGTCTGGTCGTCACCGGATACGGGCAGGACAATCCGATTGCCGATAATGGGACCGCCGCTGGACGGCAAAAGAACCGCAGGGTTGAACTGCATCCGCTGAAGCCCTGAAAAAATCAGGTCCGTACCCAATAAAAAAAAGCCCGTACTCTAAAGAGTACGGGCTTTTTTTTCGCCACATAAACAAGACTCATTTCATTTGAAATGAATGAGCGAAAAATAGAATTTTTCAACACGAATACAACCCCTTATCCCAAAGGCAATACGCCGTTATCGATACGTATTATGCAACCAATCCCAAACAGCGAAAGAAACGTTCGGCTCACCGCCGCATAGACTCGCTTTTTTTTTCGTAACTTTTTCTTTTTTCCCACGTTGTGATTAAAGGGCATCGTTAACTCGAAACTTTAACGGTGCATTGACTGAATCAGTTCAATGGAGGGAAATATGAAAAAATGTCTGTTGGCCAGTTGTCTCTGCCTGTTGACCGTTGTTTCGATATCCCCACTCTTGGCGGCCGGATTGAACCAGAAGGAGCAATTGGGGAAAATCATGTACCAAGACAAAGATTTTTCCTGGAACAGGACCCAATCCTGCCAAACTTGCCATCATCACATTTCCGGTTTTGCCGATCCAACCAATATGCGAGATCCGGAAAATACCGTGGTTTCTTTAGGTGATGATGGCACAAGCAAGGGCGGAAGAAATGCCCCGTCGTCTGCTTATGCGGGATTTAGCCCTCCTTTAACCAAAGATGATCAAGGCTATTTGGGAGGGATGTTTTGGGACGGTCGGGCTACAGGTTTAAGTGCCACACTTGCTGACCCCTTGGCAGAACAGGCTCAGGGGCCGCCGCTCAATCCAGTGGAAATGAATATGCCCAACAAAGAGGCTGTGGTGGAAGTGGTTCGAGACTCCAACTACGCCCAACTATTTCGCCAGGTATATGGCCCAGACGCCCTTATCGATACAGAGCATGCCTTTGACGACATCGCTCGAGCCATCGCCGTCTACGAACGGTCCCCTGAAGTGCAGAAGTTTTCCTCAAAATTTGACAAAGGGACGTTGAGTACGCAGGAAAATGAAGGATTAACGGTTTTTAGGGACCGCTGTGCTAGCTGTCACTCTATCGCCCCAGTGACTGAGGCTAAAGGACCTCTTTTTACCAATTACCGATATTACAATATTGGCCTACCAGCGAACACCCAGGATGACGTACCAGAGGACGATTACGGACTAGGTGGGTTCCTTGCCTCAAAGGATGCACCGCCAGAGTTTGCGGATGAGGCATACCAAGAAAACGGAAAATTTAAGGTTCCGACTCTGCGTAACGTCGCCTTTACAGCTCCGTACGGTCACAACGGTATTTTCGCAACGCTGGAAGAAATGGTCCAATTTAAAAATAACAGGCAGGCAGTCTGGGATTTGGTCGGCACCCCTGACGTTGACGAAAATATCTATGACGAAAATGGATTTGGTGCTATGGGACTGCAGGATGGGGAAATCGAGGCGGTCGTGGCCTTTCTCAAGACGCTGACAGATAAATAAAGAAAAAAGCGAGAATCAGCCATCGCAAAAGAGTACACGCGACACGAGAAACATTATTTTTGTATTTTTTCACAAGAAGGATGGACTCGTAAAAAGGCCATCATATTCTGAAAGATGGCGAAGTAAAAACACAGATATACGAAGAGCAGCGTTTTTTTCGACGCCATCTTCGTTGACATTGAGAATTTATCAGCCTGCATCCCCGCTAAAACCAGCAGACGGTCGCGCGCTCTCATTGTTGCCCATAAGCAGCACCGGATATTGAGTAGCCCACGGCCATCTCCTTAAGGGCCGCAGGAAAAAATAATTATCCAATTCTGCTTGTCTTTCGGCCCGGCTACCGCGTTGCCTTAACTGGTGAATATGCTTGATATTCACCAGTTAAGGCGCCTTGTATCCGAACCGAAATCCGGCGCATTATTCGAATACTCTTTTCTTTCCCCGACCCTTACAAAAACTCCACCAGGACCAGATTGATCAGGCCAAGCAAGAACCCCAGAAAGGCGCCGAATAGATTGATATACTTGAACTGTTCTTCCATAATGGAGAGCAGTAACCGCTCAAGCTGCAAGAGATCCAGGCTATCGACTTTCTCGGTCACCAATCGTTTAAGATTCAACGATTCGACCACCCCCGGGACTTCCTGCAAGAGCATCCGGTTGACCATAAGCGTGAGTGCAGTATTTAAGGCTCGGCGCACACCATGGGGCACAAGGTTATACAGCAGACCAATCGGTCGATTAAGCAGACCGTCAACCATAGAGGTCAGCATGGAATTGACCAACCGCTCTGTTTTATGGGAACGGAGCAAGGTGACCACCTCACGGATGAATACTTCGCGAAGCTCTCCCCCCTGTTCATCGGCAAAGAATTTTTGCCCCAAGGCGGCAAAGCTCAACTGCCCGCCATCAATGAGATCCTCCATGCCGACATGGACCAGGGCACTGATCCCGTTGAGGGCTCCTTCCTCCTGAAGTAGCCCCAAAAGATGGCCAGCGCCCTCACGGCTCAACCTCGTGAGGTCCTCATCCGTTACCTTGGCAAGCAACTCGGCAACCGGCCTGGCAAGGAGATCATCGATGGCCTTATCCATCACCGCCTGCATCCGTACCTGGATTTCCGGGCTGGAAAACCAGGCGACAAGATCAGCCTCTTTCTCCCCGAGGTATTCGCCGATCTTCTGTTCCAGGGTATTCTTCTCGAGAAATCCCCGCGCCATAGCCCCCATGGGGCCTAAGGAATCGAGGAAATGATCCACTCCGCCCAAAACTCCGGAAATCACCTGGGCCCGGATCAGAGGGTCTGCCACCTGGCGCCCCATGCCCTCCAGGATCTGGGTGGAATGCTCCCGGACAAAAGCCTTGATCAGCGGCACCATTGCTTGCGGAACCAGATCAGCAAGCGTTGTTCCCTGAGCCGCTGATGTACGCAAACCCTGGGCCAAGGCATCGCCCAACCACACCCCCACCTGTTCTCCCTGCAGTAGATCCCGGATGATTTCATCGAGAAAAAGATACAAACCACGACGGTTTTCCGGGGCCAAGATTGCATTGATCTCCAGCTCCGCCAGGGTATCGAAACGGTTGTTGATCGAGGCCCGTAGTTGCTCTTCAAACTCTGCACCGGCCAGATAGTTGTTCACCCCATCACTGAGCCGGTATTTCAGCGTTTTTACCCCAACCTTGAAGTAGGCTTTGAACTTTCGCGGAATCTCCTCACCAATGGGGCCAAGATCTCGCAGCATGATTTCACGAATCCGCCGCTCGATCAAATTGGCCAGATGTTCCTGAAAAGGTTCCTCGGAAATGGCCGCACCGATGTCCCTGCTGGTCAACAGATGGCGCCCCACCATTTCGCCGATATTCTCCGCCAGGACATGCCGTTTTGAGGGAATGACCCCGGGGGTCATCGGCAGCTGAAGCCCGAAAACGAACCAGGGTTCAAGGGGACGAAACAGCATACGGATGGCCACTTTGTTGGTTAGATAGCCGATAGAGGCGCCGATACAGGGATGGGCCAAGGTGATCAACAGGGAGGTATCAAGGGCAAACACGGTGGTGTACCTACAATTGAGGTTAACAGGGAGTGGACAAAGCAATGGTGGGCAGTTCCCGGGGATGGCTAATCAGCCAGGCCGCACCCGCTTCTTGAAGCTCATCAGCGCCGCGGAAGCCCCACAGCACGCCGACCGGATCCATACCGGCAGAACGGGCGGTGCGCATATCAATGGACGTATCCCCCACATAGAGAACCTCTTTGGGCCTGCAATTCAACCGCTGAGCAGCCTCTAGGGCTGCTGCAGGATCCGGTTTTTTGGCAATGCCCGGCCGTTGACCGAAAATCGGCGCAAAGGGCCACTGGGGCAGGAGTTTCTCCACGCAAAGTTGGGTGAAATCGTCGGGTTTATTGGAGAGAATAGCCAGCCGCAAACCACATGCAACCAGATGATCAAGCATTTCCGGGATGCCTGCATAGGGCGAGCTGCAATCATGCCAGTTCTCGGCATACTCGCGTTGAAAATCAGCCACGGTGGATGCAATCCGCTCCGGCTGACGATGGCTCGGGGGCAGGATCCGCTCAACCAGGGTGGCAATACCATCGCCGACAAAATAACGGTAGGCATCGACAGGGTGAGTAGGCAGGGACAGACCAGTAAGTACCCGGTTCCCAGCGTTGGCCAGATCCTCCAGGGTATCCAATAACGTCCCGTCCAGGTCAAACAGGACCGCTTTGTAACGCATCTCTTTTTACTCCTTCTTCATTGAACAAGCGCCCCGCGATTGGGCGCATAATGGACGTAGCCAGAACTATAACCAAGAGGATTGTCGGCCGTAAACGTTTTTTCTTTCCCCTGGAACGGTGAGCAAATGTCCTCTCTGTGCACCCTTGCCCACACTAGGTCGACAAAGGGTAAGGATTTCACTGTACAAAGGATGGAAACGGGATACACTTGAAAAAATGAATCTTTTAAAATATATATCTACGAATATCCTTTGCAGCAGTTGTTTTTTTAACCATTTCTGCACCCTTTTCAACCCTGCCACGGTGAATGCATGACCACCGAAACGCCCCCGCCCGATACGATGATCGACCTGATCAAGGTCAGCAAGACCTATTCGCCCAACGTCCAGGCGCTCACCGATATCTCGCTCAGCGTCCACCGGGGCGAAATCGTCTACCTCACGGGTATGAGCGGTGCCGGAAAAACCACCCTGCTCCGTCTGATCAGCCGAATGGAAAAACCGAGCAAGGGCATGGTCGATGTGGCCGGATTTGATCTGGCCAAGCTGTCACAGGGCAAAATCCACCTGCTTCGTCGCAAAATCGGCATGGCCTACCAGGACTTCAAACTCCTGCCGGATCGGACCGTGGCCGATAACATCGCCATTGCCATGGAGGTCCTCTACACCCCCAAGCTGACCATTGAACGGCGCACCCGGGAACTCCTGGAGCAGCTCGATCTCAGCCGTAAATATGCGACCCGGGCCGGTGAACTTTCTCGCGGCGAGCAGCAACGGGTCACCATTGCCCGGGCGGTGGCCAATGTCCCGGAGATCGTCCTGGCCGACGAGCCCACCGGTAATTTGGACGGCGAGACCACAGCCAGGGTCATTGACCTGTTCCAGCGACTTAATCGCAAGGGCTCGACGCTCCTCATCGCCACCCATGACTCCAGCCTCTATCGCCTTGGCAGAGATCGGGTGGTTGAACTGCGATACGGACGTTTGCGCGCCCAGGCACAACCCGATGCAGACTCTTTGCAACATCATTTCCCCGCCACCGATTCCGAACAGGAGCTGTAAGCAATGCGTTTTCTCGCCGTCACCTTCCGGCATACCATCCGCAACATGCTACTGACCTGGAAATCACAGTGTATGACCCTGTTTACGGTTTCCCTGTCGGTGCTGATTTTCTCTTTTTTCTATCTTGTCTACACCAATGCCATGCAAGTGAGTGCCTCGCTCGACGATGATCTGCGTCTGATCGTCTACCTCGACGAAGAACCCTCTGCTCCCATGCAGGCCCAGTACCGCAGCAAAATCCTCAAATTCGACCAGGTAGAAAAAATCGAATTTATCAACAGTCAGGCAGCGTACAAACGGTTTGAAAAAAACCTGGGAGTCAACGCCGACGTTCTTACCGGTGTGCCCGAAGATTTTCTACCGGCCTCAATTGAAGTCTATCCGATCCGCTCGCTGGATAGCCTGTCGCGCATCAAGCGCTTCTCCGATTATCTCCAGACCCTGCCTGGCGTGCTCAAGGTCCAGTACGGCAAGGAATGGATTGATCGTTTCCACTCCTTTATCCAGCTGATTCGAGTAATTATCTTCCTCTCCGGTGCCCTGCTGGTGATGACCACCACCTTCATGGTCGCCCATACCATCCGCTTAACCTTGGTTTCCCGCCAACAGGAACTGGAACTACTGCGCCTGGTGGGGGCCACTAACAACTATATCCGCATGCCCTTTCTTGTCGAAGGCGCCCTCCAAGGACTGATCGGAGCCGGCAGCGGTATTGTTGCCCTGCTGCTCCTGTTCAACTGGATCAAGTTGCAGTTTGCCGGCCCGGCCACCACCAACCTGCCCTTTACCTTTTTCCCCTGGCCTTCCATCTTCCTCATCATCGGCTTGGCCGCGCTGCTCTGCGTCATCGGCAGTTTTTCCGCCATCAGACGGTTTTTACGCCTTTAAGCCCCGATGAAACGAACTTTTTCCCTCATCGCCGCTTTTCTGGTGTTTAGCCAATGCGCACATGCAGAACCGCCACCGGCCCAGAAAGACACAATTTCCATTGGCAAGCTACGCTTCGGCATAAATGACCAGGAACTGCTCATTGAACAGAGTGTCCAGAAAGAACAGGGGTTACTGAGCGAATTGGCGCGGCTCAGCCGGGAGACACTTGAACATCAGCGGAAGGTCGACGAACTCAAAGGTAAAATCAGTGAGCAACAACGAATCCTGGCCAGCAAGGAACAGGAGATGGTCAGCCTCATGCATCAAAATGAGGCATTGCGCAACAATCTCATCAAACGGCTCAAGGCCTATTATGTCATGGGCCGCAACGGATTCTTCACCATAACCTTTTCCGGCAAGACCCTGCCTGAACTGCTGCTCTCCCAGGATGCATTCAGCTACCTGGTGACTTATGACCAGGATCTCTTCAAAGAATATCGGGAAAGTATCACCGAAATACGGCGAACAACAGCGGCAAAGGCCCTGGAAAAAACCATGCTGGAAAAATTTCTTGCCGATGCGGATCAAGAAAACGAAGCCCTGCAAAAGACGGCAAACGAAAAAAACGATCTCCTCCAGCGAGTCCAGGCACAAAAGGGGCTGTATCAGCTGGCCCTGAAAGAGATGCGCAGGGCCGAGCGGGAACTCGCAGCCAGCATACAAAGTAATGAGCGGCCTAACCCCACCCATCCCCGGGGCACCTTTCTCGAGAACAAGGGGCAGTTACCGCCGCCTCTTTGGGGCAAGGTGATCCGGCGTTTCCAGCAGCAGGATGAAGACGGAGACACCACCTTTACCAATGGGGTTACCATCAAAGCCCCGGCCCAGAGCGAAGTCTACAGCATCTTCAGTGGTACAATCCTCTTTGCCGGCCCCATGCGTGGGTACGGCAACATGATCATTGTGGATCACCACCAGCATTATTATTCAGTCAGTGCCCGACTCGACCAACTCCGCGTGCGTGCGGGCGAAAATATTGCCCAGGGCCAGATAATCGGCACCACCGATGAAGGCAGCAACCGTCCCGGTGGTGAGTTTTACTTTGAAATTCGCCGCGACGCCGTGGCGGAGGACCCCTTAAACTGGCTGAGTTCGGGCAGCTTGGATCTGCGCTGAATCGGATCTGCCAGCGAAACAAAAGGTTGGTTATCGTTATCAGGCTGCAAGGACGACAAAACAAAGTCCTCGCATCAATCATACCCGCACGGATTCAAGGGGGAATACAGGATAACCATTGCCTCACCGGGAAAATCTCGTTAAACTACCCGGAATTTGGAGCTTAAATCGGCCCAGAGACGACTTTCATCCCGAAAGCCTGCCCACAACCCGCCCCGGTGTATTGCAACTCCCATGAAACGTCCACTTCTCGCCTTCTTTATCTGTTGTTTTTTCGCGGTTTCAACCGTTCATGCCGAAAATAATAAACAGGAACGGGACCTTTACCGGGACCTGGAGATTTTTGCCAATGTCCTGACGCTGATCCAACAATACTACGTGGATGAGGTGGATTCCAACAAGGTAATTACCGGTGCCATCAACGGTATGCTCGGCTCTCTTGATCCGCATTCCGCCTACATGACTGCCGAGGATTTCAAGGCTCTGGAGGAGGAAACATCGGGAAGTTTCACCGGTATTGGGATTGAAATCTCCATCCGTGACGGCGTGCTCACCGCGGTGGCCCCGATTGAAGGCACACCGGCGGACAAACAAGGGATCAAGCCCGGTGACCAGATCGTTCGCATTAACGGCGACCTAACCAAGACCATGACCCTGATGGAGGCGGTGAAAAAACTCCGGGGCGAAATCGGCAGCAAGGTCAGCATCACCGTCCATCGCTCGGAATGGAAGGAACCTAAGGATTTCACCCTAACCCGGGAAGCCATCCCCCTGATTTCAGTCAACTCCATGGCACTGGAACCGGGATTCGATTATATCCGCATCTCCAACTTCCAGACCTCCACCACCAAGGATGTGCTCGAAGCACTCAGTGATCTGCGCAAAAAACGGCCACTGCAGGGCCTGATCCTCGACCTGCGCAACAATCCCGGTGGCCTGCTCGACCAGGCAGTGAAAGTTGCCGACATTTTCCTTGATAAGGGCGTGATCGTCACCACCAGAGGACGGTACAAGGAAGAGCAGATGATCTTTGAGGCCCATCCTGATGGCAGCGCCAACGACTACTCCATGGTGGTGCTGGTCAACAGCGGCAGCGCCAGTGGTTCGGAAATCGTGGCCGGGGCCTTGCAGGACCACAAACGGGCCATCATTCTCGGCACCACCACCTTCGGCAAAGGCTCGGTCCAAACGGTGCTGCCTCTGCCTGAAGGGGCGGGCCTGCGCCTGACCACCGCCAAGTACTACACTCCCAGCGGTGACTCCATCCAGGCCACCGGGATCAAGCCGGACATGGTTGTCCCCTTGAACCCCTATATTGCCGATGCCAAGGCGAAAACCGGCAATTTGCCCGAGTCCGCCACCATCCGCGAAAAAGACCTGCCCAATCACCTCAAAAACGAAACCCTTCGTCCGGGAAATCGCCCCAACAAAGAAAAAGAGGCGGGTAACCAGGAAGAAACGTTTCAGAAAGTCGATGAGATCCAGCAGGTCAGCAAGCGCCTGGAACAAGACAATCAGTTACGAACCGCCCTGATTATCCTCAAAAGCCTCCATTTCGCCGCTGATCAGCGAAAAGGGAAAAAATAGACTTAGGCAAGCCCCAAATCCCTGAGGATATTCTGATTACCGGTCCAGTTTTTCCGGACCTTAATCCACAGATGCAGGTGAACCCGACAACCGAGGAGATGTTCGATATCGGCGCTGGCCTGCTTGCGGATAGACGCCAGCATCTGTCCCTTCTGCCCCACCAAGATACCCTTCTGGGAATTCCGCTCCACGATGATGGTGGCATGGATGACCACTGGTTCGCCTTCCTCGAAACTATCGATGACCACCGCAGTTGAATAGGGCACCTCATCCCGGGTGAGCAAAAACACTTTTTCGCGGATGATCTCTGAGGCAATGAATCGTTCCGTGGAATCGGTGGGCAGATCGTCGGGATAGTACTGCGGCCCCTCGGGGAGATGACAAACCAGTTCATTCGTCAGGGTCTCAACCCCGCCCCCTCGCAGTGCAGAGATGGGGATGATGGCGGCAAAATCATGTAGCGCCCCGTACCAGGCCATCACCGGCAGGAGTTGGGTCGGTTCGAGCAGATCGACCTTGTTTAACGCCAGAACCACAGGCGTTGTCATCTTGTCCAGGTACCCTTTAAATTCCTCTGCCCGCTCTTCCAGTTTTTTGGCCGGCATGTCGGTCGCATCGACCAGAAACAAAACCACATCCGCCTCCGCCAGACTCTCAAAGGCGACCCGTACCATCTGCCGGTTCATTTCTTCCCTCGCTTTATGCAAGCCGGGGGTATCGAGGAGAATCATCTGATAATTTTCCCCGGTGACAATCCCCATGATTCGGTTTCGGGTGGTTTGCGGTTTGGGTGTCACAATGGCAATTTTTAATTGTAACAAATGGTTAAGCAGTGTTGATTTTCCGGCATTTGGCGGACCGATAATCGCGGTCACCCCGGAACGATGGATGGTGGATTTCAAAATATATGCGTGCCTCACGGAGCTGTAGGGGGAATTTCCCCGAAGAAATTAAATGACAAAGAGGTGGAATCCTGCTATCCACTGTAGCTTACCATGACCTTAAGATTGAGCAAAGTAAAGTACCAATGATCTCCTCCGGCAGCATTATTGAATATATTGACGGTGGCAAATTCTATTTAGGCTTCGTCACCGGCGTTGCCGAGAAAAAGTTACAGCTTGTCAGCCAGAATGGCCGCGAGATGTATCTTGCCGCCTCCCGTGTGGTCTCTGTTTCCCAGACGCCCCTTCCTCAGCCCGCAACTCGCGAGGCTCTGACCGGATTGTTGCAGCAATGCGCCTCGACAAGAGCCGCAGTTGCCCAAACAATCGATCTAGCTGAATTGTGGGAAATTGTCCACGAGGATGCCGATCAGGATTTGCCCCCCGAACTACTCACTGACCTGCTTTTCGGCAGCACTAGCAACGATGATCAACGCGCTGCTTTTCTTCGCGCTGTTTTTGCCGATCCGCTCTTCTTTAAATTCAAGAATGGCCTGATCGCCACCCACAGCCCGGAACAGGTGGAACAGCTGCAACTGCAGCGACAACGCGAAACGCAAAAGGTGCAACTGCTCGACCAGGCCGTCAAAGGATTCCTGTCTCTTGACCAAGGTCAACGCTCAGAAAACGATGCGTGGCCCGACCAGGAACGTTGCCTTGAGTGGCTTCGCCAATCGGTTTTGCTCGCCAGCGAGGCCCCGGAAGATGAGTTTATCCGCCAGGTACTCAAAAAAGCCGGCTTGAATGCTCCCCATGCTGGCTTTGAGCTTCTGGTTAAGGCAGGTGTGTGGGAAGCAGATGAAAATCTGGCCCTTTTACGCTCCGATCAGCCGCTTGAATTTACCGACGCCAGCCAGGAAGAGGCGCTTTCACTGCAGGAGGCCACCCTGGAGGAGTTGCTCGCCGACCCCAAACGCAAGGATTTGCGGGAGTTGAACATCCTCACCATCGACGGTGCCTTTACCCGCGACTTTGACGATGCAGTGCACGTGATTCAAAAAGAGGGTGGATTGATTGAGGTGGGTATCCACATCACCGATGTCAGTTATTATGTTTCACCCAAAAGCGCCCTCTTTGCCGAAGCCAGGGAACGCTCTACTTCGATTTATTTCCCCGAAGGGCAGATCCCCATGCTGCCCAAGAACCTCTCTCTTGATCTCTGCAGTCTGATCCAGGGGAAAATTCGACCGGCGATCAGCTTCCTGGTCAATTTTGATACCCAAGGCACCATTCTCCGCTCCTCGATTGTTCCCTCGATTATCGAGGTCAAGCGGCAGCTGAATTATCGTGACGCCGATGGTCTCATCGACCGCGATCCCGATCTGAAACTCCTCAATACCATCCGCCAACAGCTGCGACAGCAACGGGTCGACAAAGGCGCCCTGCTGCTCTCCCTGCCGGATGTCAATGTGGATATCCGCGATCGGCAGAACATTCAGGTCTATCTTTCCCCAGTGGACACCCCGTCGCGCAACCTGATTTCCGAATTGATGATTTTGGCCAACGGACTGGCGGCGGCCTATATGACCAATCGTGAGGCACCGGGCCTGTTCCGTTCCCAGCCGCCGCCGCGGAGAAGGATTATTTCCGGGGTGCAGAACAACCTTTCCGATATAGCCTACCAACGAAGGTTTCTCTCCCGGGGCGAACTGACCTCTCACCCCAAACCGCACAGCGGGCTTGGGCTCAACAGCTACACCACCATCACCTCACCGATTCGCCGTTTTTTGGATCTGGCCATGCAGCATCAGCTCAGCCACATGATCCATGGCCGCGGCATTCTCTTCTCCGGGGAGGAGTGTAAGACCTTTACCGGAGTGATTCAGCAAAAACTCGGGCGGGCCAATGCCCTGCGCCAACAGCGGCACCGATACTGGATCCTGCGCTACCTCGCTCTCAAAGAGGGACAGCGGCTCAACGCCCTCGTGGTCGGTGTCGGCCCCAAACGGGTGAATATGCTCCTCTGCGATTGCCTCTTTGATATCGATCTGCCGCCCAACCCTGCCTTTCCGGTGGAGCCGGGGGATACCGTCCGCATCCTCCTCTCCCGGGTTCGCCCCCTGGACAATATCCTCCGGGTCGAATGGTGAGACCTCAGCAAAAGCCAAAAAAGCACAGGGCTTTTTTGTGGTTTTTCCTGATGGGCCCACAGCGCTGCCCCTCGTTGAAGGCGATGTTCAGTTTCCGTCTCTCCGGAGGACCAAAGGCCGCCAGTCGCTAGTCGTGGACAAATGGGGTCAGATCAGGTATATGCCTAAAGAATGTTTTTTTGATGGTTCAAACGCGCCGTTCGCCAAAAACTGGAACGACGATCCTCGCTTCGTCAATGCCTTGTTGCCCGAAGCACAATGAATGTTTTTTTGGGTATTTACGAATCCATCAGACCTTAGGACGCATTGTTCGCATCCTATTTATCATACGATGAAACGACGACACCTACCACTGTTGCTCCTTTGTGGGTTTCTCCTGGCCATCCATCCCGGCATGGCTTGGTCCGCAAGGGAGATTTCCCCGGAAATCAAAGATATTATTGTCACCACCTCCGAGGTTGACCTGTTGCTGTTTGCCACGGTCAAAAATGGGTTCACTCAGGAAATGGTGGAGGAGGTCCAAGCCGGAACCCCGATTGTCTTCACCTTTAATCTGGAGTTGGTCAAAACCAGTGATCATTGGCTGGATACCTCTTTGGTGGAGACGGCGGTGACTCACACCCTCAGTTATGACCCGCAGCAACAGGAGTACCGCATAGCTTTCTCCAATCAGGCAGATAAGATCCTTACTACCAAGGACTTGGAACAGGCAAAAAAGATGATGGCGGAGCTCAACGGGGTGCGGGTTATAGCCCTCTCACGCCTGATTCCCGATGCCCCCTATGCGATCCATTTCAAGGTCGTACTCAAGAAAGGCTCTTTGCCTCTGGGAATGCAGCAAGTCCTCCCTTTTTCCTCGCTCTGGAACTTCGAAACCGACTGGCGTACCATCGAATTCAGGTACTGACGATCTCGTTCTGAACCCATGCTGACCGCAGAACAGAGGAAGAAAAAACAGCGGCTAATCCATATCGTCATTGCCTGCTGTCTACTGCTGATCCCCTTTCTCGGGTATGTCCAACGCAGTCTGCTCAATGGCGAACTGAGCTTGCCCCTTTCCAGCACGGTTCTCATCTTTGCCCTAATCAATATCAACGGTTTGCTCTTGCTGTTGATGCTCTACCTGGTGCTGCGTAACCTGGTGGAACTGATTTTTGAACGCAAGCAGCACCTGCTCGGTTCCCGCTTGCGGAGTCGGCTAGTTATCAGCTTTGTTTCGCTCTCCCTCATTCCCACTGCCATCCTCTTTCTCGTTGCCCTGCGTTTTGTGTCCACCTCCATGGACTACTGGTTCAACGCCCGGGTCGAAGAGTCACTCCAGGCATCCCTGCAACTGGCGCAAAAAACCCTGCACAGCACCCAGGATCAGGTGCAGTATCTGGGCACACATTTTGCCGCACTCCTGGAGGGTGGCCTGGTGGATATGGGGAACCAGCAAGCCTTAGAACAATTTTTCAAGAAGACCCTGATCTCCGATCTCTCCGCAGCACCAGACAGTCTGATGCTGCTTAACAAAAAACACGAGACGATCGTTGCCATCCGTGGCCCACGGTTGCAACAGATCGCCTTCCCGTCCTTGCCCTCCGAGGCCCTGCGCCTGACTGCCGATACCGACCATATCGAAATGGTCACCCGGCGCACCACCATCGGTGAGCTCATCCAGGCAATCGTCCCGGTTCGGGTCCATCTCGAGGCCGATCAGACCTGGCTTCTCATTACCAGTCTGCTTATCCCCTCCGCACAACTGGAGACGATGCAGGCCATATCCGAAGGCATAACCGGCTATCAGCAAATGATCATGCTTAAGGCACCGATCAAGTTCAGCCTGATCATCATGCTGCTGATCATCACCCTGTTGATCCTGTTCGGCGCCATCTGGTTTGGCTTCTTCATTGCCCGGGGCCTGACCGGACCGATCAACAAACTGGCCGAAGCCACCAAACGGGTTGCGGACGGGGATATGGAGTTCATCGTTGAAAAAGAGACCGACGATGAGATGGGCATGCTGATTGATTCCTTCAATTCCATGACCAGTAAAATCCTTGCCTCAAACCGCCAACTGTCCCAAACCCACCGGGCCCTGGAAAACAGTAAAGAAATATCCGAACAACGGCGCCGTTACCTGGAAACGATCCTTAAAAACGTCGCTGCCGGAGTCATCGCCCTGGACGAGAACAACCGGATCACCACCATCAACCGTTTTGCCGAACAATTGCTGGCCATTCGCGCGGAATCGTTCATCGGCCGCGATTTTCATATCGCCCTGCCCAAACAGCACGCGCTGATTGTGGAAAGTTTTTTAAAAGAATTGTTGCGAAGCGGCAAAGCCAGCCTTGAGCGTCACCTACGCATCACCATCCGGCGTGGGGAGAGCTTGTCGCTGCAGGTCAACGTCACCCGGATGATCGATGAACGGCAGCAGCCCATCGGCTTTGTTTTTGTGTTCGACAACCTCACCAACCTGGAAAAAGCGCAACGGTTGGCAGCCTGGCAGGAGGTTGCCCGCCGTATTGCCCATGAGATCAAAAACCCACTCACCCCGATCCAGCTCTCGGCCCAACGGCTGCGCAAACGTTATCTGGAAACCATTCCCGATAACCGCGACATCTTTGACCAGTGTACCGCCACCATCATCAATCAGGTGGAAGAGATAAAAAACTTGGTGAGCGAATTCTCCGATTTTGCCCGCATGCCGCAGTTGCATAAAGAACGGAAGGATTTCGGCCGTCTGATCCGGGAAATGGTGTTCCTTTACCAGGAGGCCCACAAACACCTTCAGATCAGCTGCGCTATAAGCCCGGAGCTGCCGGAGTTTCTTTTTGATGCGGTGCAGATGAAACGAGTACTGATTAATCTTTTGGATAATGCGGTCTCGGTCATGGACCATGAGGGAACGATCACGGTAAAGCTCGGCTTTGGCGAGGACGGCACCCGCGCACGACTGGAAGTTGCGGATAACGGTCCGGGCATGAGTGACGAAGTGAAACTCCGAGTTTTCGAGCCCTATTTTTCCACCCGCAAAACCGGCACCGGACTGGGCTTGGCCATTGCCCAAACCATTGTCCACGAACACGGCGGCATCATCCGAGTAAGCGACAACTACCCGGCGGGAGCGGTGTTTGCCGTTGAGCTGCCGCTCCAGACCTGATAAGATACCCTCTCGAAGTAAACCTTTCCCAGCCTCTGCCACTGTTACAGCGTTTTCCCATGCCCGAAACCATCCTTATCATAGACGACGAAAAAGCCATTTGCGAAAGCCTGGCCGGTATTCTCTCCGACGAAGGATTCAGTCCTCTGCTTGCCCATTCGGCTGAAGAGGGGCTGCAAACCCTGGATGAAAAGGATGTCCGTCTGGTTCTTTTGGATATCTGGCTTCCGGGGATGGACGGCTTGGAGGCGCTCAAACTGATCAAGCAACGCTTTACCCTGCCAGTGATCATGATTTCGGGCCACGGCACCATTGACACCGCAGTGCAGGCCACCCGCAGCGGCGCCTTTGACTTCATCGAAAAACCGCTTTCCTACGACAAGACCATCCTCTCGATCAAAAAGGGGTTACAGTTGGCCCAGTTGGAGCGCGATAACCAAGTGCTGCGCGAAAGCCGCCCGGTCCTCAAGCAGATCACCGGATCCAGTTCCCATGTGAGTATGCTCCGCCAGCAAATCGAACGGGTGGCGCCAACCGATGCCTGGGTTTTGATACGCGGCGGCCATGGGACAGGCAAGGAGCTGGTGGCCCAAACCATCCATCGCCATTCCCTGCGGGCCAAACATCCGATGGTTGCGGTGAACTGTGCTGCTATCCCGGAGGAACTGATCGAATCCGAGCTCTTCGGCCACGTCAAAGGAGCCTTCACCGGAGCCACGGAAACCAAAAAAGGCAAGTTTGACCTGGCCAACGACTCGACCCTCTTTCTTGATGAAATTGGCGACATGAGCTTGAAGAGTCAGGCCAAAGTCCTACGTATTCTCCAGGAGCAGCGTTTTGAGCGGGTGGGTGGCTCACGAACCATTGAGGTCGATGTCCGCGTGCTGGCCGCGACCAACAAAAACTTGGAAGAAGAGATCGAGCGGGGCAACTTCCGAGCTGATCTCTTCTACCGGCTCAATGTGGTGCCGATCGAGGTGCCGGACTTGAATGATCGCCGTGAGGACATCCCCCTTTTGGTCGCTGACTTTGTGCACCAATTCAGTAAAAGGGGGATCGGTCGGAAGCAGTTCGCCTCCGAATCCCTGCAACTCTTACAACAACACAACTGGCCGGGCAATGTTCGCGAGCTGCGCAACCTAATCGAGCGGTTAGTGATTATGACTCCGGGAAATACAATTCAGGCCGAAGATGTGCGTCTTTTCCTCGGCAGCCCCCCTTCGGCCCCCCCATTACTATCCCAAGATAGGGCCGCCTCATACAATACCCTCCCCTTCAAGGAGGCCCGGCGACGTTTCGAAACCGATTACCTCAATGCCAAGCTGGCAGAAAACGACGGCAATATCACCAAGACAGCGGAACAGATCGGGATGGAACGCAGCCATCTGCATAAAAAAGTCAAGGCCCTGGGCATAGCGGTGAAATAAGGGTCGGGGAAAGAAAAAAATATTCGAATAATGCGCCGGATTTCGGTTCGGGCACAAGGCGCTTTAACTGATGAATATCAAGCATATTCATCAGTTAAAGCAACGCTGTAGCCGGGCCGAAAGACAAGCAGAATTGAATAATTATTTTTTCCCGCGCCCCTAACGTCCACCTTGCCCGGGTATCGTATTGGTTGGGGAAACCGAGACTAAACCGAGTTCGCCCCCTTACTGCACATTGTCCACCACACGAGGTATCTTATGGTTTTTCCTGAATATCGTCCGCGCAGAATGCGCCAAAACGAAACCTTCCGCGCCATGATCCGTGAAACCCGGTTGGCCGCCGAACAGATGATCTATCCCCTTTTTGTCCTCCCGGGAAAAGGGATCCGCGAGGAGGTATCCTCCATGCCCGGCGTGTTCCGCCTCTCAGTGGACCAATTGGCCAAGGAGGCCAAGGAATGCCTATCGCTGGGCGTACGCTCGGTGATTCTGTTTGGTCTTCCGGACAAAAAAGACGGTCTCGGCTCCGGTGCCTACGCCAAAAACGGCATCATCCAGCAGGCCATTCGCGAGCTGAAAAACAAAGCCCCGGAAATGAGTGTGGTCACTGATGTCTGTCTCTGCGAATATACCGATCACGGCCATTGCGGCTGTCTGGTCGGAGAAACGGTGGACAACGACGCCACCTTGGAACTGCTTGCCAAAACCGCCCTGTCACATGCCCAGGCCGGTGCCGACATGGTCGCGCCTTCGGATATGATGGATGGCCGTATCAGCGAGATCCGCTCGGTTCTGGACGAGAGCTCCTTTCACATGGTGCCGATCATGTCCTACGCGGTCAAGTATGCCTCTGCCTTTTACGGACCATTCCGCGACGCAGCCGATTGCACGCCGCAGTTCGGTGACCGGCGCTCCTATCAGATGGATCCGGCCAACAGCCGCGAGGCCCTGCGCGAGGCCACCTTGGATGTGGAAGAAGGGGCAGATATCCTCATGGTCAAACCGGCCTTGGCCTACCTGGATATCATCAGCCGACTTCACGACGAATTTGATTTGCCGGTGGCCGCCTACCAGGTAAGTGGCGAGTATGCCATGATCAAGGCCGCTGCAGAAAAAGGCTGGATCGATGAGGAGCGGGTGATGGCCGAGAGCCTGATCTCAATCCGCCGTGCCGGTGCGGATATGATCCTGACCTACTTTGCCAAGGAGATGGCCAAACTGCTGCGCGCTAATCGAGGATGATGGACTCGTCAAAAGTCCATCACACTCTAAGAGATGGCTAGGTAAAAACATAGATATACAAGAAGCAGTGTTTTTTCCGGATCGAAGGCATACATAAGGTATGTCGAGCGTCGGGAAAAACGCTGCGACGCAGCAGATCGAAGTTTTTACGAGACCATCAAGGATAATTTCCGTAAAAATAGCTGCGGCAATGATCAGGGCCGGTTGTCCACAGGACAGCCGGCTCTTTTTCATATTTGGAGGCTCTGCGCCAACGGCCCCTGAAGGCATATGGATGCGGGTTAGTGTGCCTGGCGATTGACGAAACAGGCCATGAGATCTAAGCAGAGTTCGGGAAACTCCAAATGGGGTGCATGACCGCACTCTTCAAGCAGCAAAGGGGTAGCGGCCCCGCCACTCTGGGTGACGATGCTGTTCACCTGATCTTGTGAGCCATACTGGTCTTCGCGCCCCTGGAGCACCAGCAAAGGCGCCTCGATTGCGGGTAACAGGTAATCGATGTTCCAGGAACGAAACCAGGGACTGGTCCAGGTTTCCGCCCAGGCATGGAAAAGGGCATCGGCCTGTTCCCCATGATAGCGATGCAGGGCTGGCCGCAGTTTCCCCTGACCATAGGCAGCTTTGGCCGCTTCAATCCCTGCAATGCTGCACGGTTCGACCTGAACATGGGCAGCCATGGTGATGATACCCTTAAGTAAGGGCGATCTTTCCGCTCCGGCAATCAGGGCGATGCTGCCGCCATCCGAGTGGCCGATGAGCAGGTAGGGCCTGCACGGAATAACGGTCTCCACAATCCGGGGGAGCTCTTCCAAGGCATGAAAATGGAGGTAGTGGAGGGTTCTCTTTTGGGTGAGCGGCGAAGAGAGCCCGTGTCCGATCCGATCATAGATCAGCCCCGGACATCCGGTGCGGCGACAGAGCTGCCCAGGAAAATCCCGCCACTGCGCCACCGACCCCAGCCCCTCATGGAGAAAGACGAGCACGGGTCGATCCACCTTGCCGGAAACCATTTCCAGATGCACTTCCTGGTTGCGACCAACCTCCACTCGGTTCACCGACTCATCTCCGCGACGCCCTTAGGCGATACCATTGCCACCCTGTAAAAACGACCACCGCCACCAATCCTCCCACAACATCGGCCACCACATCGCCACCACTCACCGAACGTCCGGGGACAAATGATTGGTGGAACTCGTCGCTAACGCCGTAGAGGAAACAAAACAGCAGTACCGATACCCCGACCAGACGGGGAGAGCGCCGCCATTGCGACGACAGAGCGACGAGATAGGCCACACCCAGGGTTGCGTAGGCCAGACAATGGAGCACCTTATCAATATTGACGATACTGGGTAGATGCAGGCTCTTACCGGGCAGGTGCGATAAATAGAAAATCAGGCTCATGACTCCAAGCAGGGGAATCACTCGGAGCCATTTATACCGAGGCCTCACAGGCGTCATCAGGCTGCGTTGTCCTCGTTTTGGGAAACATGCATTTTGGCGAGCATCTCTTTGGGATACCGCTTATGCAACCTGCGGATTGCAGCGCTGATCTGCCGGGCAGGCGCCTGCTCAAGCAGGGTTTCACCACTATCGGCGTAGGCGGTCAGGGTCAGCTGGCGATTGTTCAGGGCAAAGGTATGGCTGAAATTGATTTCGATGGTTTCCGGATTCTCATCAATGGGTGCAGGTAATGGCTGCCCGCCCTGAGCAATCTGGACCGTGTCGGATTCGGTGACCTCAAGCATCCAGGCATCCCCTTCCTGGTCACTGAAAAAGAGAAAGACGCCCAGTTCGTGAAAGCTCTCTTTCTTTGCCGCTGCAAGCCCCTGCACCTTTTCGATGGCAGCCATCAAGGAGACTTTCATCTGGTTAGTGGGGTTTGCGGGCACCCCTGCCTGTTCGGCAGGAAGACAGCAGTGCTTGTATTTCTTCCCTGAACCGCATGGACAGGGTTGATTTCTGCCAATTTTTCCCATTGAGTGTGACCTCGTAATTTCGGGGTTATCTGGAATTTGAAGATGAAAACGAGTCTCTTTTCTTACCCTGAACCACTGAAACAATTCAACAAAAACACGACTACCTTCGTCACCATCGCCTGGGAACTATACGCACCACACGTTCCTTCCGGTTCGACAAGCCGCTCTATACGCCTCGCTATCAATCAACCACGAGTAAAGAAAGGTAAAAACTCTGCAAATGAAAAGGGAATAATTTGAAGGGACTGCAGCAGGACGCTAAGCTGAAAGGAGATCCAGACACCCTACAATATATGCATACGGAGGTTTCCATGGCCCTTTCATCAATCAATGCTGTCACTACCCAAGCAATGATGCAGAACAACACCACTTCCAAAAATTCCAATCCTCAAAACAATGAGCCAAGCCAACGAGTAGGTACCGACACCGTGGATATCTCCGAGGAGGGCTACGCGCTGTCCAGTCAGGCAAGCAGTGAGACTGGAGATGAAACAACAACAGGAGAAACCAGCGAGCAAGAGAGTACCGCAGGGACTGCAGCTGCAAGTGCATCCGCCTCTTCTTCAACAAGTTCCACCGAGGACACCATGCAAAAGCTGGAAGACCAGATTAGCGAGTTGGAAAAAGAAATTGCCGAGCTGGCAGCGAAGGCACGGACCGACGAGGCCGCCAGGGCTGAGATGAATGCCAAGCAGGAGGAATTGGCCTCTCTCAATAACGAGCTGTTACAATTACAACAAAACCAGCAAGAGGGGTAACGACTTTCCCTTCCATATTATTCAGTAAATTGCTTACTTAATCGACCGGATGGAGGACTGAATTCTCCAACATACCGGTACGCACCGGCACCAGCCAATATCCCCCCACGTGGCCACGGATAGCCTCTGACAGTTCCTCGCTGACCCAGTGGGAGTCCTCAACCAAATTATAAAATATCGAATCTATACCGATAAATCCATCAAGCAGGTGAGTCAGGGTATGGAGAATCTTGGTGGCGTATCCCTGTTTCAAGCTCAGCAGCTGATTCAGGGTCGTCACCCCCTCTTCTTTGAGATGCTCAAGCATACGGTGGGCAAAGACATCGTTGGCCGCAAGTCCCAGCCCCAGGGTATCCCAAAATTTATCATGATCTCCGCCAAGAACCTCCTCTGGCTGAACAAAAAATTCCGCATAGCTGATCAGCTGGTTGCCGGAGAGATAGCGCTCCACATGGCTGGCTGCCGCTTGAGAAGAGGGTGATCGTACGAGGAAGTAATGAGATATGGGATATTCCATGGGTGGGGTCTCACTCTCTTAAAAAGGGTTGTGGGTTCTCAAAGATTTTCTGGGCCGGAAGACGACTTGCCAGCACGGCCAGGCCAGGCGGGGTCCTCGGCGACCGCCCGCACATGGTTGAGGCAGTTGACATCCTGCACCCCGGCAAAGCCCATGTCTAGGTTAACATACCAACTTTCGTGTTGTCCATGGCGGTCGCAGCTCCAGAACCAGTGTACCGGCTGTTCCTCCTCACCTGGAAAGGATGACAAATCGCCATCGGCAAGCAGGCTGAGCAGCTCATTGACCGTCGGAACCCGCCAGTAATTGAGACCATGGGCAGAGCGCTGGTTCAGTTGGGCCACATACGTCTGCGCCTCGGCAAAGCTCAAGGGAAAACGACTTGCCCGCCGATTCCAGATCAACCCGGTGGCCTGATCACAAACAAACGCATTTTGAACCTGCAACCGATTACAAACCGGCTCCAGAGGCCGAAAATGGGTGTTAACGGCGAAAAGCTCCCGGGCCCGGGAGCTGCAGACGTTGGCGGGCTCGGTACGCAACGGAATCATCCGCTTACGCTCTTGATCCATGGTACAGAGGCCTGATTGCGTGGGTGGCCCCAACTGAAGGCGGTTAAAGGCGGCCAACATCTCGGCGCTGCTCGGGAACCGTTCCTCGGGTTTCCATTTGAGCGCCTTGGTAAAAAAATCGTCCCAGGCACGATCATAACGCGGATTCACCAGGGAAAGGGAAAAACTTTGCATCCCGGGCAGTTGTCCGGTGAGCATCCGATAAAGAAGGACTGCAGCCGAATAGAGATCGGCGCGGCCATCCACTTCCTTGGGATGTTTGCGCTGCTCCGGAGGGGTGTAATAGGGGGACCCGACCTGCATGTTATCCGGCCCAGAAAAACTCACCCCGCGCACCAGGGCCATGCCGAAATCGCAGATCTTAATTGTGTCCTCATCGGTGACCAGAATATTTTGCGGCTTGATATCCCGATGGATGATCCCGTTATGATGAAGAAAATCCAGGGCACCCAGTATCTGGCGCCCATACTCCAGCACCTTTTCTGCCCGGATAATGCGGGAGGGCTCTTCCAGGATGTAGGTCTCGCCGATCATATCGCCCAAATTGTTGCAGATATAATCCATCACAAAGAAGGGCCGCCCCTCCTGGTCCCGATCAAAGTCGTGGGCAGTGACCAGAAAAGGCTGATGAAAGGCGGCCATGGTGCGGGCCTCAAAGAGAAAGATCTCCTCTAGCTGCTCCATACCGATGATATCCTCCAGCAACTCACCAGGCTGCAGCAGTTTGATCGCCACGACCTTGTTGATCACCGGAACCAGCCCCTTGTAGACCGCTCCCATTCCGCCGCGGCCAAGACGGCGGATAATTTCATATTTCCCAATATATTGCATCAAATTACCAGTAAAGACGTTTGGCGTTAACCGTGGGAAAACCCCGTTCCTTGATCAGGTGAATCGTGGATTGGACGTCGTACTCCACCGCGCGGATTTCCATAATCGCGGCCGTCTGGTCCCAGAGAAGATACTTGGCCTGCCAGCCCAGTGAATCGCGCGGCTGGCCGACACTTCCCGGCAGGATGAGATACCGGTTTTTTGCCTCCAAGGCTCTACGTTCAAGCGTAACCCTGTGCCGATGGATCTCGGCTCCAGCCAGCTCGTACCAGCCAAAGGCGTGGGTGTGTCCGGCAAAACAGAATTGCTCGTTAAACTCCGAAAACAGGCGGCACAGACGGGTATCGGTGGGATTATGCAGGTAGACGGTCATCGACTGCGGCGGGCTACCGTGGACAAAACGGGCGCCGAATTGGCAACGAACCGGCGGCAATTGCTCCAGCCAACACAGGGAGGATGGGCTGAGCAGGGAACGAGTCAACAGGAGGGATTGCTGGGCATTGGCGTGGAGCCGGTTGAAATAGCTGCGGCTGATCAGCGCCAGTTCATGGTTACCCATCACCGACAGGACTCGATACCCCTGTAAAGAACGGACAACCTCCTCTGGTTCGGGTCCGTAGCCGATATTATCGCCCAGGGCAACAATCCGGTCGACACCGTTTTGCGAGATATCGGCAAGTACCGCGTCCAATGCCCGGTAGTTGCCGTGGATGTCGGCTATGATTGCCAGGCGCACTCTGTTTTTTTCTCCCTATCTATCGCGGAGAAGAGCCCTGCCCTCAAGCAGGATCGGAGAGCCGATTTCCAGCCCCGCGCCGGAAAACACCTGGTTGAGATAACGGCGAACCGTGGTGCATTTAACGATGAAAAGGAAAAAAATCGGTGCCTGTATCTCGGAGAGGCATTCAAAATTCCCCATGCCCTTACTGATGATGCAGTCAGCCTCGGCAAACCGACGACGAAAGGATTCACTGCAGGAATCAAGCGGGGTTCCCGGCACGTCGGCCCCATTATCGATCACCGGACAGAGAGCCTCCAAGCCACAGCGCCGTGCATCTTCCGGGGTGGCATCGTTGATGGTCGGTGAACGGCGGACCGCCAAGGTAACCTCGCAGCCATGGGCCAGCAGTAACTCGATCAACAGCTTATCAAAAACGATTTCGCCGCAGTTATCGGCAAGATAAAGAATCCTTGCCCGCTGATCAATAAACCGCCGCAAAGCGGTATAGTGATTGATGGCCAGTTCCTGACGGCAGGAGGCCAGGGCTGCGTCACGATCGAGCAGGACCTGGGCCCCATAATCAAGCACATTGGCATTGATAGAAAATTGGATAGCTGCCAGCAGGGGATCCTCCTCCTGGGCGATCAGCTCGCGGGTTCGCGGCTCAAGATCCAGGGCAAAAGCATTGCTTTCCTGCTTCTCCACCCGAAAAGGATCGGCCACACCAGTGCGCTCGCTGATCAAACGGTAGTAATGTACTGCATTTTCCGGCGGCGGCAGATGGGGGTCAAAACCCGGCAACAGGCCGCCCACCTCAGTGACGATTTGCCACTGCAACGCAGGATCATCGGTGCAACGCCGAACCGTTCCCAATGCCTGGCGCATGAAGCAGACCAAACAGTCGTTTCCAGTGTGCATCAGGGCCTCCTCCCACCGGTTTGCTTCAGAAGGTAGTCTGTGCGGACATTGCCTAAAGCTGCAAAAATATGCGCTTTAGCTCCGGGAATTTGAGCATAGACCTGTTTGGCCAGCTGCTGGATATCACGACGACGGGTCTGCTCCGACAGGGGGCAGGCGGATCGAACCGGATCAAAGGCAAGCGCTTGCCCAAGGGATTGGATCTCGTCTTTGTCGAGATAAGCCAAGGGTCTGATCAAAGCCAGACGTCCGGAAAAGAGAGACTGTTTGGGGGACATGGTGCTGATATTGCCGGCGCAGGTGAGGTTGAGCAGAAAGGTTTCAATGATATCATCACGGTGGTGCCCTAGTGCCAGTTTATTATACCCCTGGTCACGAGCATAGGCAAAGAGCTGGGTCCGACGGGAACGGGCGCACTGAAAACAAAGGTCCTGCCCACCTGAGACAGCAAAGGCAATCTCCTCCCTGGTCGGATGGTACTGGGCCGGCAAAATTTGCAACGAAAGCCCAAGGTGCCGCACCTGCTCTCCGATCCGGAGTGCTGCCGCACCCGGCGTATTCGCGCCAGGCTCCATATCGACATGGATAGCCTCTACCTGGTAGCTGATCGGCGCCTTTTTCTGCCAGTGAAGCAAGATCGCCAACAGGACCTGCGAGTCCATTCCGCCGGAGACAGCCACCAATACACGGTCGGTATCGGCCAGCATACTGTAATCGTGCATGGCCCGGCCGATCCGCCGGTTCAGACCCCGCGATAACTGCACCCGTCTTCTAATTAACGACTGCCGGTGGATGGAGTTCCGATATAGGAGCACTCGCCAAATTGTTCCCGCAGTCCATCACGGGCAAGTTCCTCGGCCGTCAGCCAGGTCAAGCCGCGACTCTGGGCTTTGGGTAAGGTCAGCAGGTTTTCCATCAACGACTGCTGGCGTTCGTCAAAACGACCGTGACAGAGCACCCTTCCCTCACCGGTTTCATACAGGCGATAGGCAAAGGTCACCGCAGCCGGCTGCTTGACACCGTAGTCGCCACCAACCCGTTCGACATAACGACTCACAGAGAGATCTAAAACTGCATTACACTGATATTGCTGTGCAAGAGCACGCGCTTTCTCCAGGGTAGGTGACCCCAGATCGACGCCCTGCTCATCAACAAAATGGACTTTTTTCCCGGCCAGTTGTTGCTTGAGCAGACCATTGAGGACCCGGCTCCCCTCAAGCAGAATAGCCCTGCTCTGCTCGGTCGCGGGGTCGTCATAATCGGCTGCCGGTATCGCTGGCATAACCGCAATACAGGACACCGATACCGGAGCAGCGGGCTCGGTATCGGCTATCTTCTGCTGCCCGCCACAACCGGCAAAGAGAAAAAGACTACTCGCGATACATCCGAATCGTACCAATGATTGAGTGGTCACCTGATCCTCCTGTTGATGAAACAACAAACTTCCCATCTCGCCCCAAGGCAACATGGTATATTGACGGCAAAATTGCCTGTATCAGACTAAACGGCGAAATCGACAACAGTTAAAGCACGCCCTTGGACGAGAGTTGACCATTTACCTTGGGATGACGGGCAACAGCAATAGCCATGGCCCTTGCCATTGCTTTGAACACCGCCTCCAGTATGTGGTGTCCATTTTCCCCATGGAGCAGATCAACATGCAGGGTGAGCCCGGCATGGAGCACAAAAGCGCGGAGAAATTCCTTGGCCAGCGGAGGATCAAAGGTGCCGATCTTCGGCTCACTGACCTGAACGTCATAATGCAGGTAAGGACGGTTGGAACAATCAACACAGACCCTGGCCAAGGTTTCATCCATGGGTACATAAGCATGACCGTAGCGGCAAATGCCCCCTTTGTCGCCAAGCGCCTGGGCAAAGGCCATACCCAGACTGATGCCCAGATCTTCCACGGTGTGATGATCATCCACCTCAATGTCGCCGGTGGCTGAGATTTCCAGATTAAAGAACCCGTGGACGGCAAACAGGGTTAGCATATGATCCATGAAACCAACACCGGTATGCACCCTCGCCTCGCCGGCACCATCCAGGCTCAAGCTGAGGGAAATATCGGTTTCCTTGGTTGTTCGCCGTATAGTGGCGGTACGCTCTTGTGCAGCAGCCATGGAACTCCTTCCTTGAGTTAGGCCGAATCGGCCTCGCAACCAGAATTAGTCATTTAAAGTATCTGAGAATCCCTAGAACCGAGCAAGGCCAACTGGCCATGCCGCCAATCTTGTGTGAATACCAGAGAAAAGCCCAATACTCAACCGGACAACAACCGCACCAAAACAGGCTGGAATCTAGGTAAGGATCCTCAATAAATTGAGGCGTATACTATTCCCGTTTACGCCAATTGACAACTGTTCTCCACCAGTTGCAGCGGATTCTTTGTCCCCTTTTCAAAAAACTACTCAACAGAGTTTTTATCGTTGACAACACACGCCAACCTCAGTATATTCTGCCGCCGTTGAACAAACAATGAGCGGGAATAACTCAGTGGTAGAGTGCAACCTTGCCAAGGTTGAAGTCGCGAGTTCGAATCTCGTTTCCCGCTCCAAAAAAAGATTCCAAGGTTCGGACCACCGTTCGAACCTTTTTTTTTCCAGTGTTGAGGCGCAGAATGAAAACATATTATACGCCGGTAAATGAAATAGATCACAAGTGGTATATTGCCGATGCCGACGGCAAGGTTCTGGGGCGAATTGCTACCGAAATCGCCAATCATCTGCGGGGTAAGCACAAACCGACCTTCTGTGATTTCCAGGATAATGGTGATTTTGTCATCGTTGTCAATGCCGAGAAGATCCACCTTACCGGTAACAAGTGGGATGACAAGAAATATCATCATCACACCGGATTTCCAGGTGGTATCAAAACCAGTACTGCCCGTGAAGTCCTGACCAAGAAACCGGAGGAATTGATTCGGATGGCGGTCAAAGGTATGCTTCCCAGAAACAAACTTGGTCGTGCGCAACTGAAAAAGTTGAAAATTTACAGTGGCAGCACGCATCCTCATCAGGCCCAGCAGCCGGAAAATCTCGAGATTTGATTACGGAGTAGAGACACATGGCCTCAGAAAAGACATACGCTACAGGTCGACGGAAAACAGCTATCGCCCGCGTTTGGATTACCCCCGGCAACGGCACCATGGCAATCAACAAACAGCCATTGATGGATTACTTCGGAAACATCTTCTTTGAGCCCAAGGTAGCCAAGCCTTTTGCGGTTACCGAGACACTCGAACAGTATGATGTGATGGCAACCGTTAAAGGTGGCGGCAAGTCTGCCCAGGTTGACGCATTAGTTCATGGAATTGCTCGCGCTCTCCAGGAGCTGAACCCAGAAATGCGTATTCCCTTAAAAAGAGCCGGTTTGTTGACCCGTGATCCGCGAGCAAAAGAGCGGAAAAAATATGGTCAACGTGGCGCCCGCGCCCGGTTTCAGTTCTCCAAACGTTAATTACTTTCTTGGGGGTGCGAGCGGTCAGCTTGCTTACCATCTGAGAAAATGTTTTCAGGGAATAACGATCATTTCGTTATTCCCTTTTTTTTATTTGCAGCATGTTACCTTTTGCATTGGCTGTGTGCTTGACCTACTTTTCCCTGATTACGCCACGCAGCAGTATTTTTTTTTTGTAACCGATCACGGAGTATGCCCCAAAAATTCCGGTAATCTCTGAACTTGGAAGTGATTGTGGGGGTGCTGAAGAGGCAAGGCATCGGTCTGCGCAGCGTACCCTTGTAGTAAACAGGCCGATAACACAGCAGATTCGGTGCCCTGTGATCGCTTACCCTTTTTTCACGGTGTAAAGGCATGCATCAGATATGTCGAGTGTCGGGCAAAATACTGCAACGTAGAAGATCTTTTTATATTTACAATATTTGATGGTCTCGTAAAAAGTCGAAAACTGAACGCCTATACACTACATGTAGATGTTGATCGTGCACGAGGATCATATATATTGAGTATAAATCTTCGCACCGAGACTTTTTACGACTTCATCATATTTATAACACCATCATTTTTTTTACCTGCGCACCCTGGTGCTGAACGAGGACACATCCCCATGTTGAACGTCGGAATTGTTGGTGCCTCCGGTTATACCGGAGTTGAGCTCGCCCGAATTCTTGCTGGGCATCCCGAAGTCTGTATCACCGCTGCCACCTCCCGTCAGTACGCCGGCAAGCCACTTGCAGAGGTGTTTCCCAATCTCCGCAAACGAGTCGATATTGTCTGTGAAAACCTCGGAGTTGAGGAACTTATCGAACGGGCTGATTTCTTTTTCTGCGCGGTTCCTCATAAAACAGCGATGGATATCGTTCCCCAATTGCTGGATGCGGGTAAAAAAGTAGTCGACCTCAGCGCGGATTATCGAATCCATGACGCCGCGGTCTATGAATCCTGGTACCAACCCCATTCCAGCCCGCAGTTGCTTGCCGAGGCAGCGTATGGACTGCCGGAATTGTATCGCGACACCGTGCGCACCGCTCGGTTAACCGCCAATCCCGGCTGCTATCCGACTTCCGTCATTTTGGCTATAACGCCACTGTTGCGCCAAGGGCTGATTGATCCGGAGACGCTGATCATCGACTCAAAATCCGGCACTTCCGGGGCCGGGCGCGGGGTGAATGTCGGTACACTTTTTTGTGAGGTCACCGATGGATTCAAAGCCTACAAGGTGGGTGGTAGCCATCGTCACATTCCCGAAATCGAGCAGGAACTCTCCCTGGCAGCCGGCCGACCGGTGACAGTTTCCTTTACCCCGCATCTGTTGCCAATTTCGCGAGGTATCTTAAGTACAATCTACGCCACCCTAACCCAAGCAGGGCAGCAGGCCGACCTGCAGGCCATCTATGAGCAAACCTATAGCGACGAGCCCTTTGTACGCGTGCTTCCGGCCGGTAGCGTTCCGTCCACTCAGTATGTGCGGGGTTCCAACTGCTGCGATATCGGTTTGCAAAAGGATCCGCGTACCGGACGCTTGATTGTATTGTCGGCCATCGACAACATTGTCAAAGGTGCCTCGGGCCAAGCTGTTCAGAATATGAACCTGATGAATGGTTTTGCCGAGACCACCGGCCTAATGGGAGCACCCTTCTTTCCCTGATGCCACGGACAATCCGGCTACTCATCGCCTATGATGGCGGCAACTACTGTGGCTGGCAGCGGCAACGGCAAGGGGAGTCCACGATCCAGGAAGAACTGGAACTTCGGCTCTCCCACCTCTGTGGCGAGCCCATAACCATCCAGGGTGCCGGTCGTACCGACACAGGAGTCCATGCTCTAGGAATGGTAGCCCACTTTCATACCCAGGCTACCATTCCTGTCGTTGCCTTTTCCAGGGGGATCAATTCGATGTTGCCTCGGGATATTCGTATCCTGGCCGCAGAAGATGCGAAGCCTGATTTTCACAGCCGCTTTAACGCCCTTGGCAAGACCTACCGTTACGATTTCTTTACCGGTCGGATTCAACTTCCCTGTACCCGCCTTCACCGGGCTCATCTTCCAGGTCCGTTTGATCTCAACCGAATTACGGATGGACTTGCACACCTGGTGGGCACCCATGATTTTTCCAGTTTTGAACGCTGTGGCACGCGGGACAAATCCGTCATCGGTGGGCGTGGTGCGGTCCGAACCCTGACCGCAGTCTCCTGTACCCCTGCCCTAGGCCAACCCGATAGCTGGTCCATCCGGGTCACTGGCGATGGGTTTCTGCGCCAAATGGTACGGATTATTGCCGGCACTCTGATTGAAATCGGCCAGGGAAAAAAAGAGGTCTCCGCTCTACCCGAAATTCTCCAAGCGCATGATCGCAGCAAGGCCGGGCCCGCCGCCCCTGCCTGCGGCCTGTTTCTTGAACAGATTTATTATCCTTTTCCCGTGTTTATTCAAACCTTGAGCCCATGTTCACCTCGCGTATCCCCCTGATCCTTGCCTCCAGTTCGCCCCGGCGCCGGGAATTTTTTGACCAGCTTGGCCTAAAATTTTCCGTTATGCCGGCCCATATTGACGAAACCCCACTTCCGGCAGAAGCACCGGAGGATTTTGCCCGTCGGATGGCGCTGGACAAAGCAAAAACGTTAGCCCTTCAACACCCGAAAAGTTGTGTCATAGCTGCCGATACAGTGGTGGCTTTGGGAGGCACAATCTTTGGTAAACCCCTAGATGGCGCCGCGGCCCTCTCCTACCTTGAGCAGCTTCAGGGGAGAACCCATCGAGTCATTACCGGCATTGCCGTCGTTTGTGCGGATGCAAAGATTGAAGAGAGTCGGATCGAGACAACCTCGGTCACTTTTGATCACTTCAACACCTCTATTCTCCAGGCCTATGTCAAATCCGGGGATCCCCTGGATAAGGCCGGAGCCTATGGTATTCAGGGACAAGGCACCTTTCTCGTCCGTTCAATTACCGGCTCCTACAGTAACGTTGTCGGATTACCAGTCAACCAGCTCATAACCCTACTTTTCAAACACCAGATCATCGAACCAAACTGATTTTCAGCTCCCCTTGCCACCGCAGAGGCAACTCCACATTGCTCCTTGCAGGCGATCTACTTAAAATCTTTAAGAACTTCACATTGATCTCAGGGCAATTTTATGCAAATGTAGTGAGGGTACCTTATGTTGGCAGCTCTTCCGAGATCAGATCGGATACATAGGCTGCATCCTCGCTCAACACTTCTCTTCCATCATGTCCTTATCTTTTCCCGAAGTGTTGAGCGCCCTATCCCATTTCTAAGAGTAGTGAATAACTATGGTCAATTCCCCGCAACCTGTACCTTCGGACAGAAGCCAGCTTCTTCTTGACTTCCCCATCCGTTTCTACACCGCACTGCGGACGATTCGGCTTTATCCGGCGACCAATCCGCAGGTCCAACGCAGCAACGTTATGGTGCTGCAGTCTTTCCAAGAACTTCTGCACAGCGGTGATGAAGAAACGGTTGTGCTTGCCGTTTCCGACCAACGACTTTTGGTCTGTGGAGAACACCTTGGCGACAAGGATCAAACCAAGCCTCAGATACAGGGACTGATCAACCTTTTTTCCCGCTCTAAAATTCACTCGCTCTCTTTTCATCCCACCCTGAACACAGAGGAATGCATTCTCCTCACCCAAACCTTATCCGCACTCCTGGCGGAAAGAGAGGTGAGTGAAACAGTGGCCTCTATGCTCGATAGGGCAGGCATCGTTTCGGTGACAGCTGATGCCAAACGGTATGTGGCCATCCATGAGGGTGAGCAGGTCGTCCGTGATGAACTGATCGGATCCGGCTTGAATATCAGTGATGAGGAATTGGCCAACTTTGTTCTAGGCGGCAAGAACGACGGTTCCACGGTACAAGGAGTATCCCGTGAATTGGTCGAAGAATTGATTAGTCGACTTCCCGCCACCGCAGATGGTACTGACGACAGGCAGGGTTCCGAGGCAATCACTTCGACGGTGGTGGAGCTTTTACAAACATTCAGCCGTGAACAGGACAGCCAAATACTCGCCCATGAAATTACGCAGACCGGCGGGGCATTGTCGAGTCTTAATCCCGCCCTGCTCGCTCAACTGGTGGCCAATCTCCCAGAAGGCGCGAACACCGATGCGGTATTGGGTGCGACCATTGATCAACTCACGCCTCAACGGCTCAATGCCCTCATCGCCAAACTGGTATCACAGCAACCTGTGCCACCAAGCGATACCCAGGGGCCGAGGTTTAGCGACCTGCCCCCCGGGGAACTTCCCGCTGCACTGCAACGGTTGCTT
>JAQUEZ010000446.1 GCA_028684915.1 Desulfobulbus sp.
TCGCGACCTTGCGTATATGCATTTATCTGCATTGCGAGGTATCTTACGGAACCTTGGTGATTTTTTGTGCCGTCTGCAAGCCAACAAGCAGGTGTATCAACTTCAGGGCGACAAAAAGGTTCGGTTGGATTTTTCCCGGATTGTTCGAGCCATGACCGATGCCGGGATCGATAAATTTGAAGACAGAGTATTCCTTGATCGAAATCTGACGTTACAGGTTCGCCTCTTTGTTTATCTGTTACCTGAAAGCGTCTACCAGGAACGAATGCGCAAGGCCAACCTGAATGCTCAAAAGAAAGGGCGACAAGTAGGCAAAGAATTCAAAGCACGAGCAAGGCTCAACCTATTCATTACTTCCGCATCAGACGAGTTGCTTGATATTGAAAATGCGTGGAAGGCATACACCTTGCGCTGGCAGATCGAGCTTGTTTTTAAAACCTGGAAATCCCTGTGGAAAATCGACAAAGTTAAAAAGGTCAAAAAGGATCGTCTCGAGTGCTATATTTACTCGAAATTATTCATTATTGTACTCAGCATGAATATGTTATGGATAACGCATAATCTCATGCGAGGGCTTTACGGAAAAAATCTCAGTTTCTATAAAGCCTTAAAAACCTGGATGAAATCTCTTGACCGGTTCAAGCAGGTCTTTTTCAACGGGATGGAAGCAGTGACAAGTTTTATGAGAAAGTTTATCGAATTGAGCTGCCGCAAACATTTGTTGGAGAAGAGAAAAAATGGAAACTATTCTCCGGAGATAGTTCAAGACATTTTTACTCTGAGATTTGGTGGAGAATTAATGCCATCATGCGACATAATCTCTGCCGCTACGGCTTAGCCTGACGGCTATGGGACAAGGTGCAGCCGAAGAAGCAGCGCCACACAGCGAGGCGGGTATACAATCGATTGCGAACAGAGCAGGGCTACCAGGGGAGTGAATCGAATGTCCGTCGCTACGTTCGGATGATGCGAATGAAGTTGAGTCTTGATCTTGCCGGCCAGGTGTTCATTGCGTGTGAACCTGAGGCAGGGCAAGAAGCGGAGGTGGATTGGGGGACCGCGACGGCGGTTCTTGGAGGCGAAACAGTCCGGCTGAAGTTTTTCTGCATGCGGAGCAAATTTTCCGGGAAGCATTTTGTCCGGCTCTATCCCTGTGAACGTCAGCAGGCATTCTTTGACGCCTACATGAAGGCCTTCGAGTTTTTTGGTGGAATTTTTCCGGTGCTGATTTACGACAATTTAACGACACCGGTACGTAAGGTTCTCCAAGGAAAAATGCGTATTGAGCAAGAAAGCTTCAATAAATTCAGGGCGTATTACAGTTTTTCTGCCCGGTTCTGCAACCCTGACAGCGGCAATGAGAAAGGCGGAGTGGAAGGGCCAGGGCTAGCGCACCAAAATGTCCTAACAAAGCCCAGTTAAAGACGGCCCCTTGTGGTATACTGTGTAAAGTCGAATAAAATCGAATTGTTTTCTATATTGCCTGAAAATCCTCTATAAACACCCCCCTCAAAAAATACTTATTTGGAGAAGGGGTATGAAAACATTGCAACCAGACATCGCTTCCCACTTCGGGGACTTGAAAGATCCAAGAGTCGAAGGGAAAAACCAACACCTGCTCATCGATATTATTATCATTGCCATCTGCGCCGTAGTATCCGGTGCATCTGGTTGGGAGCAAATTGAAATTTTTGGAAAAGCCAAGCAGGAGTGGCTCTCTACTTTTTTAGAGCTTCCCAACGGCGTGCCTGGACACGATACATTTCGACGAGTCTTATCTCGTCTTAATGCCAAGCTTTTCCAAGAGTGTTTTTTGAGTTGGGTACACTCCTTAGTCAAGGTTGTCGATGGCGAGGTTATCCCGATTGACGGCAAAACCTTGAGGCGATCATATGACTCTGGTTCCGGCAAATCAGCCATTCACATGGTGAGTGCATGGGCGGCGAAAAACCGACTTGTTTTAGGGCAAGTCAAGACTGAAGAAAAATCCAACGAAATCACAGCAATCCCGGAATTGTTAAAACTGCTGGAAATCAAAGGCTGTATCGTGACCATTGACGCCATGGGGTGTCAAAAAAAGATAGCCGCACAGATTATCCAGCAAGGTGGTGATTATGTGTTGGGATTAAAAGGCAACCAAGGTTCCTTACTTGAAGCTGTTGAAGCAATTTTTCGCCAAGCGGATGCCGAGACTTTCAACGGCGAAAAATTTGATTTCTATCAAATCGAAAACAAGGGCCATGGTCGCCATGAAATCCGTTCTCATTACATCACCGATGCAACAGCGCTGCCCATGCTTTCTCAATGGAAGGGCCTCCGGACTATAGCTGTTGTCGTTTCAGAGCGGACAGAAAAAAACAAAAAAAGCACAGAGTGCCGCTACTATATTTCGAGTCAAGAAAACAAGGCCGAGCTCTTTGCCAAAGCTGTCCGATCTCATTGGGGCATAGAAAATAGACTTCATTATGTGCTTGATGTCACTTTTCGAGAAGATGAATGCCGGATTAGGAAAGGTGATGCCCCGGAAAACTTTGCCGTTCTCCGGCATATAGCTCGTAATCTTCTCCAGCGCGAGAAAACCAAAATGAGTATCAAGCAAAAACAATTCAGAGCAGCCTGCGACAACATTTTCCTTGCCAACGTGCTGGCGGGCTAGGATTTTCGTGCGCTTGCCCTGAGGGACGTACTGAGGAGGAAGAGACATAGTCCATCTGCGGCGGGTCCCCGCCGCAGATGGACTATGTCTTGGAGAGTAGGGATTTACTGGGGGGCGTTGAGGCGTCGAGATTCGTGAAGTCGCCAGGAGGGGCCCTGGATGGTGATGATGACCGAGTGGTGGATCATGCGGTCGACGGTGGCGGTGGTAATGACCGGGTCGCCGAGATAATCGCCTAGTTGCTTGAAGTCTATGTTGGTGGTGAGGATGGTCGATCCCTTGCAGTAACGGCCATCGATCACCTTCAGACCTCCTGATCTCGACAATTTCGCCTGGTACCTCCGCTGAGCCTTAACCCTCAGAAATTAAATCAAATATCCAGAACGGCCCACAAAGGCGATTTACGACGGCAGCGGATTTCGATATGATAGCAAAAAATGCCCTTTCCCAGACACCCCGCATCGGACCGTTACCATGCCTCAACTTCAACTCCCCATCTTTCCGGAAGGCCTGACCCTTATCAACCAAAATATCGGTTTTATCCGTAAAGACGCCTCTCTCACCTACATATACGGGAATCTTCCGGTGTTCACACACGCCATTGACGATATGCCGAGTTTCCGGATGTTCAAAAGTCAGTTGTATATCAATGGCAGCGCCAGCCAAGCCGAGATTTGCCGGGCCTTCGGGGTAAGTAGTGACTGAACGAAAACTGAAAAAGAAACGAACAAATAGCAAGATGCCCATCGGTTTCAATGTGAAAATTCTTGCGGTGACCAAGTGGCTTAAGTCATCTTTCAGAAATTTAAGGTGATACTATAGCAAAGCGCTGTTTTGTGGTACTCCAATCAAAAAATCTTCATTTTTTAAAATTTTAGTTTTTCAATATAATTCTAGAAAGATAACTTGAGAAAATAAGTTTTCGTTCGAGCACTATTTAGTGATTGAGGAGTCTATCAGAGAACAACTTCCTTCTTTCTTTACTCGGCAGGAAATCGACCTTTTAGCTCGCAAGGCTAAGTTCGTTCAGCGCAGAGGCCTCCTTGATGGATTTACGTTTCTCTGCCTGCTGGCTTTTAATACCGATGCTTTGGCTGTTGAGAGTCTCAACGATCTTACCGTCAAGCTGGAATTGGATCATGACATCTGCTTAACAAAACAATCGCTGGACGAACGTTTGAACCAGTATGCGGTGTCTTTTCTTAAAACAGCCCTCTCTGAGCTGTTCAACAAACAGCTGGCAGACGGCAAATCGCTGGTGATGAGCTGCGATCAGTTTGAAAGAATTTTGATTAAAGATTCTGTTTGTTTTCAGATAGATCAATCTTTGTCCACGTATTACCCGGGAAG
>JAQUEZ010000447.1 GCA_028684915.1 Desulfobulbus sp.
TCGGTGGGCAATTCCCCTTTGCCGTCTTTGCCGGCGGCAAGTTTGCATTCGAGATCAACGGATTCGGCAAGCCTGGCGATATCTTCTGGAGAGCGTATCTCAATCATATCGCTTCCTTGACATCCTCCCCGGCCTGATCGACGCTGATTTCACCGGAAAGGAGTTTGGGAAGGAGGGTGTCGCGGAGTTGGGTTAAAATCTCATTTTCTTTTTTGTTCTCTGTAATCTTGTCGAAAATCGATTCGACTATCCTTGAAAAGGCAATAATTATATCAGGAGGATGCCCCAATGTTTCGAGACGATAAACATTGTTTCGATTTAAACCTGGGACAGCGGCATCGGTGTTCATCTTTTCTAAACCGAGAGTTTGCAAGAGTAAGAAAATATACTCCTTGCTAACTTCCCTTTTGGGAACAACAAAAAATACTGTATCGATTGGAAAAAAATCATCGTTTTCCCAATACAAACTCCCTACAGTACCTTTTCTGCCAACAATTATTCCTGGTCCTTTTACCAGCAGTTTGTCGTGAAAACCATTGATCCCACCTGATCCATAAACAGGTATTGGACCAGGCTTTCGAGCTGCTTTATTTAGCGCCTTCCCATAAGCTAATTCCAAAATATCTTCTATTCGCTTCCAGTCCCATCCTTTTGGAATCATCCCAAGTTTAGACTCAACGAGTTCATCAGGAAAAAGAGCGGCGGTGTCGCGGAGTTGGGCAAACTGTTCAGCGGGAAGCCGGTCGAGTTCATCATCGGTTTTGCCGCTGATGGCACACATAGCGGCCCTCTCCACCGGAGCGGCCACCACCTCCTCCCCCCTCTCCCCTCGGGAGAGGGGCCGGGGGTGAGGGGCAGGGCCAGTGAGGTGCCGAAAAATCTCCTCCAACACTCCTTCCATTGAATAAATTCTAGGCATAAATCCTCCAAATAATAATTGGTGGGTTCAGCCACTATTATGTACCCATCTTGAGGCTACATGAATATAATGTGAACTGAACCCTTCGGTGTTCAATCTATAGGGTTCTTAGCATCTTGTGGGGTGTATGGTGCTTCGGCAAAAGGTCACCATGCGCCCCATTCTTGGTCTCCTCCTCTTCGAGGACAGTGTTTGCGTCGATGTCGGGAGCGAGACGGTTTTTCGTAAAACTCCCCTCTGTTTATCGTTGCATCTATTATTTTTCGCTCCCGCTCCTCCTTCTCCATCGTTGGGTCATAATCCGCTTCGAACTCGTCGATGGCTGATATCATGTAAGCGGCACTATTTTTAAAAAATTTGTCAATTTCTTCCGGCATTGTCGCCACCTCCAGTTAAGGCTATAAATTGGATTTCCTGCCAAACCTGACTTTATTTCTGTTCTAATCGTTTCATAATCTCCCTCCCATGGTGTTAAGATTTCGTGGATAAATCTTGACCAGCCCTTTTCAAACCGATTACATTTTTTCTGTTTTTTGATCCCTCATGATCTGCCAGACAGTAAAGTGGCCCCGTCCTTTCTCCGGGAGCAGCTGCGGGAACCCTTTAGTTTCAGGCGGCCGCCTTGTCTCGATTACTGGACATGTATTTGCAGATTTCGTGCCAGCTGTATCTGTTGAATATCTGTTCACATAACAACCTGAATTTTTTAAATTTTTGCCTCATCCGTTTTGGCTGAGTTCTTGCTGGCTAAATTAAATCGCTCTATTGTTTCTTTATTTCATGCTACTTAGTGGCCCTTTAAGTGGGCCACTAAGTAGCATTATGTAGCACGAGCTGTACTGGTCTTTACTCCTTAGTCTCTTCAAAAATACCGTCGGTAGATCCTATGCTATTCATTCTCGTCGATTCTAAAGAACAGTCCATTTCCGCTGCCCGCCAACATTATCTGACCATAAAGCCGCGACCCAAGATTGAGGTAAAACATATTCGGCACGCCGCCTTTGCCAAGGCGTTCATAGAATTGATCAATAAGGCGAAACCAGATGATGAGATATTGATCTGCATGGATTACATCGGTGAGAATGCGTTGGAGAAGGCCACCAAACACCTAAAAAGCTTGGGAAAGATCGCTTTCAAGATAAAGTTGATCTCATATGATTGCTTTGACCACATCAAGGTGTGGCGCATAGGGGGGAATTCTCTCTTTGAAAAAAACAAAAACGAGCGGCGGAACCTTGAGAAAACGACGAAGGAAAAACTCATCCCTTATTTGAGGTTAAATCAAAAACTTCCGAAAGTTGACCCGTCTGAGGAAACAGCCCTTGAGAGGCTCTGGGTCCAATACCGATTGATGCACGCCATTATCTCTAAATCACAATCACTGAGTGAAGTCGCAGAGCAGCTAATTAAAAGGATCCCCCTACCCAGCACACCGCAGGAAGTTGGAAACTCTCTGAAAGATGAATTTCTACGAGCCTTCAGGTATTTCATGCTCAAAGAGCCGGATATTGTTGGGGGTACATATTTTCGCGAGCAGAAAGAGGAAGAGACGGAGGAAGAGACGGAGGAAGAGGTGGAGGAAGATAACGTGATTGATCAGCTACGGGAACGGATCAAAAAAATCGCGGCAACTGACTCTAACGTCCTAATTCAAGGAGACTCTGGGAGTGGAAAAGAATCCGTTGCCTGGGCCATCCATGAACTGAGCCAGCGACGGGCTAAACCTTATCGTACCATCAATTGCGCCGGTTTTTCTGATGAGCTGCTGGAGAGTGAGCTGTTCGGCCATGAAAAAGGCGCTTTCACCGGAGCAACAAAAGAACGCAAAGGGATACTGCGGGAAGCTGACGGAGGGACTGTTTTCCTTGACGAATTGCCGGATATGGGGCCAAAAGCGCAAGCCAAGGTCTTGCGGCTGCTTGAATCAGGGGAGTTCCGTCCGGTCGGGGCGGATGGGGGTAATTTATTTGTTGATGTTAGAATAATCGCTGCAGGACAAGGCAGTCTCCTGAATAAACCCGAGCGGATCAGGGAGGATCTGAAAGCGCGCATCGGCCAACTCACCGTCAAACTCTTTTCACTACGCGAACTTGAAGATAAATCACCGGGGACTTTACTTAAGATAGCCAATGCGCTCCTGGATCGTTTTACTTGGGCGACGGTTTATCGGGGTGGATATCATATACTAACGCCCGAGGATATTCGAGACTACCGGAACATGTTGGAGGGGGAGGAAGGCGAGGTAAAACGAAATCAATTGATTAACGCCGACTGGCAGGAATCTAATGTCAGGCAATTGAAAAACTTCATCAACCATTGGCTGGCGCTAGGCGAGGGTGAATTTGCTCGACTATCTCATAGGAACGGAGTATCTGCCGAAGATTCTATCCCAAATAGCCATGATTCAAGCTCTGATGAAGTGGATGCTAACCGCCCTCTTATCAAACACCTCGATCAGCTTACAAGCCTGGGAGAACTTGATACTTTTTTCAAAAATGGTGACGGCTCGAAAGCCAAAAAAAAGAGGGGTTTTATAAAAAGCCATGCAAAATATATTTATCAGCAATACCTTAGAATCATTACTGATAATGTCATGAATAGTGGTATTATAACTCAACCAACAAAAAGAGAATTGGCTGGTATTATCGGTATTGAACCCTCCACCCTAGGAAAATATCTCTAAAGAAAATAGGGAGAATAAAGAGAAAAGCATTGCTCCAGCGGCAGGGGGCAGCCCTGTTCCTTGCTGGACATTGTAACAAACTGAGCAGTTGACTCGAATAACAGTTAATCACCATAACCACTATACTCACCTCACCACGCACACCTTTGAACGAAATCCGCCGCAGGTGTCACGGGAGGAGGCACATAAAGAGATTGCTCAAGAGGGTTTGAAGTGGTTATTGGTTATAAATATTATTTTATTTATTTGTTTGATCGAGTTATTTTTTAATTTAATACCTCAAGTTTCGGGGTTGTTCTAAGCTGCCGTTATTAGGTTTCTGCTGTGCGCTAACCTCTTTCCTGTTTGCAGCATATCAACGGCAAAATCCATGACTGCATCAACAATGGCAAGCACTGCACTT
>JAQUEZ010000448.1 GCA_028684915.1 Desulfobulbus sp.
CGAAGGACCTCAAACCACCGACGAGGATTAATGGTGTTTTTATTTCACTTTTGAATCTGCGTGCGTATTCTTTGAAATAGGCTTCTTCAGCCTCTGTTGTAATCCCAGGCCTGCTCGGCGAAAGCTTACCACTCCTTATGATACCACCACTAACCTCAATTGCGTCGAAGCCCACATCGGCGAAGAGTTTTGCGGCCTGTAACGAATCGTCGATTGTTAGTCCATTTTCGGTTACGTCAGTACAATTCATCTTTATCAATACAGGATAATCTTTTCCGACAACCGCTCTTATGGCATGATATATCAGGAGATGAATCCTGGCTCTGTTTTCAATCGACCCACCGTATTCGTCCTGTCGTCGATTGTACGCTGGGGAGAGAAACTGGCTCAGAAAATAGCCATGACCTGAATGGATTTCAATTCCATCAAAACCAGCTTCCTGTGCCCTTCTAGCTGCCTGGGAGTAGGCGATAACAATACGATGAATATCCTCAGAAGTTACAATCTTTTTGTTCTCTTGAGAAAAATTGACAGCATCCGATACGCCCAATGCGGGTTGGTCTGTTAACGAAACCTCGGCATACAGCCCTGCATGAGCCAGTTGCATAATAATTTTTCCGCCATTTTCATGTACCGCCGAAGTCAACTCTCGCAGTTTCGGAATGAGTTTGTCGTCATAGATGCCAAGTTGCCAGGGAGTTCCTTGCCCTTCTGGCGATACATATGAATGGCTGCTGATGATCAGACCTACGCCACCCTTGGCGAGCGACACCATCATTTCCATTAATTCCGCGGTGACTGCACCTTCTTTGGTTGCCAGGCCTTCCCACGTGGCCGCACGAACAAATCTATTCTTAATTGACATCTGATTAATTGAGCTTTCTTCAAACAACTTGCTCATTGATGATCCCCATTGATAGATTTATATAACACTAGTGTCCCGTGTGGTTAATTCGTTCCTTTTAATTCCGGTTCTTTTGACCCCTGGCTGCGTTGTGGCTCCTCGACAGAGCCCCGCTAGGCCTGTGTCGCCCCGCCTTGCCAGGAGCCAAAACCCCTCGGAATTAATGCGGTGAACTAACCGCACGGGACACTAGGCCGACCGACCAGGAGAGGTGGTCCCCATAATTCGGACAGTGTGTTAAGGTGGACAGCCTGAACCTGACGAAGGAGGATCACCCCCATGAGTAGTACCAGACGAAGACGCTTTTCCGCTGAATTCAAAGCCAAGGTCGCCTTGGAAGCGATTCGTGGTGAACAGACGATAAACGATCTGGCAGTCCGTTACGAGTGCACCCGAACATGATCACTAACTGGAAACGGCAGGCGATCGAGAACATGGCTGCGGTATTTTCTGGAACCGCCGAACGCGATAACAAAGCCAATGACGATCAGATCAAGGACCTGCATGCCAAGATCGGGCAGCTAACCGTAGAGCGCGATTTTTTGGCCAAAGCCTTCGGTCGATGTCGCTGAGTCCAGCCCGAAGGAAAGCCCTGGTTGAAGCTGACCATGCTCGACTCAGTATTTCCCGGCAATGCGAACTGCTCTCAATCCGGCGCTCCGCTTACTACTACCAACCTGTGGGCGAGAGCGCTCAGAACCTGGAGTTGATGCGCCTGCTCGACGAACAGTACCTGGAAACACCGTGGTACGGAGCCCGGCAAATGACACGACACCTGCGCCGGGAAGGCCATAAGGTTAACCGCAAGCGGATCGGTCGCCTGATGCAGATGATGGGGCTGTCGGCTATCTACCAGAAGCCCAACACGTCCAAGCCGCATCCGCAGCACAAGGTGTATCCTTACCTGCTACGAGGACTGACCATCGAGCGACCCAACCAAGTCTGGTGCGCCGATATCAGCTACATTCCGCTACGGAGAGGCTTTCTCTATCTGGTGGCCATCATGGATTGGGCCAGCCGCAAGGTCCTGTCCTGGCGGTTATCCAACACCATGGATACTGATTTCTGCGTGGCCGCGCTCGAAGATGCCTTGTCCCGCTATGGCAAGCCCGAGATCTTCAATACCGACCAAGGAAGTCAGTTCACCAGTGATGCGTTCACCCAAACACTCAAGGACGCTGACATCAAGATTTCCATGGACGGTAAGGGGCGCTGGATGGACAATGTCATGATCGAGAGGCTCTGGCGCTCCCTGAAATACGAGTGCATCTATCTGCATGCCTTTGAAACGGGCAGCGAGGTTCGGCAAGGATTAAAACACTGGATTGAGTTCTATAACACGAGGCGACCACACTCCAGCCTGGACGACCGGACACCGGATGAGGCATACTGGCAAAAACCCCGGCCTGGCTACGCCGGCCGGTCTCTCTTACTGGCGGCATAACCATAACGGCTATCCACCTTATTTCCGCCGCCAACCTGTCCTACTAATGGGGTCCACCTCTCAGGTTTAAAGCCGGTCCGGCTGCGCGTTGGAACTCGATTTTCTCTTATTTTCCCTTTTCAAGGCGAGACCCTATTTTCTCAACCTGGCAGATGGGTTTCAGGCAACTCTCAAGTCACGATTGAACCTCCATGTCGTTCCTCAGTGCATGTAGACGCCTGATCCGATATAGAGTGTCGTTCCCGGAATAACTTCAACATAGCCCAGCTTTTTCTCTTCATTCTTCGTATCGGGGTTAATCCAATAGTAGACAAGAAAGCCGCAACCGGTCTTGCTCTTTGCAATTTTTGAAAGCTCCTGGATCACATACATGCCCCGAGAGTCCTGATACTTTGTCTTGTCGTGTCCCGGAAAGTCCTTGAGGGTCGCATGGGCAACATTGAAGTTGTTCGTGTAATCATAGACAAAGAAATACCCTGTTTGATCCTTGAGGAACCGCACGGCATTAACATACTGCCGGATCATTCCCGTATTGCAAGCCCCGTCTTTGTTCACCGCCACCGCACCCAGTCCCAAGGCCGCCGAGTGCACAACAGCTCTGAGCAAGGCCCGATCGGTCGACGCCCCGGGAACCCCGCAGATGCCACCGCTCACTCCCGTCAACAACAACGCAACTAGTCCGATTGCAACCCGCACTTTCTTCATTTCTCATTATCCTTTCTGGATCCATCACCGCTCTACCGATATTTCGCCAACTCGTCGGAAGCTGTTACGATGACGGAGCGTGAAGGGTCAGGATGTTGATAACGGACCGGTTCCAGCAGTCAATAGGGATTTGAGGGACCCCCTTTATATATTTCATAATCTTCCAACACCAAACACTCATCACGAAATATCTTGCTGCGCCCTATCCCTCTGGCAAGTACATGGTGCAATGCATCAGCTGCATCTATTCTGGCTTGTCTTGACATGTGTTGCTTCTATCATGACTTATTGTTCATGTAAAGGAAACACACAAAGCCCCCCCTCACTGTCCCTTCGAAAATATTGCGACTTCTTTTCTCATTTCTTCCACATTTCCAACACATTCTCCGGGTATACGTATAACAACAAGAGAAAAGGCATCATGCCGATTAAGGAAATCAGAACATAACAACAACAGCAAGGAGGTAGTCATGAACACGAATTGTACAAAACTTCTGGTACTTTGCATGCTCACTTTGCCAATTCCAGCGACAGTCTGGGCTGACACCGGGCCTGGAGCGCCCGGCGGAAAGCGAAAACCCCCACAGGAGGCATTCGATGCCTGCACAGGAAAGAGTGAAGGGGATTCGGTAACCGTCACTACACCGCGAGGAGACACGATCAAGGCGACCTGTCGGCAGATTGACGGTGGGCTGGCCGCCCTCCCCGACCGGTGCGGCCCTCCTCCCGAAAACGGTGCTCCGCCGCCGGAAAGGAAATCGATGGAATAGAATTAACGGGCCGCAATCTCAACCAGACATGGAGACCATAAGGGGATACTTAGTCGTCCCTGAAAAAGTATAACGACTTGAATTAATTGATGTATTTTGCAAATACTGTGTGATAAAATTGCCTGGAATTGAATCAATACTCTCAAAACCTGGTGATTTCATGAAACCAAAATCAGGC
>JAQUEZ010000125.1 GCA_028684915.1 Desulfobulbus sp.
CAGTGCAACGATTCTGCATCTCCTCGAGGAATTGAACGCAACGCGAACGACGTTTCCAGGCACCGACCTCCGCCTGTTTTACGAATTGGTATCGTAGCAAAATCTCTCGAGATCAGGAGTTCTGAACCTCGTCCAAGCAGCAAAGGCCAGAGCGAGAGGTTATCGCACCACTCGTAATCTTTTGCCATGATCTACCTGATTGGCGGAAAATTGAATTTTGGCTTACCCACTTGAAACATTGAAACAGCGAGGAGCCATCATTCTCGATGCCGTCTGCAGGAGTAAGGCATGGAGGATGCCAACTTGGAGAAAATTGATTGTATAAATTTACGAGCAATTAACGCGCTGAAAAAGCGTCAGTAGGCGCCTTTTGCTTTTGTTTCCTTGCGTGAACATCCTCTCCACTGTGCACCATCGGTGAGGGAAATGTTCTCTCAATTTGATAGACTCTGGAAAATCAGATTCTCATCGCAATCGACAAAAAGCCGCCACCATGTGGCATAATGCTGAGGAAATTAGAGGCCGTGAGTTAAAAGGGGGTGGGGATAATTATTTCTTTAGCCTTTGAAAACATTTTCTGTTGGCATAAAATTACTTATAGTTTGTCGTTTTCGTGAAAACTCTCGAGGGCGACGTCTTGAGCTCCGTAACGTGCTGTATTTGCGGTGTGTAACTTTTCGGATTTTGATTTTTTACGAGTCTTCAACTTTTAACGGCTCCACAATGTTTGAGGTAACTTTGACTTTTTGGGGGAGGCGTCCATGGAGAAAAAGGTCGATTGGGATAAGATTCCCTCCCTTGAAGGATTGGAAATTGATTGGGAATATGGGGTGCGCAATGTTCAGGACAAGCGGACCTTTATTCGTCTCAATCAAGAGGACATGGGACAGTTGTTCGAGGTCTGTGAAATCAATGTGAAGGTGGCTACAGTGGAGCAGGTGCATAACGGGATTTTGTTGGATATCAGCACCGGAGGCGCCGCAGTCAAACTTTCCAGGCCGTTGATGGTTGGGAAACTGTTGAAACTAGGATTTGTGCTCAGCACTTTCCGTATTGTGACAAAAGGTCAAGTGCGCCATGCGCAGCAGGTGGAAAACGGGTACAAAATAGGGGTGCAGTTTATTGATTTGGATCCCTCCGCTCAGGAGTTCATCGGTGGGCTTTATGCGTCAAAGGTTTTTCGTCACGCGTATTAGCTGAAAAAATGACATTGAAAATGGGGCCTTAGGCTCCCTTTTTTCATTTTCCCTTGAGAGCATACCGTTAGTTGACTCGGGATCGCAGTTTTCCCGATGGTTTAATGTGACCACCCTCCTGGCCGAGAGCATCAGCTCTTCCCCGGCGCAACCGTTTGTCTTTAATTTTGAATTTGCCAAAACCGCTGAGAAGAAGCGGGGCCCCCTGAAATGAGTGAACCTTTGGCTAGTTCGAGAAATAGCTCCACTGCCTTGGCTGAGCGAATTTTGGTGAGGTCGGGATGGGTCTGGTATTTCTGGCGGACAAGGTCAACTTTGGTGATGGTCATGGACGCCTCCTTTATGTGTGATGTAACCAACACTTAAGGGTCGCGGGAAAAAATGATTATCCAATTCTGCTTGTCTTTCGCTCCGGCTACGGCGCATTATTCGAATATTTTTTCTTTCCCCGACCCTAAAATCGTATTCCTTAACTAGAGTTTAGCACACCAAGCAGGCACCCTTTGGTGGCTATAACTCTCTGAAATTCTAACGGTTATAATGGAAAAGCAGCTCCGGATGTAGTAGTGTGGTTATTGCTAAGTAGCTATAACTACACACAAAAAATGAGCTGCTGTGAAGAGGAATATCTCATTTTCACTTTCCATCCAACGGGAAATCGAAAGTCATGTCCTCAATGTTGAATCCGAGGTCAACAAGTCCTTCAATGAGCTGGGCATGAGAACGCTCCTCCACCAGGCTGGACTCCGGAAAGAGAAGGGCTTCCCTCCTGTCACGCTGCTCTTTGTCATGACCGTCTTGCCGCTCATCAAGCACAGTCTTTGCTCATTGTGGTCCGGCCAATTTTTTGCCAATGTCATTGCCGCCCAAAAAGACACCTACTACCGGTTTTTAAATCATCCGTGTTTTAACTGGCGCAAATTGGTTCTTTTACTCGCGTGCCGCGAGATAGCCCGCACTGATCGGAGTGCTTTCAACGACAAGACACTCATTGTCGATGACACCATCCTGGGCAAAACGGGCGAAAAGATGGAGTTGGTGAGCTCTCATCACGATCACACCACCAATCGTTCCAAACTGGGTTATCAGATGCTCCAGCTCGGATATCATAACGGTGCCCGCTTCTATCCCCTGGATTTTGGCTTTCATACCTCCGCCAAGTTGTGGGCATCGGTTATGGCGTCATCTGCCGGCTCAAACGCAACAAGACACGCTACACCTACAACGGTGCCACCATGACCCTGTCGCAACTCTGGCACGATGTGGCCAGGCATGAGCTGCGATGGGTCAACTCCTGGCGGATTAAAGCGACCATTGTTCGTGTCGAGCTGCCCCTTTCCGGGCAGGTGTCCGCTGAAGCAAGAAGACCTGGCATGTTTTCATTTGCACCGAAACCGGGATGGAACTCTCCGAAATACTGAACTATTATTCACGCCGCTGGGCGATAGAATGTTTCTTTCGAGACTGCAAGCAACTTCTGGAACTGGGCAAGCGGCAAATCATCGGCCCCATCGGTCCGCTGTTCAAAGAATTGGCCGACGAACAACTGCTGCGGGCTGTCATGCGCTCACTTTGGGACAGGTTCAGGCAGATTTTGATGCTGTCAAGTCAGCTATTTTCTTCAAGCCAAGACCCAGAGGAACTTTTCCATTTCCTTGATGTACTGGAAAACTCGTTCACTCTCCACACAATGGAGGGGTGTGCGAAACTCTAGTTTCCTAACCCTGCGCAAGTGATGCGCCACTTTGATGGTGAAGTGTATTTGATGATAACTCACTTAAATATTGGGGTAATTTTAATTTCAGCTGCTGGTGGCCCGTGCCGAGGTCGCTGTGCGCTGGGTTTGACCGTGAAGGAAAGACACTCAGGGCGTGTCGATGAATTCTTGCGTGGAATACTCTTTTTTAGGAAGTGGTTTAATGAGCTTGTCCTTCCCCGGCATGCTTTCGATGTATTGGAGAAAAGCTTCGGCATAGTCGAGGCCGACATCAATGCGACGATCACCGGTGATGTTTTTGAGCGCGGTGAAGGAGTCGTTGCCGTCGGCGAGGAAGGACATCGTTGCCACCTTGTAGGTCTTGTTCAGCTTGAAGGGGCGATAACTCCCATCTGCTGAACGAATTTCTAGATGGGAGAGCCGTTCGCCTTTGGGCTGATTGAGGTCGATGTGCCAGCGAAGGCCTCCAGCGTAAGGGTAGCAGCCGGTGTTAAGTGTCGGGCCGACCACCCCTTCGACCGCATCTTCCAGGGCATCCTTGATTTCTTGACCTGTTGCATTGAGCTGGACCAGGGTGTTTTTAAAGGGGAGCACTGTGTAGACATCCTTGACCGTGATTGCTCCAGGGGGCAAATCTACCCGCACTCCACCCCCGTTTTGCAGGGAGAGGTCGGCATTGAAAAAAGTTTTACCCTGTTGGAGGAAGGCCTCGGCAACAATCTGCTGGATATCGCCGCCGTGGGCATTGACCCGTGCATTTTTGTTGCAGACATCGCCAAGGGTTGAGCGGGAGGTGTCGCGTTGAGTGCCGGGTACTCTACGCAGACAGAGATTGTCCGTAGCCGCGGCAACCACCTTGGCACCGAGAGATTCTTTCGCCTGCTTGTAGGGCGCCAACAGTTGCGTCGCCGCCGGTGCGGGTTCGGTGATCCTGAGGATGTGGCTCTGGGCAATATCGGCCTGAACCGCAGCCTTTTCTGTGGCGTTCAGCGGTGTCTTGTCCTTGTGGGTCAAGTGACCGCCGATGAGCAGCCAGGGGGTGCCGTCGCATTGCTGAACCTCGCCCTTGCCGTCAAAGCTGACCTTGAGTTCCCCCACTACGTAGCCGTATTGCCAGGCCTGGGTGATGCAGACCGGTTTGCCATCGCGGTCAGTTGTGCGGGTGGGGTAGGGCCCCTCGGGAGTCAGGCCGTATTTGCTCAGTGTTGCCGGTCCGAGCAGGGAATGGGAGTCGCCGCCGACAATCACATCAACCCCGCTGAGTTTTTTGGCCAGGGCCTGGTCCATGGTGTAGCCGATATGGGTGGAGAGAATAATTTTGTTCACCCCTTGTCCTTGAAGGCGATCAATCTCTTTTTGCGCGGTCTCTGCCTCGTCCATAAAGGTGGTGTCGGCATTAGGCCGGGATGAGTGCTTGGTCTTGCCAGCCACTGTCAGGCCGATAATGCCGATCTTTTGGCCATCCTTTTCCACAATCACTGAGGGGCGAATGGCCTCCGGTGGTTGGGCCTTATACAGAGGTGAGCTCTTGCCGAAGTGGACATTGGCACTGAGTATTGGGGTTTGGCAGGACCCGCTGTGGAGGTAGCTCATCAGTTTTTTGATCCCGGCATCGGTGTTGTCAAACTCGTGATTACCCAGAGTAAAGCTGTCAAAGCAGACAGTGTTCATCAGCTCGGCATCGGCCTTACCTTCGGTGAGGGTAAAGTAGAGATCTCCGGTGCTGGCATCGCCGCTGTGCATCTTGATCACATTGGACGATTGACTCGCCAATTCCTTCATTGCCGCAGTTACTCGGGGAAATCCTCCCCGCTCGACGTTGACCGACTCCCGTTTCCCGCCGGTATCCAGATTGAGGCTGACGGTTTCCGCATCCAGGTGGGAATGATGGTCGTTGATGTGCAACAGGGTGAGCTTAAAGGGTTTTTCGGGGTGAGTTTCCTGGGGGGATCCATTGTGATCGTGACCGCCACAGCCAACGAGGGTGGAGCTGAGGCAAAGGGCTAAGAGGGGGAGGATTCGTCGCATGGGCCGTTCCTTAAAAGAAGAGAGTAGGGATAAGGTGCTGGTCTTTAGTCATTCTTGGAAAAAGCCAGGAGGACGGCGTTTTTCGGCTCGTAACTTGCTGTATTCGTGAGACGAATACTGTTGATCGCTGTGTCCAATAATACGAATATCTTGTAAATAGCCAATTGTATACTGAAAAGGCGATCAAGCCTCAACAATATTTGCTGAAGATCGGCACGAAAACCTGCTTGAATTTTATCACCCCATCGGGTAGCCTTGGCCGAATTTGCTGGCCTCCTAAAAAAGCCAGAAACAAAAAATTCGCTTCGTAAATACAGTAGATTACGAAGTGAAGAATGTCGTGTTCGGAGATTTCTTGCGAGAACGACAATTTTTTTAACCCCGCCCTCTACTTACAGGCACCTCCGTGGCAAGTCATTCCCAGCAAGCAAAGAAATCTGTTATTCGGGAGAACATTGAAGCAATTATCATTGCCGTTCTCCTCGCCCTTTTCATCCGAACCTTCATCGTTCAGGCGTTTAAGATCCCTTCTGGATCGATGCTGCCAACGCTCCAGATCGGCGATCATATTCTGGTGAGCAAATTCATCTACGGCGTCAAAATGCCGTTTACCGGGAAAACCCTGGTCCCGATCACCGATCCCAAGCCCCACGATATCGTTGTCTTCCAATACCCTAAAGATCCGCAGCTCGATTATATCAAGCGCGTCATTGCGGTGGCTGGCGATACGGTAGAAATCCGGAACAAAATAATTTATGTCAACGGTAAACGGTTTGATGAACCGCACGCACAGTTCCAGGATAATCGGATTTATTCCAAAACGGATTCATGCAACTTCAACACGTGGGACAAGGTCCCCCATATGCATTCCATTGACACCAATTGTCCACGTGACAACATAGATTCGTTCAAGGTTCCCCCCCACAAGATTTTTTGCATGGGCGATAATAGGGACAACTCGTATGATGGCCGTTTTTGGGGATTTGTCGACCTCAGCGCGGTTCGTGGCAAGGCCTGGGCTATCTACTGGTCCTGGGATGTACAACAACCCCTGTTTTCATTGGACCGGCTTCGTTCCATTCGTTGGGGCCGGATTGGCGATATCGTTCATTGATTACCGGAGGCACCATGGCAACCGGCTACTATTTTGCGCACCGCCACATCCTGGGTATTGAGCAACTGTCCTCCGAGGATATTGCTCATATCCTCAACACTGCGGATTCCTTTAAGGAAATCTCAGACCGCCCGATCAAGAAGGTCCCGACCCTGCGTGGGCATACTATTATCAACCTTTTTTTCGAGCCCTCCACCCGTACCCGGCTCTCCTTTGAGGTGGCTGCCAAACGGATGAGTGCCGATACTTTCAATATCAGCGCTTCCACCAGCAGCACCACTAAAGGGGAAACCCTGGTCGATACCGCCCGCAATATCTCGGCCATGCATCCGGATATAATTATTATCCGCCATGCCTGTTCCGGGGCACCGCTGCTACTCAGTCAGCATGTCCGGGCGGCGGTGGTCAATGCCGGAGACGGAGCGCACGAGCATCCTTCCCAAGGGTTGCTGGATATGATGACGGTCAAGCAGCACCGGGGCAGCCTGAGTGGGCTCAAGATTGCCATCGTCGGCGATATTGCCCACAGCAGGGTGGCGCGCTCGGATGTGATCGGATTTACCCGCATGGGTTCGGAGGTGCATCTCTATGGCCCGGCAACTCTGATTCCCAGGGGAATCGAGCAGTTGGGCGCCATCGTCAGTCCTTCGCTTGAGGACGCGGTCCGTGATGCCGATGTGGTCATGACTTTGCGTATTCAGCGCGAGCGACAAAATGATCCGTTGCTCCCGTCCCTGCGCGAATATTCCCGTCAATTCGGCATCTCGCGACAGATTCTTTCCCTGGCCAAGCCGGATGCCCTGGTGATGCACCCCGGGCCCGTTAACCGTGGGGTGGAATTGAATCCCGATGTCGCTGACGGCCCCCAGTCCGTTATCCTCGATCAGGTCACCAATGGTGTGGCTGTTCGTATGGCCCTCCTCTATCTGGTCATGGGCAACTCCTAAAGGGGTGCCGGGCCATGGCAAAGCTTGTCGGTCTCGTGAAAACTTTTGAGAGCGACAAGCAGCCCTTCGTAACGTGCTTTGTAATTCCCAGTAGTTGAGTGTACGAGGCCAATAAAATTGTTGTAACTGTTTGAGGCAAGAAATCGATGAGCACTACCTGGCGCATTGTGAACGGCCGGATTATCGATCCGGTCAATAAGATCGACCGCACCGGTGATCTGCTGGTCAAAGATGGGATTATTGTCGAGCCGGATCAGCCGGTTTCGGCGGATATCCCGGTGATTGATGCTGGCGGCTGTTGGGTCGTTCCGGGACTGATCGACATGCATGTCCATCTGCGGGAACCCGGTGAGGAGTACAAGGAGGATATTGTTTCCGGTGCCCTGGCTGCAGCCAGCGGCGGATTTACCGCGGTGGCCTGTATGCCCAATACCAAACCGGTCAACGACAATGCCACCATTACGGCAGTGATCCGGGCTAAAGCGGCCGAGGCTGCGGTGCGGGTCTATCCGGTGGGGGCGATCAGCTTGGCAAGCGATGGACACCAACTGGCTGAGTTTGGGGAGATGAAGGCAGCTGGCGCAGTGGCTGTTACCGACGATGGTCGGCCGGTTCGCGACAGTCAGCTGATGCGGCGGGCCTTGGAATACGCCTCGGATTTCGATCTGTTGGTAATTTCCCACAGCGAAGAGGCCGCGCTGTACACGGGTGTGATGAACGAAGGCCCTATTTCCACGCAGTTGGGGCTCAAAGGTATTCCCACTGCGGCTGAGTCGATTATGGTCTACCGTGAGATTGCCTTGGCCGAATTCACCGGTACCCGGGTGCATATTGCCCATGTAAGTACGGCGATGTCGATCGATTTGATCCGGGCGGCAAAAGCACGGGGGGTACGGGTGACCGCCGAGAGCGCGCCGCATTACTTTACCCTCACTGATGAGGCGGTAATCGGCTACGACACCAACACCAAGATGAACCCGCCTCTGCGCTCAGCGCTTGATCGGGAGGCGGTCCGCGCCGCCCTAGCCGACGGTACTCTGGACGCCATTGCCACTGATCACGCTCCGCATTCCATTCTCGAAAAAGAGGTGGAGTTCGATAGGGCGGCAAATGGGATCATCGGGCTGGAGACTTCGCTGCCCCTTGGCCTGGCGCTGGTGCGCGACAAGGTGCTGGTGGCCAGTCGTCTGGTTGAGTTGATGTCGGCTAACCCGGCCCGTATTCTCGGTTTACCCGGCGGTGCTCTCAGTCCGGGCATGGCAGCTGATCTGACCCTGATCGATCCGCAGCGGGAGTTTGTCTACAGCGCCGATCAGGTGGTCTCCAAGAGCCGCAATACCCCCTTCTTGGGCTGGAAACTGCAGGGGCGCGCGGTTATGACCATGGTTGGCGGCAGTATCCGCTATAACATACTGACCTAAGTACTCTTTTTTTTCGATCACTTTGCATACGGGGCCGGATCGGTCAGGCCGGCCTCGGCAAATCCCTGCAGGCGTAGGCGGCAGGCATCGCATCGACTACAAGCCTTTCCCCCAATCGGATCATAGCAGCTGTGTGTCTGGCTGTAATCCACTCCCAGTTCCATCCCCTTGAGGATGATCTCTTTTTTACTCAGTTGAATCAATGGTGCATGGAAGCGGAAACCGGTACCGGTGGCTCCAGCCTTGGTGCCCAGGTTGGCCATGATCTCAAAGGCCTGGAGAAATTCCGGGCGGCAATCCGGATAACCGCTGTAATCAACAGCGTTAATCCCGAGAAAGATATCGGAAGCCCCCAAGACTTCTGCCCAGGAGAGCGCATGGGCCAAAAAAAGAATGTTGCGTCCGGGAACATAGGTTACCGGGATCTCCTTTTCCATCTCGTCGAAGGGCCGGTCTTTGGGCACCTCTATGTCAGCGGTCAGGGCGGATCCGCCGATTGCATCCAGGTCGACCCGTAACACCAGGTGTTTGGTGACCCCTGCCTGTTGGGCTATGACCCGGGCGCGTTCTAATTCAATATCCTGGCGCTGGCCGTAGCGGAAGCTGAGGCAGTTGCAGGTGAAGCCCTGGGATTGAGCAATAGCCAGGACTGTGGTCGAATCAAGGCCGCCGCTGAGCAGCACTACTGCTTGTCGATTATTCATGAGCGCCTGAAAAAATTAATGGATAGAAAAGGGGAGGACCCGGCGAATGGCAATTTCTTGCGGGGTTACCTCCGCTTGGTAGGCTAAAAAATTGACTCCCAGACCTGCGGCCCAAGCAACGGTCTCGGCGTAAACTGGATCGATATGAGCGGCTGGTTTGCAGAGGTGGGCATCGCTACGCTGGATGCAGAACAACACTGCCGCGCCATAGCCGGCCGCTGCTAACTGCACCAACTCATGGATATGTTTTGCCCCGCGGCTGGTAACCGCATCCGGGAAATAGGCAATCCCCTGTTCTGCCAGTGAACAGTTTTTCACCTCAAGATAGGTGGTGCCCTGTTCGCTTTCAATGAGAAAATCGAGTCGACTTTTGGCCGAAACCACCACCTCGGGAGTGATTTGGCTAATCGGGCCAAAATCATTGATAACACCCGTAAGCAATGCCTCGTGGACCAGATGATTGGTACGTCCGGTATGAATGCCGATCCATACCCCCTGTTCCTGTACCATTTCCAGGCTCCAGGCATATTTGCGTTTTGGGTTGTCGGAGCGGCTAATTACCACCGGGCTGCCTGGTGTAGCACAACCGCGCATCGAGCCGGAATTGGGGCAGTGGACGGTGAGGTTGGTGCCGTCGGCGAGCATGACATCCGCCAAAAAACGTTTGTAACGCTTGATCAGGGTGACTCTTTGGCAGGATTCGGGCAGCAGCATGGGGTGTGTACGCAGGGATGCGAGGCTAACGGTATGTTTTTCGGAAGAATTAAATTGGGAAAATCATCAGAAGGGCGGCGCAGGGCTGGTAATTCCCGCACAAGTATTGTATTTTACTTAACTCAGCACGTTGCGGTGGTATCTTGGCCATTGGCCAGAATGAGGAATGCGCCGCCCGCACAATCTCTACAATTTTTATTGTTCTATCCGATGGTTGAGCAAAATGGCGCCATTGCAGCCCTCAGGCTTTGATGGCACTAGTTTGACTCCCTTCGGCATATAACAAGTTCTCTCTCATAATCCAATCGTAAAGGAGAACCCCACATGAAACTCGGGCTCAATGGTCTTGGACGAATCGGCAAGCTTACCCTGTGGCACCATGTTTCCCGGCAATATTTTTCGGAAATCGTTGTCAATCTAGGGAGACAGGTCGGCTCTGGATTGTGCGATATTGCTGCCTCCATTGAGAAAGACTCCTCGTACGGGCGGCTGGGCACCTATCTCCACGGCAACAAAGGTGGACGGGTGATTGAGAACCTCAACGAGGAAAAAGGCACCATGACCATTAACGGTGTTCCGGTGACTTTCTTGCGCGAGGCCCGTAATCCCAAAGATATCAACTGGCAGGGCAATCAAGTTCGCCTGGTGGTTGACAGCACCGGTGTGTTCAAGGATCCAACGGCAGATCCTTCCGAGAGCAGAGGCTCGGTTCGTGGCCACCTTCAGGCGGGTGCGGAGAAGGTTATGGTGTCGGCCCCGTTTAAGATTAAAGCCAAGGGGCTGGATATGCCGGAGGATGCGGTGACCACCGTCATGGGAATCAACGATGACGATTATGATCCGGCGCGCCATAGTATCATCTCTGCCGCTTCCTGTACCACGACCTGTTTGTCCTATATGATCAAACCGCTACTTGATCATTTTGGCGCCGATCGGATGCTTTCCGCCTCAATGGTCACTGTCCACGCAGCCACCGGCTCGCAGCAGGTGCTTGATCGTCTGCCGGGAACAGGCGCTACGGATCTGCGCAAGAACCGGTCGATTCTCAACAACATCATTCTCACCACCACCGGCGCGGCCAAGGCTCTAGGCCTGGTGATTCCGGAGATGAAGTCAATCGGTTTTATCGCCGAATCAGTGCGGATTCCAACATCCACCGGTTCTTTAATCGTGCTGGTGTTGAACCTGCAAGATGAGATCGACAATCCGATTAAACGCGGCTTGCTCAATACGATCTATGAAGAGTACAGCAAAACCAGCCCTTACCTGGTGTACTCGGCTGAACAGAATGTTTCCTCCGATATCATCGGTATGCCACATGCGGCCGCTGTGATCGAGTCGACCGAAATTCACACCCGTACCGCCTCGATCCGGGTCAATCTGCAGAATGTGCCCAACTGCCGTTTTGAGCCGGGTACCGTGCCACCGGTCATTGAAGTGCCGGTCACCCAGGCCGTGATCTACGGCTGGTATGACAATGAGTTGGGCAGCTACACCAACATGCTGGGTGAATTGACGGTTTCGGTTGCAGAGCGAATGGTCTGAGATTCGTCCTGTTCGGGCAAGTGATCTGGCGGTCATCCTCGGGATAGAGCAGGCCGCCATGCCTGCTCCCTGGAATGAAAACCAGTTGCTGGCCGAACTGGCGGCTGAAAATGGACACGGTTGGGTGGCGGAGGAAAAAGATGGGCCGATCGCCTATGCCTTTTTTCGTACCTGTCTGCCTGAATGTGAGCTACTGCACCTGGTGGTGGTACCTGGCAAACGCCGTCAAGGCCTTGCCGAGGGGCTGCTGCAAAAGGCGTTGATGGCGTTGGTCGCGGCGGGATGTACCAGTTGCCTGCTTGAGGTGCGCGATTCCAATACGGCTGCCCGGCAGTTATATGCTAAAATGGGCTTTTCCCAGGTGGGGCGACGGAAAAAATACTATCGGCAACCGATCGAAGACGCACTGCTGATGCATCGGGACTTGATTGAGTCAAATAAGGTGGGGGCATGAAAACACTGAGAGATGTTGAATTAAAAGGTAAGAGGGTGCTGGTCCGGGTGGATTTCAACGTGCCGATGAACGAGGCAGGTGAGATCACCGATGATTTGCGTATTCGGACTATTTTGCCGACGCTCAATTATCTGTTGGAGCAAGAGGCAAAGATTATCATCTGTACCCATATGGGGCGTCCAAAGGGAGAACGGGTAGAAAAATTCTCCCTCGCTCCGGTGGCAGCTTATTTGGCCAAGCTGATTGATCGGCCGGTGCCACTGGTCCCCGACTGTATTGGGCCGGAGGTGAGTGAAGCTGTCGCCCAACTTGCCAATGGTCACATCCTGATGCTTGAAAACCTGCGTTTTCATCCCCAGGAACAGAAAAATGATCCGGATTTTTCCCGCCAACTTGCCTCGGTGGCCGATGTCTATATCAATGATGCCTTTGCCGTGTCCCATCGGGCTCATGCCTCGGTGGCCGGGGTGACCGAGTTTGTCCAGGAAAAGGCGGCTGGTTTCTTGCTGCAAAAGGAACTTGACTATTTTCATCGTTGCATGGATACGCCCCAGCGGCCTTTGGTGGCTATTGTCGGCGGAGCCAAGGTTTCCGGTAAGCTTGAGGCCCTGCGCAATATGCTTGAGCGGGTCGATAAAATGATCATCGGTGGCGCCATGGCTAATACTTTTTTGAAAAGCCAAGGTTATGGGGTGGGTGCTTCCAAGGTCGAAGATGATCTTTTGGAGACCGCCGATGCCCTGCTTAAGCAGGCCAAGGCCAAGAAGGTGAAGGTTTACCTGCCGGTGGATGTGATTGCCGCCGATCATTTTGCCCCAGATGCGGTTAGCAAGCAGGTAACCATTCAGGATATTCCTGATGGCTGGATGGCTTTGGATATCGGACCGGCATCGGTCCTCTGTTTTTGCGAAGTCCTGGCCGACGCAAAAACCATCGTCTGGAATGGTCCCATGGGCGCCTTTGAGATGGATGCATTTGCCCGAGGCACTATGGCACTCGCCCATGCGGTTGCGGCCTCGCATGCGCTGAGTATTACCGGCGGCGGTGATTCCAATGCCGCCATCGCCCTATCCGGTGAATCGGCGAATATTTCCTATATGTCCACCGGCGGTGGAGCCTTTCTGGAACTGATGGAAGGGAAGACCCTGCCTGGCGTTAAAGCCCTCGGGTAAAGCAATCTGCAACAGGCAGAAAAGGTGCCGGAACAAACATCTCTCGAAAAGGAGGTTTCTATGCAAAGGCGTCCGTTGATTGCCGGAAATTGGAAGATGCATCTGACCCAATCCGAGGCTGTGGCCTTGGCTCAGGCCGTGGCCCAAACAAGTCAGGCCTGCACGGATCGGGATGTCATGATTGCCCCTGCTTTCACCTCTCTGTCGGCTGTTTGTAAGGCAGTGCAAGGATCCAGGGTGCTGGTGGGTTCACAAAATATAGCTTGGGAAAAGGAGGGCGCTTTCACCGGCGAAATCTCTGCACCGATGCTCAATGACCTCGGCGTTGCCATGGCGATCATTGGTCATTCCGAGCGACGCCATGTTTTTGGCGAAGACAATGCCATGGTCAATCGTCGCTTGCATGGAGCGCTGAATGGTGCTATCTTACCCATCCTTTGTATCGGTGAAACCCTCTTTGAACGTGAGGCGGGAAAGGCGTTTGTCGTGCTGGAAGCCCAGGTGCGCCATGGCCTGGCCGGAGTCAGTGCCGAGCAGATGCAGCAGGTGGTCATAGCTTACGAACCAGTATGGGCCATCGGCACCGGTAAGACGGCAACTAACGAGCAGGCCCAGGAGGTACACGCCTTTGTTCGTCAATTGCTAGAAGAAGTATTTGAAAAAAATGTTGCAACGATAGTTAGGATATTGTATGGTGGCTCGGTTAAACCTGAAAATGTTGACGACCTGATGGCGCAGCCTGATATTGACGGCGCGTTGGTCGGAGGGGCCGCTTTAAAGGCTGAATCGTTTGACCGGATAGTTCGATTTCAATGACCACTATACTGATTGTAGCTCACGTAATTGTCTGTTTCTTTCTTATCTGCATCGTTTTGTTGCAGCATGGGAAAGGTGCGGATATCGGAGCCTCGTTTGGTGGTTCGAATCAGTCGGTTTTCGGTACAGAAGGCCCTATTCCGCTGTTGAACAAAATTACCACGTTCGCAGCCATTGTTTTCATGGGTACCTCTATCACTCTGGCGTATCTTTCAACCAACAAAAGCACCGGTTCGGTGATGAGTGATTTGAAGGTCGAACAGCAAATTCCTGCGCAGCAGGCACCGGTTACGGTTCCCATGCCAACGGAGCAACCGAAAGCAGAGCCCACACAGGCTCCGCAACAAAAGAATTAAATAGAGCGCCGAAGTGGTGGAATTGGTAGACACACTATCTTGAGGGGGTAGCGGCCCACGGTCGTGCGAGTTCGAGTCTCGCCTTCGGCACCATATACAGCTCATTGGGATTCCAATGGTTGAGACCCGCATTCAGCAATGAATGCGGGTTTTTTTTATTGGAATTTGAAGGGATTAATCTTTCAAACTTGGAGTGTTCAATGAAAATACTTGGAATTCATGGCAGTCCTCGGGCACAGGGGAACTCAAGTCAACTGCTTGATGCCCTGCTCAATGCGGCAGAGACTTTGGGCGCGACCACCAGCAGTTACCACCTCAATAGTCTCAATATCAGGGGCTGTCAGGCTTGCTACAGCTGTCGTCAGTCCGGTAAGGAAAAACAGTGCGCGCTTAAAGACGATATGCAGCCGATTCTTGCGGACGTATTGGCTGCCGATGTCGTGGTCCTCGCCTCGCCGGTCTATATGTGGCAAATGACCGCCCAGGCCAAACTGTTCACCGACCGGCTGATGCCGGTGTTGAAACCGGATTATTCGTCTTGGCTCGAAGGGCAACGGTTGCTTAGCCTCTATACCCAGGGGCAACCGGATGTCAGCAAATTCGCCCCCTATTTTGAATTAGTCAACCGCATGTTCGCCTTCCTTGGCTTCCGAACCCTCGAACCATTGGTCTTTGGTGGATTGCGTGGGGCCAACGATATTCAGGCCCAGCCGCAACATTTTGCACGAATCCGACAAATCGCCTCAGATCTCATTCAAAACGGCTGAGCAGAAAGGTTCAATCTGTAATTTCAAATTTATGCGAGCGTTTTTATACGCTGCTTTTTCAAACCGTGGGCCATCCTCTTACTGGGTGGACTACGGTTTTGTTGTTTATGGTGTTGTATGTTTAAAAATATCCCTTCCGCCGGCCGTTTGTTGCTGACCACCTGTGTTATCGCCTTTCTCTGTTTCCTCGGCTCCTTCATGCGCATACCGATCGTGCCGCTCTTTGCCGCCTCTCTTGGTGCGGATACGGCCCAGGTGGGATTGATCAACAGCGCCTTCATGTGTATGGCCGGTCTGCTTTCTATTCCTTCGGGTCTGCTTTCGGATCGTATCGGCCGCCGTCGGCCGCTTCTGGTTGGTCTGCTTCTGCTTTCCGGGTCTTCCTTGCTTCTTGCCCTCAGTCGCAGCCCCCTGCAGATGGGGTGCATCTATTTGCTCTTTGGCGTCGGATTGGCAGCAGTTACCCCTACGCTGATGTCCTATGTTGCCGATATCACGCCATATGGGGCGATTGGCCATGCCTTTGGCTGGTATACCATGGCGCTGTATAGCGGCATGACTCTAGGTCCGGCAGCCGGTGGTTTTCTGGCTGGAGTATATGGCCTGCGGCCGATTTTTGTCTGTTCAGGCTGTCTGATCCTGTTGATTTTTGTTGTTGCCTTTGTCCTGCTTCCAGAACCTCCGGGCAGGCATCACGCGCGTCAAAATGTCGGTGATATCCGAACCTCATTAATCAATCTGCGCCACAACCGTCGCCTGATGGCCTGTTTACTTTTGACAGCGGGCAGCTGCATCGGTTTTGGTCTGTTTGTCTCGTTTGTCCCGCTTTATGTTCGTAGTCTTGAACTGCCGACTACCGCAGTTGGCCTGGTTTGTGCCGTCCAGGCTTTGGCCAATGCCTTGGCTCGCATTCCTGCTGGCTGGCTCTGTGATCGGGTGGAAGATCGTCGCATGTTGGTGTTTTCCGGAATCAGCTGCTTTTCCTTGGCCACGGCGTCCTTTGGAGTATGCACCAATCTGATGAACCTGTTTTGTGCCGCCGCCGCCATGGGATTGAGCATGGGGATCGCATTTACCGTAATCTGCGCCTTGATCGTCGATGCCGTACCCGCAAGAGTGCGGGGGCTGGCCATGGGTTGCTACAATACCTGTGTTTATTTGGGGATGATGCTCAGCGCAATCGGTTTGGGTATGCTGATTCGCGAACATGGATTCCGGCTCGGATTTTTTCTCACCGGCGGGATTATCGTTATCGTGCTGGTTCTCTTTGCCTTGATCTACGGGCCCGGCAAGCGTGAGGTAACGGTTTAAATCGATTCCAGATCATGATACGCCTCCGCAACAAATCGGGGGGTACAGACGGCAAGGAAAATCAAATCAGTCGTGCCGTTGTTGGTAATCCGCTGACGAGTGTTTGGTGGAATCTGAACCGTGTCTCCCTGGCCGACCTTTCTGGGCGGCCCGTCACCGACCTCAACCAGGCCGTCTCCGGTCAGAATAAGGTAGCGTTCGTGGATACCAGCCAATCGGTGCCAGTGCGTGGTTTCACCAGGCCGTACCCGTGCGCGGGCCACCGACACCAGCGGATCGTTTGTATCATTGTGCATTTCAATGATGTAGCAGCCTTCCTCGAAGAAATATTCGTTGTCATTCATAAGATCAGAACTCCTGATCTCGAGAGATTTTGCTACGATACCAATTCGTAAAACAGGCGGAGGTCGGTGCCTGGAAACGTCGTTCGCGTTGCGTTCAATTCCTCGAGGAGATGCAGAATCGTTGCAC
>JAQUEZ010000126.1 GCA_028684915.1 Desulfobulbus sp.
AGGTGTCAAGGTTTGCGGTGACGAAAAAACAGCACTTGAACAACGACTGCGACGGTCACCCGCTCTACGCTGGTGGGATATAACAATCTCCCCTAAAACGGTATATTTGTAATTTCTATATCCCTAAGTTCATCGATGCGTCCAAAAAGGCTGTTGTTGTCTTGGCGCAGATCGCCGATAAGCTGCCTTTCTTTTGAACCGTCGCTGTTTGATTCCAGCTTTTCAATCTTGGCTTTCAATTCCTCCAACTGGTGAGAGGGTGCCTGGTTTTGTTGTCGCAACCTGGTGAGTTCCTGCTGGAGGCCCCGTTGTTCTTCCATGATTTTCTTACGTTCGCGGCGAAAATTTTGCCGCTCCGATCCGAGCACTTCCTCGAGCATGGTATTTTTGGTCCGCAAATGGGCAATCAGCTGTCGATGCCGGTGCAGGCTGTTGGTGCAGTCGTGGCTGATCATATGCAGTTGACCGTAACATTTGCTGACCAATGACTCCGAGGCATAGGGATGGGTCAGCACGCTCCACCAGGCAGAGTCTAACTTGCCCTCAACCACATCATGATCCCAGAGGGCTGCGATCTCGATTTCGTCCACAGCCCAGGAGTATTTTTTCACTTCAGCACGATATTTTTTTTCCAGATATTTGTGCAGGGCCCTGGCAGCGGCATCCTTTTGGTCGGAAATCCTGATGAAATGCGCATGCAGCTGGTAGTCGTCGAGTTGTGCGGGGCTTTGGTAGATTGATTCCCGGCTCAATTTTCGCAGCTCAACCCGGTTGAGGCAGGTGCCGATGAGGGCACATTTGAAACAATTGTCGATTTCCCAGATTCTTCGTTTGGGTAAGGTTCCTGTCGGTACGGGGATGATCTCCATGGTGCATGCCTCAAAGGATTGTTGTAAGTTCTGTATATTTTTAGTCGCATCTAATTTTTCCTATATTGCCGCTTGGGAAATGGAAAGTCAATAATTTTATTAGTAGCGACTAATATATGATAATAAATGATTTAAAAAGATGTATATACTTATTATATTGGGAAAATTTTTGGGGAGAATATGCCGGGTCTGCAGGATGATTTGGATAAAGATTAATTTGATTAGGTATACCTAATGTTGATTGCGGGAGCAGTGTTTGAGTGCGAGGCAACCCTGTGTTTGTCAGGATCCTAGGCTGGTTTTGGGTTTCAGCCAGGGAGCACAGGACGTTTGGAGGAAAACGGGGAAGGAAACCGGGGACGGAGCCAGATTCTCCCGATGCCATGAACAAGGAGCAACAATATGCGAAGGCGGGCGCGAATCAAACATGGTGGAGAGCCGCATCACATTATCCAGCGCGGTAATAACCGGTCAGCCTGTTTCTTCTCTGCGGAAGACAATCGGTTTTACCTAGAAAGTGTTGCAGCGGGTGCAGCTCGGTACCACTGTGCCATCCTTGCCTACGTGTTGATGACCAACCATGTCCACCTGTTGACGACACGACGCCACAGGAGAGCGAAGGCTTACCCTTGATGATGCGGTATTTGGGCAGCCGGTACGTGTGCTATGTGAACTCGGTTTACTAGCGGAGCGGCACCCTGTGGGAAGGTCGATACAAATCGAGCATCATCGATTCGGAAGGCTATCTGCTGAGTTGTTGCCGTTATATCGAGTTCAATCCAGTTCGAACCGGGATTGTGGATGCCCCATCTGATTACCCCTGGTCAAGTTATGGTGCTCATGCGTACGGTCGCCCGGACGATCTTCTCCGCGAGCACTCTTGCTCCCTCGACTTGGGCAAGGACGACCGAGCACGGCAAGAGGCGTATCGCGCTTTGTTCAATGAGCAGCATGACAGCGAATTTCTTGCAGCGGTCAACAGCCGGTGGCATACTTTTTTTCGAGCAGGTCAACACCGCACTGGTCTGCTTCTCAATTGTAGCACGAGAGCACAAGATCGAACTTACCCAGGACCGCCTTCACGAGTATGGGCTCAGCAAGAAAGAAATCCCTGCCGATACCTTGCTGCGCATGGCCAAGGAGCTTGGGCTGAAGGCGAAATTGTTGCGCCTGAATTGGGAGGGACTGCTTCAGCTGAAAAAGGCCTATCCGTCCATTGCCCGGCTCAAAAATGGTCACCATGTGGTCCTGGCCGGGATGCAAGCCGACCCTCCCAAAAAAAAAATACAACACAGATCGCCTGCTATGACCCACTGGCTGGGGTCGGCGGCAGCCACCTGCGCCTCTCCCGCGAAGAGTTCGAAACCATCTGGGATGGCGAGCTGTACGTGCTCAAGCGGGTCTACAAACTGACCGACGAGTCCCAACCCTTCAGCCTCCGCTGGTTCATTCCCGAGATCCTACGCCAGAAGCTAACCTTTATCGATATAGCCCTGGCAGTGCTGTTCATCAATGCCATCGCCCTGGTCACCCCGATCATTTTTCAGATCGTGATCGGCAAGGTCCTGGTTAATCAGGCCTTCACCACCTTGCATGCCCTGGGCTGCGGTATGGCCGCTGCGCTGGCGGTGAATGCGGGGCTTGATTTTCTTCGCGACTATCTCCTGCTCCATGCCACCAACAAGATCGATCTCCGCGTCACCGGGAGAACCTTTCGGCATCTGCTGCAATTGCCGCTTGATTCCTTTGAGCATGTGGCCGCCGGTGTCCTCACCCAACATATGCAACAGACCGCCAAGATCCACAACTTCCTCACCGGCAATGTCTCGGTGAATACGATTTCTCAGACGAAAAACTTCAAGATAGCGTGGGGATTCTCTCCACAAAACTTGCAGCATAAAAGCCTCTAAGCTTTAGGAGGGGATGATGAAACCACGAAAGAAGCGATGCTCTGGGAGATTCAAACAATTCCTATGTCGCGTTACGTACTTTTATGTAAACTGACCCATGTTTGGAATGGGTTACTGTTCAGCGGCAAAGAGGTAACCGGAGCCGCGTACGGTCTTGATCATGGCGGAGAGGTTGGGATAGGTGGCTATTTTGCAGCGGATGCGGGCGATGTACATATCGATCGAACGATCATAGCCGTTGTACTCGATGCCGAAAACCGCCCGGTAGAGGTGATCCCGGTCCAAGGTGGTACAGGCATTTTTGGCCAGATACCAGAGCAGGTCAAACTCGCGTGAGGTAAAGGGGATTTCCTCGCCGAGATAAGTGGCCCGCCGCAATCCCTGGTTGATTTCCAGCCCGTTGAAAAGAAGATTGGCAGGCGCCGACCGCTGCTGGTTGCGGCGAAACAGGGCCCGGATGCGTGCTGCTATCAGGAGATGATTCACCGGTTTGAGCAAAAGATCATCGACTCCCTGTTCGTAGAGCAGAACCTGCAGCATCTCATCGATATCGTCAATGAGAAGCATGAGCAGCCCGGTGTAGACTGAGCGAATCCGCGGCAGGGTGGAAAGTTCTTCTAAAGAGAATCGCCCGGAATCAAAAATTATCAGTTCCGTCTCCCGTTGGGGAAGATCGGCCAGATAGTCATTTTTTTTGTGCTGCAGACGAATCGAAAAATCCTCCTTACCCAGAGTATCAATCAGCGTCTGGTTTGCCTGTTCATCTGCGGTGAGAAAGAGAATCGATCTGTTTGACTTTCTGGCAGGAGGCAGGCTGGACATAGCTTGGGTAATTATTCGACTTGCTGGGCTACTCTCATGTTGGGTGATACAAACGCTCGGCATTGGTTCTTCCACAGGCAAAAGAACTCTCTTCTTTATTGGTTGTTGTTGGTTCTTTTTTTGTGAAGATGCGGTTGAGAAGAGAAGGAAATGTGTCAATATTTGGAAACAGGGTGCTCTCTCTGTCTCACTGTGTACATCATACGGAGTTCCTTCGATAATCTCTGTAAAGAGTCAGTTAATCTGTGCAAAATATCGTTACATTTCAGCGGTGTTTTAGTTGTTGATCGATATTAAACTGCCTTATATCAATAAGATGAAATGTAAATATCCTAGAGCAAACTGTACAAAGCAGGTTAACGATCTTTGTGGGCAATAAAAAAGCAAGGTGAAGGACTCACGTGTTATAGCTCTCAAAAAAACTGGTAATGTAGTCACCGGTTGAGTTGAGTGAGCTGATCAACTCTTCCATAGCCGAAAACTGCGCCTCCAAAGTTGCCTGCCGTTTCTCCAGCCGGGTTTCCATAGACGTAATAGAGTCTTCCAGCCGGGTGGTTTCCTCATCGATTTTTTTGGTCTTGGTGGCCAGGAATCCCTCGCTTGAGCTCATCTGGTCGGTCATGTAGTCATCGAGTTGGGTCATGATGCCTGCGGAATCGTCATCGCCAAACAGGTTGGTAATCATCCCTTCCGTATCCGCCGTATACGCTTCACTGAACGCTTCGGTATCAAAGGTCAACTTTCCGGTTTGCCAGTCGGTTTCGACTCCCGCATTCACTAGAATATCGCTGGTGAGGAAACTTCGTAGGCTTCGTTGCACCGATTTCATGGTGCTGGACAGGGTGGGATCAGTGTTATGGATGGTGTCAACGTATTCATTGATCGCATTATAGGCATCCACCATCTCCTGGAGTTTGGTGGTGATTACATTTTCTGCATCTGATTCAACGGTAACTTTACTTGAATTACCGTCACTGGTGTCGTTCAGGCTGATAGTGGCGCCTTTGATGGCCGAGGTGAGGGTGTTGGAGGCACTGTAATAACTGACCCCATCGATCGTGACCTCCGCTTTGCTTCCCTCGACCGTATGGCCATCGCTGGTTGTATCCAGGGTAATGTCACCGGTGCCCACGATATCGATTTCTTTTCCGGAAGTATCCGCAGTCAGCATCAGGCGGTAGCCGTTTTCTGAACCATCGTTGACCAGGGATGCGGTCACTCCGTATTTGGCCTCGTTGATCTGGGTCACCAAGTCCTCAAGGGTAACACCGTCGTAACTGACGGTTTCATCGCCTATCTGCAACTCGCCGCTTAAGGTGGTGCTATCGATGTCGCTGACGTAATTGGTGCTGATATCTTTTTGCTGCTGCGCCAGGCTAACCACTTCAATCGAATAGGAACCTTCGCTGGCCAGGCTGGTGGTACTTATGGAAAAATAGTCGGAACCGGTATTGCTGACCTCAAAAGATTTAATATCATTTTCACTGTTGAGGCCAAGTACCGAGGCGTAGAAGGTATCTAGCAGGTCGTTGAAATCATCATAGGTGCTTTGCTTGGCTTCAAGGTAGGTGATTTTGTCTTCAAGCAGGGTGATGGGCGCTCTCTCGACCTCGATTAGGGATTCGACGATTGAATCGGTATCAATCCCGCTGGCAAGTCCGGAAAATGAAACGGTTCCGCTTGAACTGGTCCCGCTTGAACTGATTGTTGTCATGGCAACTGCCTCCTTACACCTTGATTCCCTCTGGCGATATACGGTCCTTTGTAAGAATTATCGCCTGGTTTAGATGGAAATTTTATGTGGAAACAGTCGTTTATGTATTGGTTAAGTTTTTGTTTCGTCAGAAAGAAGTAACAAATGTAAATTGTCGTAACATGGCGTAGTAAAGATCTATGGTAAGCCGAGATCTGATCGGAAAGAATAGGGGCAAGAAAGGGGAGGGGACGAGAGGTGGATGCTAGCGGAAGCTAGCCGCCTGTTCTCCTAAACGGAGCAGAATTTTTTGCAGAGCTACCCGTGAGAGGCCCGATAATCTGGCCGCTTCGGAGATATTGCCTTTAGTTAGGGGCAGGAGTTGCTGGAGATACCGGCGGGTGAAGGCGTCGACCACTTCAGTCTTAGCCTCCTTATAGGGCACCAGTGGCTGGCCGGATGGTGTTTTGTCTGCTGAGGACGACTGGGGGGGCGAGCCGTTGGTCATCACCATGTGTACGAGGGGCAGATCAATTCGCTCGGAGCTGGAAAACACCGTCAGTCGCCGAATCAGGTTTTGCAGTTCACGTACATTGCCTGGCCAGGGCAAGGAGGACATCCACTGCAGCACTTCGGGGCTGATTTCTTTCTCGGCGATACCCATCTCCCGGCAAGTTCGGCGAAGGAAATAATGGGCGAGCAAGGGGATATCCTCAATGCGTTCTCGCAAGGGAGGGAGGGTGAGCGAGAGGACATTGAGCCGGTAATAGAGGTCTTCGCGGAAGTTGTTGTCCTGCATACGGGCTTCCAGGTTTTGGTTGGTGGAAGCGAGGATGCGCACATTGACTCGGTTGACGACATGGGCCCCAACCTGGCGTACTTCGCCATCCTGGAGAAAGCGTAGCAGTTTGGTTTGCACATTGGGGCGAATATCGCCGATCTCATCAAGGTGGATGGTGCCGGTATCGGCGGCGGAGATCAATCCCTTGTGATCCTGATGCGCTCCGGTAAAGGCGCCCCGGACATAGCCGAACAGTTCGCTTTCCAGGAGGTTTTCCGGAATCGATGGGCAGTTGACTGCGAGAAAGGGTTTGCCCGTCCGTGTACCCAGGCGGTGAATCAGGTGTGCGGCCAATTCCTTGCCGGTGCCGGATTCACCCCGGATGAGTACCGTGTAATCCGCTTGAGCCACAGCGGCAATAGAGCTTCTCAGGTGTTGCATGGCGCTTGATTGGCCGACAAGTTCAAACTGAGCATCCTGTTGGGAGAGGATTTGCCGCAGGCGGATGTTTTCAGCCAGCAGGCGACTGCGCTCCAAGCCCTTTTCCACCACGCGAAAAAGTTGGTCGGTTTCGATGGGTTTGGTGAGGAAATCATAGGCACCGGCCCGTAGGGCTTCAACCGCTGTTTCAATCGAGCCGTAGGCACTGAGCACCACAATGCTCAGGTCAGTGTGGCGCCTCAAGGCTTCTTTCAGGAGTTGCATTCCATTCATTTCCGGCATGCGCAAATCCGTCACCATCAGTTGCACCGAATGCAGCTCCAAGGCATTCAAGGCCGCGGCCCCGCTGTGCACCGGCTCAACCTTGATCTCGGGAAAACGCCCGGCAAGAAGGCGCGCCATCCCACGGGCAAAGTCCGGCTCATCGTCTACCAGGAGCACCCGGAAATCGGGGGAAGGGAGTATCATTGCCGAATCATGAACATCTGCCATGGGTTCACCTCCATCGGGCTGTCACAGGCTCGTCTTCCGCTGTTCCTTGGGGAATGTGGATGGTAAAGCGGGCGCCGTGGAGTTTTTCCGAGCGGCCGATCTCGATCGTACCGCCTAAGTCGGACACCATACCGTAGACCACGGTCAAGCCGAGGCCGGTTCCAGCGCCGATCTCTTTGGTGGAATAAAAGGGGTCAAAAATATGGGGCGCGGCTTCGAGGGCGATACCGGGCCCGTTATCCTCCACCTCTACAATGACCTTCTCCCCATCCTCGGTTGTCAGTGTAATTCGGATCTTCCCTTTGGTTTCGGGAACCGCATCCAACGCGTTGATCATCAGGTTGCTCATTACCTGTTCCAACTCGCCGATACCCATACGTACCCACAACGGTTCCTGGGGAATCTCAAGCTGCACCTGCACCCCTTTCTTGTCTGCCTGGACCGAGAATACTTCCCTGATCGAAAGGATCACCGCGCAGGCGTCGGCAGTTCCCGATCCGGCAGCCTTGGGACGGGCAAAGTTGAGCAGGTCGCGCAATACCCGTTGAGCCTGGCGGGTATGGCGTTCAATCACCTCCAGGTCGGCAGATTGCTGGCTGTCGGTGAGCGTTTGTCGCAGCAGGCCGGTGTAACAGAGAATTACCCCTAAGGGATTGTTGATCTCGTGGGCGAGGCCGGCGGTGAGTTTTCCCACGGTTGCCATTTTCTCGGCATGCCAAACCTGGGCTTGCATCCGTTTTTCGGTGGTGGTCTCCCGAGCGTAGAGTACGATTCGATCTACATTGCCGTCGCGTCCGCCCACCGGATAGAGGCAGAGGGAAAAAGAGCGATTTTCTGCCAGGGTCACCTCACGTAAATGGGGGTGGCCGACGACAATAGCATCTTGCAGGGGCGGACACTGGTCCTGGTCGGTAAAGAAAAAAGGCAGAATATTGCCGTCAACCCGATGGCCATGGCTGAGTTCACTGCTCAGTTGGCGGGCAGCATCATTTACGGTGAGAATGTTGCACCTGGCATCAAGCAGCACCAGAGGGTCGGAGATGCCCTCGACAATGGTCTGGAGGACGTTCATCTGTCGCAGTAAATTATCGATGGCAGTGAGATTGTCGGCGGAGGAACCAAGCTGTCGCCCCAAGGCAAGCAGGATGTTCCGATCATGTTGGGCCGCCTCGTCCTCGCTTGTCCAGCAGAGGCCAAGCAGGCCTTCGGCATTGCCGGTGCTCGATTCCACCGGGACAAAGATCTGCGCCCCTTGAAGGACGCAACTGCTGCCGGTGAGCATGTCGACCATATTGGCAGGGATTTCCGGGGGGATTTCACTTTCCGGCCAGACAAAGGAATCCTGTGAGCCCATGGTGCAGATGTAGTGGATACGTTGGGCCTTGAACCGTTTGCAGATCTGGGGCAGGGTCGATCGCCAGAGTTCGGCCCGGGTGCGGCTGGATCCCATATTTTCAAGAATCTGGACAAAAAGCTGCACATCCTCCCGCCTGGCCACGACCTCTCGACTCAGGGCTTGGGTTCGGTCGGCGACCATCTTGCGCAGGTTTTCCGCATAGTCCTGCAACTGCACCTTGGCATCAAAGAGATGGTTGCTCATTTGTTCGATTGAATCGACCAATTCCTCGACCTCATCTCCCTGGTCAAAGCCCTGCAGTAGGGCAACCTCATCTTCTTCGTTGACGTTTTTGCGAAAGGCGTTTTGCAGCCGTTTCAAGTTGTTGACCACCAATATCTTGAACAGAATATTGGTGGCAAAGAAGAAGAGCAGGGCACCTAAGGCAAAACAGGCAAAGTAGGTGAGGATGGTTTGTTCCACCCGGCCGACACTAGAGTTGACGGAAATACCGACAAAATCGACCCCGGCAATGGCGCCGAGTTCTTTGCCGAAACCGCGGTAGCCGTAGCGGTCGAGCAGATCCTTGGGCGCATTCTTGGGATCGCCATGGCAGTACATGCATTGCTGGTCAAAGCGTACCGGCCTGGACATAATGTAATATTTTTCGCCGTCAAGCAGTTGATACCCCTGCCACAGTTCAATCTTTTCGTCCTTTCTGAAGTAATGAATCAGTTGTTGTTCTTCCTCGTTGGCCTCGTAGTCAGGGTTGCGGGCATCGATGGCTACCCGACGATAGATGGTGCCGTCGTGGGGAGCATTGACCGGGGCCATTATCTTGCGCGATATGTAGGAGGAAGACATGGCCTGGAGGACAAAAGCTTCCGGGAATGAGTCATACATGGCCGGCCTGAGTACATCGCGCACATAATGCTGGATGGAATCGACATGGGTGAAGATCAGGCGGGCTTTGTCGTGTACCTCCTCCTCAAGGACACTGCGCATATGGATATAAAAGCCGAAGGAGAACACCACCCCCAGCACCAGCGTGGCAAAGATCAAGCCGGAGATAAATTTGGTTTGGAGTGTGTGCGGCTTAGGCAGGTGCATGGGCAAGGTCGGTACCGATCACTGGGGCCGATGGTACCGACCGCCGTCGGTACGTTGGGAAAGAAGTAGTGTTCTGCTGTTTGCAGATAACTTTCTGTAATCAATTGGAATTGATTACAGCTCGAATGTAGCGCTCCGATTCCTTTACCTGTTCGACATCGGTGTAGTAGTAACGGGTGGGATCGATGCCGTTGTTGTCCAGATACACCGACATCCGGTGAAGAATCGGGCAGGAATCGGTCAGCATAGGCAGGAGCACGTAGATAAAAACCATCATCGAGCCAAGGGTGAGGACAAAGTTGCGAATCCGGGTGGGAAGGCTTTTTTCGTTCATGGGCAATCTCTTTATGTGGCCGGGAGCAGAGGCTCCCGGCCATAGTATTGCGGGTTAGATCTTGGCCGTAATTTCCGGGAAGACCAGATAGAACATGATGTAGGCCATGGCAAGGGTCAACACCAGGTTGAGGCTCTGACCACAAACATAGAGGATTAACGGTTTGCCGCCTTTGAAATACTTGGCCAGTTCACGGAAGTTGGTCGATAAGCCGATTGCAGCAAAAGAGAGGGCAAAGAACCAACCACGGAACAGGCGAGTGCCGCCGCGAACCACCCCCTGATCAACCATGGCGCCGCTCAGGTCCTGGCCCAGGTTGGCATCGATCAAGGAGAAAATGATAGATGCCGCCATGAAACCAAGAACGAATTTGGGGAAACGGTGCCAAATCTCACCGGCGCCAACCGTCCGGCCAGCTTCGGATTCTACCTTAAAGCACCAGTACATGGCGACACAGAAGGCGGTGACGCCAATCATGACGTTCTGGATCATCTTGATGGTTGCAGCCACATACATGGCCTTCTCACCAAGAAAGGCACCGGCGGCAGCAACGGCACCGGTGGAATCAATGGTTCCACCCATCCAGGCACCGCCAAGGATTTCCGGCAGGCCAATAGCCTTGATAACTGCCGGCATAACGATCATCATGATGGCGGTGAATACCAGGGAGAGACCAATTGACAGGGTCAGCTCCTCTTTTTTGGCCCGACAGGCAGCGGCGGTGGCAATAGCTGCGGAAGTGCCGCAAACAGACATGTCGGCAGAGATGACGATGTTCAGTGTTTTAGACTCCATTTTCAGCACTTTTTGGCCAAAAATATAGGTGCTGATCAAGACGATAGGGGTCACAACCCAGGCCACGAAGATACCGGGAATACCGATAGCAAGGATCTTGCTAAAGAGAACCTCGGCTCCCAGGAGTACCAATCCGGTCTTGATGAAGAACTCGACCTGGCAGGCGGGTAATACCCAACGCGGGGTGCCGATGGTATTGGCCAGTACCATACCCAGGAGTACGGCCCATGCTTCGGCACCGAATCCATATTGTTTGGAAATAGCCTGTCCACCCAGCATGTAGGCCAGGAGAGCCACAAAGAATACCACGCCGAAACCCTGAGCAAAGGCGCCAAAGCTCATTCCCATCATACGGATACCGGTACCGAAGATGAGCATCATGAAAACACACAACCCAATGAGGGTCGGAATGTAGTTGTAAGGTTTGTGCTGGGTTTTCTTTTTGGCGGCGCTCGCTTTTTTCTGGTCAGCGCGCCAGACGGCAATTTGGGACTCAGCCGCGCTGTTTAATCCCGCATCTTTATAGGAAGTGACGGCAGCGGCGTCCTCGGCCAGTTTGGCGGTCGCCAGTGATGCCACTTCTTTGGCCTTGGCGGCATCGTAGGCGGGCATAGCCTTTTCATTCATCGCCTTAGCTTGGGCTTCGTTGATGTACAAGGCGTCCATGGGGTTGGACTTCCATGAACCAGGGTGCTTGGTCCAATGGGAGACGAATTTACCAAAGGCAGAACTGGATGCCTTCAGTTTACCTTTGTCGTCCTGGGCCTTGTACCAGGCGATGGTCTTGAACGGAGCCTTTGCCAGCTCCGCCTGTTGGATCTGATTGGCTGCTTCAATTTTCGGCACGAATTCGGCTTTGGGCCCAAAATTGAAATAGGCAAACAGGCAAGCCGCGATAATGGCGAAACCCAGCCAGATAGCTAGGTAATCCTCTTTGGTCCAGAGATCAGACCATTGGCTCTTGCCATGATCGATGACAGTGTTTCCATCTTGCGCCATACGTTTTTCCTCCTTTTTGAGAATGAAGTGGCTGTGAAATAGTTCATTTATCAATGCAATTGATGTGCAATGTCGATGGATAAAATGAAAGGTACTTGAAAAACAGCCATTTACGTAGAGGGTGGATGGTCTGGTCTGTATACTTGAGTTATTCTTTGCATACTTAAGTATGCACTTGTCTGCAAACTTTTCTTACTTTATCAGGGGAAAAAATGCGAGCTCATCTCGATAATCAGTGGGAACTCCTTGGGAAGAAGTATGCGCTACAAACGATATGCTCCTGTATTTTCTTTTTTATTGATGTGTTTCAGGTTGTTTCTGTTGCTTATTTGTTCAAACAATCAAATTTATTTCTATTCAAAGCTGAGAGGCTACACCTTCACCATAATTTTTACTAATCATGTTTCCGCAAGCTCTTGTTGGACACAAAGAGAATCAGTGTCTCAAAAACTAGAATTTCGGGGCAGTGAAGTGCGAAGCAGATGTCTTGCTGTTGGGTCATAACCATCTATTGTGGCGATATTTTTTGGCGGTCTATCAAAAAAGATGAATAATTTTCGTCGATAATTTTAAAGTATAAAATAAAAATTTTGGAGAATTTTCCTGTTAAAATGAATAAAAATCTATAACTATAGGTTAGTTAAAGTGAATAATTCAGCGGTTATCAGTGGCCTGGATATGTAGGTATTTCGTTGAAAAATTTTCGCTGATGGATCCAATTGCTTTCCGTGTATTTGAGATAAAGTAGCTGATTTATCGTTATTTTCAATAAACATGGTTTTGATGGTTGCCGGAGGGCTCACTGTAATGGAGCTGCAATGCAGTGAGCGCTATTTTGTTGAATTAATTTTTTTGGGGGGAGGAAAATAAAAAGGCACAGAGCGTAACTTTGTACGGGGCTGTTTTGGTGATGCGTGGTTTCTCGTCTCTTAACGAATGCGAGTCCATACCTATTTCATTTAATCCAAAAAAGGAGGTTGTATGACGCAGGCAAGCATACAAAACAAAACAGGTGAAGGGGGCGGTTGGATAAGTGAGGATTGGCTGGCCTTGATTCTGGGATTGATCATTTTTGGCTTAGGCCTGGGTTCGTTCAAGGGTAACGATCTGCTTGGCTGGGGGGCAAAAACAGGGGTATGGATTAATCCGGGTAAATCTATAACCGCTATATCCGCCAAGTATCAGGGCGTTGTCGGTGAGATCACCAAGATCGACGGTCAGAAGGTGACTGTGAAAAAGAAGGACGGCAAAGAAGCCACGGTGACCGTTGAAGGCGATGTCACCCAGTTGCAGATCGGACAGCAATACGAGAAAAAAGGAATGCCAGCCCTTGTGTCGCTGATCCTCACCTATCTTTTTGCCTTGGTGATCATGTCCTTGGGGGCGATAGCCTTGGGGGCCAACCTGCGGAAATTTGTAATCGGATTCAGTTTGGCGTTTTGGATTGCGTATCTCTGCTGGTTTATGGGGCATTTCGCCTTCATTGCCGCCACCAAGGAACAAACCGCTAAATTCGGTATTCCTTGGGCTATGAGCATGACCGGTGAATTCGGCTTTATCATTGCCCTGATCGTTGGCCTGATTATCGGTAATTTTTTCCCGGGGCTGACCAAGATGATGAAAGAGGCGGCGCGACCGGAACTCTACATCAAAACCGGTATCGTGATCATGGGAGCGGGGCTGGGTATCAAAGCTGCGCAATCATTTGGTCTGGCCTCCAATATCATGTTTCGGGGTTTTTGTGCCATTGTCGAGGCCTACCTGATCTATTGGGCCGTGGTCTATTACGTATCGCGTAAATATTTCAAGTTCAGCCGCGAATGGGCAGCTCCTCTGGCTTCCGGTATCTCCATCTGCGGTGTATCCGCTGCCATTGCAACTGGTGGTGCCATCCGCGCCCGGCCTATTGTGCCGATCATGGTCTCTTCCCTGGTGGTTATCTTTGTTGCCGTTGAGATGGTTCTCCTGCCGTTTTTGGCTAAATTTTATCTTTGGAGCGAACCGTTGGTGGCAGGGGCCTGGATGGGGTTGGCGGTTAAATCCGATGGCGGGGCCATAGCTTCCGGTGCGATTACCGATGCCCTGATTCGAGCTCAGGCTCTTGACATGGAGGGCATCCATTATGCTGAAGGCTGGATCACCATGACTGCGACCACGGTTAAGATGTTTATCGATATCTTCATCGGTGTCTGGGCCTTTTTGCTCGCCTATATCTGGTGCGCCAAGATCGATGTCCGCCCAGGGCAAAAGGTGAATGTCGCTGAAATCTGGCATCGATTCCCGAAATTCGTTATTGGCTACGTGCTTACATTTATTGTGATGGTTGTCATCTGTTGGCCGTCGGCCAAGGCAGTAGGGCCGGCTGAAAAAGAGTTGGCCGAATTGAAGGCGACCATAACCAGCCTGGAGAAAAAAGCGAAGGCAACCCCCGATATCACAGCCCAGGCTGCAGTACAGCTTGATCTTGATGCGGCAAAAAACAGGGAAAAAGAAGTTAATAACAGCATAAAAGAACCAAAAAAATTGCTGGGTTTTGCTAAATCCGCCAGCGGCCAGGGCGATATTTTCCGGGGTATATTCTTTTTGCTCTGTTTTTTTACTATCGGACTTGTGTCGAACTTCAAAAAGTTGATGGAGGAGGGCATCGGCAAACTGGCTGCGGTTTACTGTGTCTGCCTGTTTGGCTTTATTATCTGGGTCGGGTTATTTATCTCCTGGCTCTTTTTCCATGGTGTAAAACCGCCAATTATAACCTGAGTCAGGAGAGAGAGTATGGAACAGAAACCAAAGATGTCGGAAGAAATGGAAAAAATGGAGTACGAACCTCTGGCGCCGGTGGAGTTATCCTTGATCCGCTGGAGCATCGGTATTGGGGTCGGTTCGCTCTTTATTCTTTATTTTTTAAGTCGGTGGCTCTTTCCTGGAGGGCATTGAGGGGACAGGACGGGGGAAAGGCCCGTCCTGCATATGTATTGTGAAAGGTGTGGATTCGTAAAAAGTCTATCTCACCCTAAGAGGTAGCTCGGTAAAAACACAGATAGACTAAGTAGTTTGAACGACGTCATCAAGGTTAAGACGCCGAAATTCGCATGGCGGATAAAACCACGCGGTATTCTTGCAGGCGCTGTTCCCATTGGGGCAGCGCCGCCACATTATCCTGCCATTGTGCCAATTCCTTGGCCGGGATTTGCAATCGGTTTTCACCGGCGGCTATCACGGCCTGTTCAAATTCCATCCCGTACTGCTGCTGCAGCTTTTCAAGGCTGGAGCGGGTTTTTTCCACCACACTTCTGCAGTGATTCAGTTCACGGTTGATGGAAATTTCATATTCATCTGTATGCATTGATTGGTGTTCCTTCTAAAATATCTATTGAAAAAATCTTAGCCCAGCAGAACCAGACCGGCCATGAGGCCCATACCGGGTTGACTGCTGGATTCGCTCGTGCTGGCGAGTTTGCCAAAAGGCCAGCCGAGTTGATGAGCCATCGCAGCAAAATCGACCCCCACCGCCGAAATGGAAGGACGGGCCAAATCCGGATGGCGGCATGGTGCTTTTTGGGCCAGGACCACGCAGACCTCGTCTTCATCACAAAAAAGTTCCTTACAGGAACCCGCTGCCATACCCTTGGCCTTACTGATTCCACGACTCAGGGCGGCACGTTCCAGGGTGGCGGCGATGCGATGAATGGTGCGAGCAAGGGGTAATCGTTTTTCTCCCAGCAAATCCGCAACCGGCGCATCAATTTTAAAGACAAGCACGGTGTGAAAGTCAGCTAGTTGCTGTTCAAAGGCCTCGGGCGTTGGTGCATGGGGCGGGCAACCGGGCGCAAGTCCGTAGCTGGGGCAAGGGGTGGGGCTGGCGCACATTTGGGCAAAGCGAGCTTCAATAACCAGGCTGGTCGCTGGAAGAAGCCCGGTTGCTGTGGCGCCCAAGTAACGGGCCTGCGCTTGCAGCCCTTCCACGACATCCTGGTCCCAAGTGAGGGGCGTGTTCACGTGATCAACCTCTTGCGCATGGCTCGTATGGCCAGCACAATAAAACAGGTAAAAAAAAGAGCAAGGTAGGCAAGACTAAACAAAGGGGAGGTTTCCACCAGTCCCAGGCAGCAAAACCGGCTCAGTTCGACCAGGTGGTAGAGGGGAAAGAGGAGGGCCGATCCTTGGGCCCAGGCCGGCAGCCCAGCAACGGGGAAGAAGGTGCCGCTGAAGAGAAACATCGGAGTAATAAAGAGAAAGATCGGCAGGTTGAACATGTCGATCGACGGCGTCAGGCCGGTGAAATACATTCCTACAGCCCCGAAAGCCAGGCCACCGAAAAAGGCCAGCGGTATCATCAACAGGCCTTGAGGAAAATGAATAAAACCAAAAATTCCCAGTACCGCGGTCATGATGGTGGCGGCTGCGGTTGCCTTGGTGGCGCTCCAGACAATCTCGGCCAGAATGATTTCTTCAAGCGAGAGTGGCGTGGTCATCATGCCGTCAAAGGTTTTTTGGTAGTACATGCGCACAAAGGAGGCGTAGGTGGTCTCGAAAAAGGAATTATACATAATCGAGATCGCGATCAGCGCCGGTGCCATGAATTGGGTATAACTCATTGGCTCGCCGTCATAACTGATGCCTGAAACCAAACCCTTAAAACCGAGTCCAAAGGCAAGGATGTAGAAGGCCGGTTCAAAAAGCGGCACAAGGAAATTGACCTTCCAGATTCGACGATAGACGATCAAGTTTCTCCGCCAGACACTCAGGAAAAGCCAGGATATATTGTTAAAATCGATCATAGTTCTGCTCGCAAAAGAGCTATGGAAGCAATTGATTGGCGTTTATTCTCGCAGTTCCCGACCGGTCAGGCGGAGAAAAACATCCTCCAAAGAGGCCGCGCGAAAGGTACATTGACGGCCTTGGGTGAGTAGTCGCAACTGCTGTTCAAGCTGCGGTTCGAGACTTCCGTAAATAAGCAGGCGGTTGCTTAATCGATCAAAATTCACCAAGTGGTGGGCAAGCAATCCTTCCACTGCCTGATCCGGGTTGGTGATTTCGACGATCGCATCGCCTACATGGGTGGCAATGAGTTCCTGGGGGGAGCCTTCCACTAGGACCCTGCCGTGATCGAGGATAACCAGCCGGTCGCAGAGCTGCGCTGC
>JAQUEZ010000449.1 GCA_028684915.1 Desulfobulbus sp.
TTGCGCACCAGATGACCAGGGCATTGAATGAGGATGCGCTTGGCCGGCTTGGGATCGAGCGCGGCCACGGCCAGGCTCATGATCGTTTTCCCCGCTCCCATCTCCCCCACCAGGAAGGCGCCTTTACGGTCCTCCTTGTGGAGCGTCCGGGCAATGGGCAGGATGCCGCAGCGGATCTGGGCCTCAAACAGGGTGCGTTTGAGCTGACCCAGTTGTACGCGTGCCTGTGCATCCCACTGATCCTCCGCCTTGGGCTGATAGACCGGGTGCATGGTGGTGATGACCTGGGACTTGAGCATCTCGCCCCATTGATCGAGAAATTCGCTTAAAGGGATGTCCATCGTCTATCCTCCATGGGAAAGGCAGACGATCCCCGTCAGGGGAACGAAAGCCTCCCCTGATTGGGTTGTTGTGAGTTCGTTTAACCTAGATAGCCTTGCCGGATCCCTTCCAGGATCTGTTCCTCCAATGCCTCTTCCTGCCAACTGATCTTCCAGGCTTGCCGCAGGTGCGGATTGCCAAAGGAGTAGAGCCGCTCCGGTTGCAGGACCTCGTCCCACAGCCAGTCGCGCCACGCAGGTTTCAGCGGGATGGTGGTGCTGTTGTCCAAACGGTGATAGGCCTGCTGCTTGACCGCTGCCATGTCCTCGCCAAAGACGATGACCGAGCAGGTGGTCTCGGTGTGCTGGGCCTTGCGTTCGAACTGGTCGGCGCTGATCAGCACCTTGTTGACCACATCGCCGATTTTCCGCGCATGAATGGAACGGATGGTGCCCGGCGTGCGGCCCAACTCCAAGGGAGTGGGTTCGATTCCGGAGATGTGACTGAAGCCGCCGTTGTAAAAATGGGCCGAGGTAGCCTGGATCTGAGCCGGGCTACCGACCAGACTGAGCAGATAGGCCCGCGCCTTATCGGCCTCGATGCTGGCGATAAGGCCGTCACAGTAGGTGACAAAGCCGTTGCTACGGATGGTGAGATAGTCGTGCATGATGCCTCCTGAATAAAGAGGGAGACATCCCCACCGGGGAATGCTCCCCCCATGGGTTGGTGTGGATGAAATTGTAAAAATTCAGCGGATGATCAGCATCTCGGCCTTGGCCATGTCGATGGCCTTGACCGTGGGCTGATACAGGTCACGGGTGGTGACCATGGTGTCGCCGCTGTTGTTCTCGGCTATGGAGTGGATTTTTTCCGTCTTGTGAACTACGCCCTTGATCACCAACTTGCGACCCTCCATCTCGATCTCGCCGTTCATGTAACCGCCGGCGAGCATCAGGGCCAGGTGGCCGTTCTTCAATGGCGCCAAGGGCCGGATGGAGTGGCATTGTCCGGGCGCCAGATCATGGGTGAGCAGATCCTCCAACAGTCCGCTTTTACGGACCAGGGGGATCGCTTCCCGGGGATCGATCCGGCTGCATGCGAAGTTGCAGGGATGATTGGGCGCAGGTATTGCCAGCCGTTCCGTGCAGCTTGCCAACTGCGGAGCCGTGGCCAGAAAGATCTCCGGCGCCATGCCGGCGATGCAGTTCAGTTCCTGCTCCATTTGGGCAGCCTTCGCCTTGGTTGCCAGCGAGCGTTTCCGCCCGATCACCAAACACTGATGGAAGGTGTGAAACTCCTCCTCCGGAAAGGCGTAGACCTGAAGATCGGTGAAATGCCGGGCCAGGACCGGTGCGCAGGCGGCCAGCACCGTGTAGGGGACAACCAACACCAGCCAGCCGTCTTTATGCAGGGTCTCCTGGAAACGTCTGAGAAAGAGCGCTTCCAGCCGCTGGGCCTGGGCCTCCGGCTCCAGACTGTAGTCATAGGGTGGATTGAGATAGAGCAGGCCAAAGGCTCCGGGCGAGATCCGCATCTCCACCAGGGCGTCTCCCCAAAGGAGATGGTGGAGTCGTTGCCGTGCCTCGGTGGCCCGATCATGATCCAGTTCAATGGCGTAGGTAATGCCCCCTGTTCCTGCTGCCAGTGCGGCAAGTGTGTTGCCGATGCCGCAGCAGGGATCGAGAATGCGGGCGCCTTCTTCAATATCGAGCAGTTGTTTGAGTTGGCCTCGGACGCTCTCCGGTGTCGGATAAAAGCCGGCCTTGGCCTGTGAACCCAGTCGTGCCATGGTGTTCTCCTGTGGTGGTGTGTTCAGGGGTTTCTCGTGTGTTCGGTTTCGACCAGGAAATGCATCTGGGCTGTTTGCCCGATCATAAAGCCATCCTGACCTTCTGTTTGGGCCAGGTGCAGCAGGTCAGTCAACAGATCGATGATTCCGGTTTCGAGCGTATCCAGTGGTTCGCCCTTGCTCAGGCAATACTGATCAAGTGCCTGTCGGGCGGATTCGGACGTCGTGTCATGGTCGTTCTCCCTGGTTGCCATGGATCTCCAGTTGTTGCCAATCGGGAAAGATGCCTTCCAGCGCGGTGCGAGCCGCCGCAGCGACTGAACTGGTGGTAGTCACCAATTCCCGCAGGGCAACAAACAGAACCGGGGCGGCCTGGAGCAGTCGGATGTTGCCGGCATCATGCCGTGCCACCAGCAGACTGCGCCGGTCGCCTTCCTCAATGGAAATGTCATAGCCTTGGTCGCACCATGTCTGTTGCTCATGGCGGGCTTCACGGATGACATATCCCCCTTCGGTGTCCGGATGGGATTCGATGGCCCAGGGAAAAGGCGTGCAGAACGATGGGTCTGCCTGGGGGTATTCCTGTTGGTTGCGTTCGTGGCGTATGTGGTGCTCCTGATGGTCGGAATAGAGAGAGGGCCTGAACCCGCAGGGGCGGGATTCAGGCATGGGGTGTGGTGGTTGCAATGCGTGGCAATCAGAACGGCACGTCGTCTGATGCCGGTGGATCCTGGCCGTCTTCCGGTGGCGCCGGAATATTGGTTCGTTCGCCGCCGCCCAACATCTTCATCTCACGGGCAATGATCTCCGTGGTGAAGCGGGTGACGCCTTCCGCATCTAGCCATTTGCGGGTCTGCAAACGTCCCTCCAGATAGACTCGGGAGCCTTTGGAGAGGTACTCGGAGCAAATCTCAGCCAGGCGGCCGAAGGCAATGATGCTGTGCCATTCGGTCGACTCCTGCGGCTTGCCTTCGTTGTCCTTCCACCGCTCGGTGGTGGCGATGCGGAAGGTAGCCACTGCGACCTGGGTCTTGGTGTACCGGGTAACAACGTCCGCGCCTAAATTGCCGATCAGCATGGTCTTGTTCAACATGGTGGTTCTCCTTGAAGAAAACAGGGGCAGACCTCTCCCCGCCACAGGGAAAGGTCGATTGCCCCCGATGATGGGTACAGGTGATGCGCAACAATCAGTAGAGTTGCAGTAAGCCCTGGCGTTGCTGCTCGAACTGGGCAGCAATCATTCGGATCTGCTTGATTTCAATCGGGGTGGCAAATGAGGAGACATCAAGGTCATAGACCTGGATGTCCAGTTCTGCCGATGCGTACACCGATTGAACCAAACCGCCTTCCACATGAATGAAAACGCGTGGCAGAGGCTGGTTGACAGTCAGACCGGTTGCCAGGTTGGGTGCGAAATTCGAGAGCATGGGATCTCCTGGGTGAAGGTTGGGAATGGCCTGACGGTTCAGGCGGCTTTCTTGATCTCCAGGAAGGTGTAGGAACTGCTCTTCTGAAAATCATTCAGCGAGTGGTCATATCCTTGAAGGAACTGGTTGAGTTGGGCCGTATCCAGTGACTTTCGGGTTCGGACCGCCTTGCGCAGCAGATGGCCAAAGGCCTTGAGCGGACCACGTTGGGCAACGATAGCCAGCAGGTTGCTCTTGCGAAAACTGACCTCAGCCTCCAGACCCTTTTGCTGGTGTTGCAGTTCCAGCAGGATCTCGACACTCTCGGTCAGCTCGCGTACTTCCTCGGCCTCGAACTTGGGGCAGTCCATAATGAAAGGGCAGTAGCCGCAGAGAGGTCCCAATTCCATGAAAGGCGTGGCCAGGTCGCCTGCACTG
>JAQUEZ010000450.1 GCA_028684915.1 Desulfobulbus sp.
GCTGCTCAAAAAGACATTCGCCGCTCACGGTTATATGGCGGATGTGGCGCTTTCGGCCCGCGAGGCCGAGGCTGCTTTTGCCAAGACGCCTTACAACGTGACCGTGCTGGACTACCACCTGCCCGACGGTACGGGCGATGCCCTGCTCGACGCCTTCCGGATGCAGCGACCGGAGTGTGTCTGCCTGATGATGACCGCCGAGTCGTCGCCCGAACTGGCCCTTTCCTGGATGAAGCGAGGGGCAGCCGCCTATCTGCGCAAACCCTTTGAGCCGGAGTTGCTCATTGAGCTGTGCGCCCGGGCCCGGCGCGAACGGGCGCTCCTGCGCATCGAAGACCTGCTCGAAGTGCGTACGCGGGAATTGCGGGAGAGCGAGGAGCGATACCGGCTGTTTTTCGAAGGCATCGACGACGCCGCTTTTGTACACGAGCTGGACGAGCAGGGACAACCGGGCCGCTTTCTCGATTGCAACGAGGCGGCCTGCCGGCGCCTGGGATACCAGCGGGACGAACTGCTCTCCCTGACTCCCCGGGACATCACCGACCCGGCAGAATACGAGCGTCTTGCCGGCTCACGAGGGGAATTGACAAACCAGGGGAATGTCCTCATCGAAACTGTTCATGTGGCGAAGAATGGGAGGAGGATTCCGGTGGAGGGGAATGTCCGCCGCATTACCTACCTCGGCAGGTCCGCCGCTCTGTCAGTCTCACGCGACATCACTGAGCGCAAACGTGCGGAGGAGCGTGACCGTCTTGCCAGGGAAGAATGGGAACGGACGTTCAACGCCATCCCGGACCTAATCTGTATCCTCGACACTGAACACAGAATTCTCAGGGCGAACACTGCGATAGCGAAAAAATTGGGAGTGGCACCGGCGGAGGCGGTAGGGCTTACCTGCCATCATGGGGTGCATGGCACCCAAAGTCCGCCGGACTTCTGCCCGCATGCCATGCTGCTCCGTGACCATAAGGAACATACTGTGGAGGTTCGGGAGGACCGACTCGGGGGAGATTTCCTGGTGACCTGTACGCCCCTATGGAACCAGGAAAGGCAGTTGATCGGGAGTGTTCATGTAGCCCGTGACATTACTGAGCGCAAGCGGGCGGAGGAGGCTTTAAAGGAAAGCGAAGCCAAAAATCGCGCTTTGTTAGCGGCCATTCCTGACAATATGTTTGTTTTCAGCAAAGAGGGGTTCTTCATTGCTTGCAATGCTGTTGATCCCGATCTGCTGTTGCTGCCCCCGCAAGCATTTCTCAATAAACACGTTTCCGAAGTACTGTCCCCTGAAATGGCGACTATGACTCTTGATAAATTAGAGAAGCTGTTTCAGAGCAGACAGCCACAAATGTATGAATACCAGGTTGAGATAAGGGGCCAACCCACCTACTTCGAAGCACGAATTGTGATCGCTTCGGAAGACAGCGCGTTAGCCATTGTTCGCGATATCACCGCGCGACGGCGCGCTGAGTTAGCCGAACGCGATGAGCGGGCCGACCGGGAATTGGTCGGCTGCATTGCGACCGAGGCCATCAACACAAACCACCTGATCGGTTTCCAGCAGGTGGTGCTGCCGCTGCTCGGCAAGGCGCTGGACGTGAGCCGGACCTATGTTTTCACGTACCGGCACGATTCGCAGATGATGGACAACACCGCCGAATGGGTGGCGCCGGGCGTAACCCCGCAGCAGAGCAACCTGCAGGGCATGTCCGCAGATCCAACAAGGTGGTGGATCGCTACGCTGATGCGCGGCGAGGCGATCCAGTTTGCGGATATTGAGGATATACCGGACGAGAGTACAATCAATGACCTGCGGTCCCAGGACATCCGGGCTGTTTTGGTGATTCCGCTCTTCATCGGGACCCGGTACTGCGGCTTCATCGGGTTGGACGAATGCCGTTGCCGACGCGAGTGGACGCCCCGGGAGCGGAATCTGCTCGCCGAGGTCGCAGGCATCCTCATGGGCGTGTGGGCAGAAGATGCGGCGAAACTGAACGAGTCCTACTTATCGACAATCCTGGAGAATCAGCCGGGTCTGGTATGGCTCAAAGACACCCGAAGCTGTTTCCTTGCCGTCAACAGTGCCTTTGCTGTTTCATGTGGTTTGGATGATCCGTCCCAACTCAGAGGCAAAAACGATCTGGACATTTGGCCGGTACACTTAGCTGAAAAATACAGGGCTGACGATGCGGTTGTCATGGCTGAGGGAAAGCCGAAGATCCTTGAAGAACTCATCTTCGATCAAGGCGTGATCAAGTGGTTCGAGACTTTCAAGTCCCCCGTGTTCAACGACCAGGGGGACGTTATCGGCACTACCGGTTTTGCCCAGGACATCACCGAGCGCAAACTGGCGGAGGAGGCCCTACGGGAATCCGAGCGGAGACTGGCAGACGTCATCGAGTTTCTGCCGGACGCGACGCTCGCGATTGATCGGGACAAGCGCATCATCGTCTGGAACAAGGCCATCGAGGAGATGACGGGCATTTCATCCGCGGAGATGATCGGCCAGGGGGCTTATGCCTATGCCCTCCCGTTTTACGGTGAGCGAAGACCGTTGCTCATGGATCTCGTCTTTGCAGACTCGGCGGAGACGGCCGCCCGCTATCCCGCGATCACCCGCCAGGGCGGCACGCTGATCGCCGAAGTGTTCTGCAACGCGCTTTACTCCGGCAGAGGCGCATGGGTCTTTGTCAAAGTATCACCCCTGCACGATGCCGCCGGCCAGGTCATCGGCGCCATCGAGAGTATCCGCGACATCACCGAGCGCAAGCGGGCCGAAGAAGCGCGGCGTGAGAGCGAGGAACGCTTCCGCATGCTGGCCTCGGAAAGCCCGATCTCCATCGTGGCCTTTGACCAAGATGGACAAGTGACCTTTGTGAGCGACTGGCACCTGACGAAATTCGCGAAGGGCCAACTGGGGCCGGAGTTCTTCTTGGCACGCAAGGTCTGGGAACTGCCCAGCCTGATCAGCTCGGGCGAAACGGATAAGGTGCGGAGGATTCTTGCCGGAGAAAGCGTCTGCGCAGACGAGGTTTACGTCCCGAGCAACAGTATCGGCAGGGAGGCCTACCAGAGCATGCGGGGAGTCCCGTTCCGGCGAGATGGCGCAATTGTCGGCGGGGTTCTCATCCGCGAGGACATCACCGAGCGCAAGCAGGCGGAGGAGTCGTTGCTGGCCAGTGAACGACGCGCCAGAGTGCAGCGAACAGCCCTGGCGCAACTCGCTCTGCATCCCTCCTTTGCCGAAAGCGATACCTCCCGTGCCTTCCAGGTTGTTGCCAAAAGCATCGCCGAAACCCTCGATGTCGCGCGGGCCAGTATCTGGACCTTGAGCGAGGACGGTTCGAGAATGCACTGTCGCACACTCTACCAATCAGATAGCACGACCTTCAGCAGCGGGGCCGAGCTCGTAAATTCCAGCTTTCCCTGCTATTTTGAGGCGATAATGACGGAGAACCGCATTTATGCCGAAGATGCACAAAACGACCCACGTACCAGCGAGTTGACTGAAACCTACCTGAAGCCGCTGGGCATTACCTCAATACTTGACTCGGGGATTATCATAGAAGGATATCTCAGGGGTGTCGTCTGCTCCGAGCACCTTGGGCCCATCCGGCAATGGCATCCCGACGAGGAGGCGTTTCTCTCCACTGTTGCCGCCATGGTTGCCCAGTTTCTTGTCAATGTCGAGCGCAAGCAGGCGGAGGAGGAGCGTGAGATTCTCCAGGCCCAGCTCATCCAGGCGCAGAAGATGGAGTCGGTGGGCCGATTGGCCGGGGGCGTGGCCCATGACTTCAACAACATGCTGGGGGTCATTCTGGGCTACACTGGACTGGTCCTCGAACAAACGAACCCGTCTGATCCGCTCTCAAAATATTTGCAGCAAATCCACAAGGCCGCCGAGCGCTCCGCCGATCTCACCCGCCAACTACTGGCCTTTGCCCGCAAGCAG
>JAQUEZ010000127.1 GCA_028684915.1 Desulfobulbus sp.
GAGAAATGTTATCATGTCCGAACTGGTGGAAACAAAAAATGCTCTCGGAAAGAAAGCTCTCCGCATGGTTCGCCGTTAAGCAAGCAAGACTTTTTGCTAAAAAATATGGTTTTCGTTCAGGCACTACTTAGCCATCTCTTAGAATGTAATGGACTTTTTACGAGTCCATAAAATTTTGTAATCAGAACTCCAGGCAACCTCGTCCGCCCTGCTGGATGCCAAGGATATGTGACATTTTTTGTTGGCTATTGGACAATGATGGCCCTGGTTGCTTCGATCATCCTGGTACCCTTGCGGGTGAGTATGATATGGCCGGTGTACTGCCCCGAAGGCCAGGATGCGGCGGTGAGTCGTTTCCCGGCAAAGGCAAAGAGCATGGCCTGGTGTTTAGGTGCCTGCCGTTGCTCTTGGTAAAGGAGTCGTTTTTCTGGATCGTAGAGTCGCAGTTCGATGGTGTCGTTCTTACGGATGCCGTAGATGACGGTCCAGAAAACAAGGGATGGGGAATCGGCCGGGAGGTTTGCTACAGAATAGTCCCCGGTGTCGACTTTTTCTCGTTGTGGGAGTTCGGTGGAAAATCCGGCTGTAAGTAGGCCTGTGGGTTGGTATCTTAAGCTTGCCTTTAACTCCGCAGCCCAAAGCGAGGGTTGTCCGCTGCCGCATTTTTGCGGATTTGGGGCAAAGGGATCGATATCCCGTCCACGAAAGCGAACTGAAAAGTGCACGTGCGGGAACTCGGTGTTGCCCGATAATCCGACTTGGCCAAGAATCGTTCCGGCACCGATTTTCTGCCCGACACGCACTGCGATACTGCCCTTTTTCATGTGCGCATACTGGGTTTCCCAGCCATCAGCATGACGAATACGCACAGAGTTACCGGCATCCTTCCCGGCTAGGGCCGCCTGCCCACGCGTTCGTACCGAGATATCCGGTTCGCCGTCACGAATGGCCATAACCGTTCCAGGTGCGGCCGCTAGGACGTTGACGCCCTGCTCCATCATTTTTAAAGTAGGCAGCGCGAAATCTGTTCCTCGGTGGCCATTGTAACTTAAGGAGCCACAGGTGTAATCCTGCCATCCGGGACTGGGGTCATGATCGATAAAATTCTGGATGTAACAGTCCTGGCTCAGCCGACACTGGAGAGGTAACTGAAAAACGGGCGTGGCCGCATGGCTGGCGGTGGTGAGGAGCAACAGGAGAAGAGCGAAAAGCCCTGCCGGTATCCGTACGCGATTGCTGAACATCATTTTTTTCCCCCTTTAATTGACCCCACAACAATACGCTATTCACGGGCAACCGACAATTCCAGGCTGCATAGCTCAAGTTGAAAGCGTCGACCATTTTTTTGAATTTCTAGAGCAGTACAACCTGAGTAGGAAAATATGCAAAAACGGGATATTGAACTTTTGGCGCCTGCACGGGATCTTGCCTGTGGGCTGGCGGCCATAGACCATGGTGCGGATGCGGTCTATATCGGTGGCCCCTTGTTCGGTGCCCGTGCCGCCGCCGCCAACAGTCTGGCCGATATTGAGCAACTGGTTCAATACGCCCATTTGTTTCGCGTCCGGGTCTACGTGGCCCTCAATACGCTGTTTCGTGAGGAGGAACTGGCACCGGCGGTGGAACTCTGCTTTCAGTTGAATGCCATTGGGGTCGACGCCCTGATCATTCAGGACCTGGGCCTGCTGGAATACGATCTGCCCCCAATTCCTCTGCACGCCTCCACCCAGCTGAATAACCGCACCCCGGAAAAGGTGCGCTTTCTCGAGCAGGTTGGTTTTTCTCAGGTGGTCTTGGCCAGGGAGCTCAACCTGGAGCAGATTCGCGCCATTCGTGCCGCGACCACCGTGCCTCTGGAGTGTTTTGTCCACGGTGCGCTCTGCGTCTCTTACAGTGGCCAGTGCTATATCAGTGAAATTATGTCCGGTCGCAGTGCCAATCGGGGGGAGTGCGCTCAGTTCTGTCGCCACAAGTTTGACCTTTTCGATGCATCCGGCAAACTCCTAGCGGAAAATCGCTATCTGCTCAGCCTCAAGGATCTGGATCTCACTCGCCATCTATCTGATTTGATTGATGTCGGCGTTCGATCATTCAAGATCGAGGGTCGACTGAAGGATAGCCACTATGTGAAGAATGTCACCGCTGCTTATCGTCAGGCCCTAGATGCAATTATCGACAGCCGGGAAGACCTGGTGCGTGCTTCCTCCGGTCGCTGTCGATTCGCTTTTACCCCCGACCCTTCACGATCCTTTAGCCGTGGAGCTACCGACTATTTTCTGCGGGGACCACGGGCAAAAATGGCAGAGATTCGGACCCCGAAATCCATCGGCAAGCTCGTTGGTCGAGTGAGCGGTATGGACGCAAAATCCTTTGCCTTTTCAGGTGATGAGGTTCTGCATAACGGCGATGGGCTCTGTTTTTTTGATCAAAAAAACAGCTTGATCGGCCTGCGGGTGAACCGAGTAGAGGGGCATCGGGTTTTCCCCAAAGACGCTCTCTCCAAAATCGGTCTGAGTGTGGGGACGGAGCTTTACCGTAACAGCGATCCTGCCTTTAATGGGCTGCTCGAACAGAGCCAACTCTGTCGGACCATCGGCCTGACAGTGGTTCTTTCTGAAATTGTGGATGGGTTGCAGTTGGAGGTGATGGATGAAGACGGGTTGCGTTCGTTCACGACGCTTGAAGTGAGCAAGGAAAAGGCGAAAAATCCAGGAAGTGTTGAGGCGATTGCCATCAAGCAGTTGCAAAAATCCGGGGGCACAGTGTTTCACATCGAGGGGGTGAAGGTGCAACTTGAGGCCGATCTCTTCGTACCGGCATCGGTGTTCAATGAACTGCGGCGCAAGGCGCTAGACAATCACCTGGAGCAGCGCCAAAAAGGGTATATCCTTGAGCGGACCGCTCTAGTGGCCAACGATGTGCCCTGGTTACACTCCCAAATCGATTATCGGGATAATGTCAGCAACAGCAAGGCGGCTGCTTTTTTTCAGCGGCACGGGGTGGCGCAGATCGATCCTGCAGCATTGCGACCAGAGTTGGCTGGGCATTGTGCCCTGATGACCACGAAATACTGCATTCGGCGTCAATTGGGGATTTGTGTCCGCTCAAGGCAGGAGCGCGAAAAGTTGGCAGAGCCACTTGTCCTCGCCGACAAGACCGGTCGCTACCTGGTGCGATTCCACTGCGATGTCTGCGAGATGACCATTACCCGGTTTGTGGAAGATGGGGTCGCCTAACTATTCAGGATCGTTTTTCCTTTGTATTTTTTTCGAGAAAGAAAAAAGCCAAACACTCCACGGTGTTTGGCTTTTTAAATTGGCGCAAGAGAGGTACCGCAATCGTACCGCAAACTTCCTACTGTCTGTGTATCATTTTGCTGCCATAGCTTTGGCAAATACCGGTAGAGCTGGTTTGCCGTCGGCTGTTTTCACTCCTTTTAGCCAGCGCTCATATACCTCTGGATGCTGGTGCAGCCAGGCGAGTCCGGCCTCTTTCGGATGGAGGTTGGTGTCCTTGTGCATGGTGCCCATGATCTGGTTGATCATCGCAACCGGGAAGGTCAGGTTTTTGAGGAACAGGGCTACATTGGGCTCTTCCTCGGCAAAACCCTTGCGCAGGTTGGTGTATACCGTGGCGGTGCCGTCATTGTCGCCAAAGGTATCGGCCTGGCTGCCGGTGAGATACTTCATGTCGATGATTTCGTTCATGTAGTGTGGCGCCCATCCCAGAAAGACAATCCACTTCTTGTCCCTTCCATAGGCCTGCACCTGGGAAAGCATACCCTGCTCGCTCGAGGAAACCAGGGTAATGCCTTTGAGATCAAACATATTCTTATCGATCATTGATTGGATGATCTCGTTGCCGTCGTTGCCTTCTTCAATGCCGTAAATCTTGTGATCGAGCTTGTCGGCGTATTTGGCAATATCGCTGAAATCCTTTAACCCGCCCTCATAGACATAGGAGGGTACGGCCAGGGTGTATTTGGCGCCTGGCATATTGGCGATGTATTTGACGACCGTGCCCTTTTCAAAATAAGGATTGGCAATGGACTGCATGGACGGCATCCAGTTGCCAAGGAAGATATCGGCCTCGTTTGTGGCCAGGGCGTTATAAACAATGGGCACCGAGACCATGACGTTGCTGGTTTTGTAGCCCAGCGTTTTAAGAATGTGGACCGCCAATTCGGTCTTGATGGTGACGCCGGTCCAGCTGACACTGGCAAAGCGGATGGTTTTTTCCGCTGCCTGGCTGGTTGCGGCCAAAAGAACAGCTAAAAGGGTACAGAGGATCGTTCGTTTCACAGGGCTGGTTCGTTTCATGGCTCCTTTTCCTTTGCGTGTTGAATGGACAGCTGCATCCCCGGTTTATGAACAACCGAACCAGTGAAGCGGCTGGGGGTGATGGTTCTGGTAGATGTGTTTTTGCTCGGTGTACTCTTCCAGGCCCGTGGTACCGAGTTCCCGGCCCAGGCCCGACTGCTTGTAGCCGCCCCAGGGTGCTTGGGTGAAGTAGACGTTAAAGTCGTTGATCCAGACCGTGCCGAAGCGAAGTGCGCTTGCCATCCGTTTGATCCGGGCCTGGTCCTTGGTCCAGAAACCTGCGGAAAGGCCGTAGATGGTGCTGTTGGCCCGCTCAAGCGCCTCTTCCTCGGTGTCGAAGGTCTCCACGGTGATCACCGGTCCGAAGACTTCCTCCTGGACGATGCGCATATCGCCCCGGCATTGATCAAAGAGGGTGGGCAGATAGAAAAAACCCTGCTGCAGCTCCGGATCGTCGGGCCGTTTGCCGCCGAGGAGCAAGTCGGCGCCTTCTTGAAGGGCAATGGCCACATAGCGCTCCACTTTGTCCCGATGGGCTTCCGAGATCAGTGGTCCCATCTGGGTTCCTGCGGCAAAACCGTCGCCGACCTTGATTGCCGCCATTCGCTCGCGGAGAGCTTTGATGAAACGATCGTGCAGCGGCCGCTGAACCATCACTCTGGCCCCTGCGGAGCAGATCTGGCCGGCATGGAAAAAGACGCCATTGAGCACGTAATCCAGGGCAACCTCGAAATCGGCATCGGCAAAGATGATGTTGGGATTCTTGCCGCCCAGCTCCAGAGCAATCTTTTTGACGTTGTGGCTTGCGGCCCGCATGATTTTCTTGCCGGTCTCAATGCCACCGGTAAAGGATATCAGGTCAACGAGCGGACTCTCGGCCAGCTCTGCGCCGACCGGATCGCCCGGGCCGAGCACCAGATTGATCACCCCGGGAGGAAAGTCGAGGCTTTCCGCCAGCTCTGCAACCCGGATCGCGGTCAAGGGGGTGATCTCGCTTGGTTTCATGACCAAGGTGCAGCCGGCGGCCAGGGCCGGAGCCATCTTCCACGAGGCCTGCAACAGGGGATAATTCCAGGGCGAAATCTGGCCGCAAACCCCCACCGGCTCGCGAACGACAATGCTGGTTGCTGTTTTCGAGGGCGGGTTGATCACCTCCCCGCCCATCTTGTCGGCCAATCCGCCGTAGTATTTGAAGATACCGGCAATGTCGGCCATATCCCATCGGCTCTCTTCCACGGTCTTGCCGGTGTCCAGACTCTCCAGTTGGGCCAACTCCTCGGCCTTTTCCTCTATCAGAATCCCGAGGTTATAGACCATCTCGCCGCGTTGACTCGCGGGCATTTGCGGCCAGGCCCCCTGGTCAAAGGCCTTGCGGGCCGCGGTAATGGCCAGGCGGGCATCTTCTCGATCCCCCTCGGCAACTTCGGCGATAACCTGATTATTGGCCGGATTGATGATGCTTCGCGTGGCTCCGGTCTGCGCCGGGGTCCATTGGCCGTCAATGTACATCTCGTGTTTCATGGTCCTTGACTCAGGCTGATGGTTGTTCGTTTTCCGGCGTATGTACATAGAAAGGCGCGGTATCCGGTGTTAGCATGGTGTTGCCGAGGATCAAGTCGGCCGCCTTTTCGGCAATCATCATGACCGGCGCATAGATGTTGCCGTTGGTGATCGCGGGCATGACCGAGGCATCGACCAGGCGAAGGTTTTCCACCCCGTGTACCCGCAGGTTGCTGTCGCAAACGGCCATCGGATCACTGCCCATTTTGCAGGTGCAGCTCGGGTGATAGGCGCTTTCGCCTTCGCGGGCGACAAAATCGAGAATCTGCTCATCGGTCTGGACATCCGCGCCCGGTGCCAGTTCCTTGCCACGGAGATGGTCAAAAGCAGGTTGGGCGATGATGTTTCGTGAGCAGCGGATGGCTTCGATCCACTCTTTGCGCTCCTGTTCGGTGGAGAGGTAATTAAAAAGAATGGACGGATGCTCGGTCGGATCAGTGGATTTGATTCGAACATGACCGCGCACGTCGGTATTCATCGGCCCGACATGGAGCTGAAAGCCATGCCCTTCCTGGGGGGCGGTGCCGTCGTAACGGATGGCGATGGGTAGGAAGTGGAACTGGATATTGGGATAGCGCACCTGATCGTTACTGCGGATAAATCCGCCTGCCTCGAAATGGTTGCTCGCCCCCAGTCCGGTACCCTTAAAGAGCCACTCCGCACCATGGCGAGCTTTGTTCCAAGGTTTGAGCGCCGGGAACAGGCTGACAGGTTTGGTGGCCTGGTACTGGACATAGAGCTCGAGGTGATCCTGGAGGTTCTCGCCGACACCGGACAACTCCGCCACGGTCTGGATGCCGAGACCGGAGAGTCGCTCGGGATTGCCCACACCGGAAAGCTGCAGGAGCTGCGGGGTGTTGATCGCGCCGCCGCAGCAGATGATTTCCTTGCCGTACACCTTGTGGACCTGGTTGCCCTTCCGGTACTCAACACCCACGGCTTTTTTGCCGTCAAAGAGGATGCGGTTGGCCAGGGCATTACAGCGGACCTCGAGGTTGGCTCGATTTTTTACCGGATGTACATAGGCCCGAGCCGCATTCCAGCGGCTGCCCCGGTAGATTGTGGCATCGAAGCTGGAAAATCCTTCTTGCTGGAAGCCGTTGACATCCCCGTTTACAGGATATCCGGCCTGCTGCACGGCCTGGAAGAAGGCGTCAAAAAGTGGATTGTCGCACTTGGGTGTGGTCAGGCAGAGTGGACCGCCCACGCCGTGATACCTATCAGCTCCTTTGAGGCGCGATTCAAAGCGTTTGAAATACGGGAGGCAATGGCTGTAGCTCCACTCTTCAAGGCCTTCGAAAGTGGCCCATTTTTCATAATCCATCGCATTGCCGCGGATATAGATCATGCCGTTGATACAGCTCGAGCCACCCAACACCTTGCCGCGAGGCTGGGCAATGCGCCGGTTGTGCATGAACGGCTCCGGATCCGAATCGTACATCCAGTTATAGGTGCCGTTGGTCAGGAGATAGGTCAGCGCCGAGGGCATATGAATCCGCGGATCCAAGCGGTGATCGGTGCGGCCGGCCTCGAGAACGAGTACTCGGTGTTCGGGATTAGCGCTTAGCCGGTTGGCGAGTACGCTACCGGCGGAACCACCGCCGATGATGATAAAATCGTAAGTTTTTTGTGTTGTCATATTTTCTCCCAATAACTATTCGGACGCTGTTTTGGCCGCCCATTCCCCTGGCCCGACCATTGCGTCTTGATCCTGCTCTAGCAGCTGCAGCAGCATGACATAGTGGTAGCTGATGTGAGACAGGGCTGTAAGTGGTTCGCCATCGGCGATGGCCTGGGCTGTGTGGCGCCAGTTTTCCGCGGTTTTGATGCGATAATCCGCCCGGTTGTAGAGGCTGAAATCGTAGGAACTGAACCCGATCTGCAGCGCGTGCATAACCCACTCGAAAATGGGATTGCGGGCCATTTTCGCCAGCATCAGGTTGAGTTCCCGATCAAGTTCCGCCAACTGCGCCATGTCCGGTTCCTGCTGAAGGAACAGTCCTTCCAGGGCTCGGGCCTTTTTCAGCAGCTCCTCTTTTTCTTCCTGTCCGGCGCGGGTGATTGCCAGAGAGGTGATGGTTCTGTCCAGACTTTCACGGAATTCAATCAGGTTATAGGGCGACATTGGTTGGCGTTTGATGAACAGCGCTAGTGAATCCCCTGCTGTGGCCACCTCCACCTCGCGGATATAGGCGCCACCCTTGGCACCTTTTTTTACTTCGATTAACGATTTCTGTTTGAGCGCCTGCAGGGCCTCGCGAATGACGCCGCGACTGGTATTGAATTGGACCTGCAACTCCCGCTCGCTCGGCAGTCGATCCCCGGGTTTGAGTTGCCCCTCTAGGATTGCCGCCTCGATTTGCAGCGCCACCTCTTCTCCAGCCCTGCCCATGTTCACTGGTGCAAACTGGATTGTGATTTTTTCACCCATCAATGGTCCTACCTAATAGTGCTTTTTGCTCAATGAGTTTGGGGCTCACCTCAAATACTGATCACTAAAAAAATACGATAATCTAATTTAATGCAAGTTAAAAATTTCATACATGAATATTTTTAGTTTGCTTAGATTAGTTTTAATGGTAGGGCCAATTGCATGTTTGCTCTGCTTTGTGCGGGATTGGGCCGGTACGGCTTTGTGCGTTTTGTGGGGTAAAAAGAAAACAAGTGACAAGGCGCAAAGGTATTTTCCCGGAGAGCTTGACATTTAACGGCTGTTTGCCCTACACCAAGATGTGGTTAACAAATCGAACATCTTACGCCAGGTTTTCTTGTGCGGTGGTGTTCTCATCATCGACGCAGGTAAATAGCATCGGAAATCAGTGTAACAGGGGGGGGAGAATGAACGTTCGATCAATCGGATTTCGGCTTATCGTTGGCGGGTGTCTCGTGGTGGTCCTACCTTTGGTCATTGTCGGCTTTCTTGCTGTGTCAAAATGCTCTACCGCGTTGACCACCAACGCCCGTAATAATGCCGCAGCCCAGGCGGAAAAACTGGCCGGTCTCATCGAAGCCACCTTGGAGGCGCAGTTGAAAACCGCAGCAGCCCATGCCGTGGATACCAATGTTCGTCAGATCAGCCAGCGGGTCAAAGACTTGGGGATCAAGGGCAGTGGAGCCGATATCCGCTATCTGCGTCAACAGATGAAGGATAAATTCAAGCAACTCGATGACTCCTATCTCGGCATTTTTGTCACTGATGCCTCAGGTGCAATGTATACCGGCGAATTGGCCAACGGTGAAGAGTACAAAGGCGTCAATCTTGGCGATATGGACTACTTTCAGCAAGCAAAACGAAGCGGTAAGCCTGTTGCCGGCGATGTCGTGATCTCCAAAGTGACCGGCGACCCCATCTATGTCATCTGCGCACCTATTTTTTCCTATGACAATGAATTTTTGGGAATTTTTGGTCTTTCCCTGAAAGCACAACCGCTCTTGGTCCATGTCTCCTCCGTTAAAATGGGACGAAGCGGTTACGCCTTCATGTGCGACCGCACCGGTATTATCATTGCTCATCCCAAAAAAGAGTATGAGATGAAGCTTGATCTCAAAACGCTCAAGGGGATGGAAGAAATAACCCACGCAATGATGGCCCAGAAGGAGGGTGCTCTGGAATATGTTTTCAAGGGCAAGGCGAAAACAGCCGGGTATGCACCGGTGGTCCTCAAAGGCTGGTCCATTGCCATCACTCAGGATGAAAGCGAATTTCTGCAAGCCGCCCTTTCTATTCGTAATTCCATTCTCACCGTAACCATACTTGCCGTAGTGCTCGTTTGCGGACTGGTCTACTTTTTTGCGCGCAGCATCACCGTGCCGCTGAATAAAGCAGTGATCGGACTTCAGGATATTGCCCAGGGGGAGGGAGATCTGACCATGCGCTTGCAAGTGAACAGCCGGGACGAGATCGGTGAGTTGGCCCGGTGGTTCAATGTTTTTATGGAAAAATTGCAGGGGATTATCGGTCAGATAGCTGAGAATACCAGCCTGATCGATTCCTCCTCCCAAGAGTTAACCAGTGTGGCGGTCAGTCTTTCGGAAAATTCCGCCGATACCTCAAAACGGGCGGATTCAGTGTCCGCAGCCACCGGCGAGATGACCAACAATCTCAACAATGTCGCCGCTGCTGTGGAGCAGTCCACCGCCAACACCACCATGGTGGCCAGTGCGGCTGAGCAGATGACCTCTACCATCGGCGAGATCGCCAGTAACTCCCAAGAGGCGCATGCCATTTCCCTGGAAGCGGTGCAGCAGGCCAAGTCGACCTCGGAGAAGATGGGTGAACTGGGCAAGGCCGCGCAGGCAATCGGTAAAGTCACCGAGGCGATCACCGAAATTTCAGAGCAGACCAACCTGTTGGCGCTCAATGCCACCATTGAAGCCGCCCGTGCCGGTGAGGCCGGCAAGGGCTTTGCTGTTGTCGCCAACGAAATCAAAGAATTGGCTAAACAGACTGCCACTGCGACCCGGGACATCAAAAATCAGATAGGGGAGATGCAGGAGACCACGAGCACTACTGTGGCCGAGATTCGGCAGATCACCGAAGTTATCAATAAGGTGAATGAGATTGTTGCTATTATCTCTTCATCTGTGGGCGAGCAGAGTGCAGCCACCCAGGAAATAGCTACCAATATTGCCCAAGCTTCCAGGGGCATGGAAGAGGTCAATGCCAATGTCAGTCAGAGTTCCACCGTGGCTGGTACCATCAGCCAGGATATTGCAACGGTGAACAGTGCTTCTGCAGAGATTTCCCGCAGCAGTAACCTCGTGAAAACCAGCGCCTCGGATCTGCAGCAACTTGCACTCAAACTGAAAATCATCGTTAACAACTTCAAAATCTAACGTATCAGATCGACCTGGACGGTATATTTCGCACACCGCCCAGGTCGTTTTCCCCCTCCCCCTTTTTCACGAAATTCCAACCCGCCTGGCAGCCGATTCACCTCTGCGTTGCTCAACAGCTTTTAGGCTAAGGTTGCCGCTGTTTCGGCCGTTCCATTGGCAGGCGTTCAGTGTGCCTGGCTTGTCTGGGGCAACGTATCACCTCAAGACTTGAATGGGATAATCTGGAAAATTTCGCCGGGTTGCGCTAGGCTGGCTGGGTAAAAAGTAAGATATTTTTTCATTCCTGATAGAACGCTCATTACAAAGGAGTATCTAGATGCATGTTTTAATGGTTAACGGTAGCCCCCATGAAAAAGGGTGTACCTACACTGCTCTAAGCGAGGTTGCCAAAGAGTTGGAAATACATGGAATTGCGAGTAACATGCTGCATATTGGCAAGCAGGGCATACCGGGATGCACGGCCTGCATGGGTTGCATCAAGACAGGCTACTGCGTCTTCACTGAGGACAAAGTCAATGAGTGTATCGATCTGCTGAAAGCGGCAGATGGACTTATTGTCGGCTCTCCGGTTTATTTTGCCGGCCCCAACGCCTCGCTCTGCGGTTTTCTCGATCGGGTCTTTTATCAAAAAGCAGACTCCTATGCCTTCAAGCCTGGTGCGGCGATCGTCAGTAGCCGCCGAGGCGGAAACAGTGCGGCTTTTGACCGGCTCAACAAGTATTTTACCTTTGCGCAGATGCCGATCGTCTCGTCCCATTACTGGAACGGTATACACGGGAATAAGGCCGAAGAGGCGCAGCTTGATGTCGAGGGACTCCAGACCATGAAAATTCTTGGACGGAATATGGCCTGGCTGTTGCGATGTATCGACGTGGCAAAAAGCGAGGTCCCCTATCCAGAGCTTGAGCCGCGCCAAAAAATGAACTTTATCCGCTGATTTTTAATGGCGTTGATTCGTTAGGCTCCCCCGTTGTGGGAAACAATAATCAATACAAAAGGGCTTGTCGAATAATCGATAAGCCCTTTTGTATTCAATCTTTTCTTGGGTCATTGCTTACGCGGGCAGTGAATTCCGGCCAGGCCAATCTCCCCACCCGCCGAAGAATGCAACACCACTATAACGCCGTCGGGCCAACCGCAAACAGCATGATGAGAAATATAGAGTCAGGTGCACTGAATTCGAATATATATTCAGAATACTGCAAAACCAACGTGCACTCGTTTGCCCAATACTTTCAGGCCCTGGCACTCTCCCTTTTTGAGGATACCCATGAAGAAAACATTTCAATTAACCCATCCAAAAATCAAACGCCCCCGCCTGATAGAGGCGATAAAGCACGAGGTTAAAAAATATATCAAGCGAGAGCGAAACAAGCAGTTGCCGGAAGGCGTCGATTTTTGGGATTTTGACTGTAAATTTGGCCAGGTTGCCGAGAGTGCGGCGGTTATCCACTTGTCTGAAATTAACAAATACATTGATACGGCCGAAGAGAAGCAGCTGGAATCGTTTTATCTGGAAATTCTAGTCAAACCAGGTCATCGGATGAAAAAAGCGAAATTAGCGGAATGAGCGAAATGCAAGAAGGTGCTGTCATCGCTTCTTTTTTTGCCTTCGTCCCGCTTGTCCTCTGGTAACCCTTTTCATAGTGCACGCATGCCCGCGCACCGGACAACGGCACGAGTCGCAAACTCTCCGATGAAAGGGGAGAAATTTGCGACTGATTTTTCACGAGGCCATCATAATGGGAAACACTTTCCATGGAATTGATTGAGCTTGGCATGAACCCTTGGTTGCACGACCACGCCTGTGCGCTTTGTAAACCGGAACAGCGCATTGCCCGGGTAATGGCGGTCGATAGAGGGCAATGTATTGTCAGGAATGAACACGGGGAAGTGCCAGCCAAGGCCACAGGAAGATTCATGGACGCTACCGCGTCGGCAATCGATATGCCGTGCGTCGGCGATTGGGTCTGCGTGGGGTACCCAGAGACGGACCAATTGGCGAGTATTCATTCGATCCTGCCGAGAAAATCGTTTCTGCGCCGGAAAGCTGCTGGGAAAAGCCTTTCTTTTCAGATTATTGCGACCAATATAGATGTGGTCTTTATTGTGCAGTCCTGCCATTACGACTTCAATGTGAGCAGGCTGGAACGGTATTTGGTGATGGCGAGTGAAGGGCAGGTGGAACCCGTGCTCGTGTTGACCAAAACAGATCTGGTGACACCTGAAGCGTTGGCGCAATTAATCGCTGCAATTCGTGCTGCTGGAATTACAGCCAGGATTATTACGCTCAGTAATGTCACCGGAGCAGGTGTGGATGAGATCAAAGACGTTATGGGCTTTGGCAAAACGTACTGCCTGGTGGGGTCCTCCGGTGTGGGCAAGAGCACCCTCATTAACCAACTCACTGGTCAGAATACTGTAAAAACAGGCACGGTAAGTCATTCTGGAGAAGGACGTCATACCACCGTGCGCCGCCAATTGATTCTTCTTGAGCAGGGTGCGATATTAATCGATACGCCGGGAATGCGAGAGGTGGGAATTGTGCTTTCCAGCGAAGGGATGGAGGAAAATTTCGACGATATTCAGCAATTATCCGCTGATTGCCGTTTCTCCGATTGCGGCCACTCGAACGAACCAGGATGCGCGGTGTTGCAGGCAGTGAAAGATGGCGCCCTGCAGCAGGAACACTATCAGAATTATCTTAAGCTGAAGACGGAATCAGCGGCTCATGAAATGGCCTCTCTGGAGAAGCGGAGAAAAAGCAAAAAAAAATAACCACCCATCGCAGCTTTTGTTTTTGGGTCCAGATCGCCCCTGATCAGACACGCCTTACCGGGCATCGTTTAACACCTGCATCTCCACTGCCTTGATGGCATCTGCGGCGGAGCTGGTGATACCACCAGTGTAGCCTGACCCTTCCCCTACTGGATACAGATTCTTAATGGTGACGGACTCGAATCGTTCGTTACGTGTCATCCGTACCGGAGAGGAGGTGCGTGTTTCCGCACCGAGTAAGATGGCATGATGAGAAACAAAGAGCGGCACCTCTTTTTTCCATTTACAAAAGGCGGCCCGCAGTTCCTCGGTCACAAAGGGGGGAAAGATATCGTGGAGGTCGGCTGCCACAGCTCCCATCTTGTACGAGTTTTCATTGAGGCTGTAAGCGCGGCTCTCGCCCAGGAAATGCAGCAGATTTTGCGCCGGAACGTCCCACCCCACCCTGCCCGCCTGAAAGGCCTTCCGCTCAATATCCTTTTGGAATTCCAGCCCTGCTAAAGGAGATGCGGATTGATAATCCTCCGCATGACAGCTAACCACTAACGCGGCATTAGAAAAAGGTGATGCCCTGCGCGAATAGCTCATGCCGTTCAGAACCAGCATGCCCGGTTCGGAGGACGCATTGACCACCTCGCCTCCCGGGCACATGCAGAAGGTGTACACCCCCCTGCGAATGGTTCGATTGGTGTAATTTAACGAATAGGTTGCTGCGCCTATTTTATTGTAATTATAATATTTGTCCCCATATCGCATGCTGTTGATCACTTCGGCAGGATGCTCGATCCGCACGCCAACGGAAATTGGCCGCTGCTCAAGCGCCACCCCTTTTGCATGTAGCATTGCCACGGTATCGCGGGCAGAATGGCCCAAGGCGATATAGATATGGGAAGAAAGGTATTCCTTGTCACCATTGATAATTATGCCGGTGGCCGTATTGTCCGCAATCAGAATATCCGTCATTTTCGAGCCATAAAATATCTCGCCGCCTCGCTCAAGAATATAGGCTCGGATATTAGCCACTATTCGGCACAACACATCGGTCCCCAGATGGGGCTTGCTGATATAGGCTATTTCTTCAGGCGCACCAAATTTAACAAAGGTCCGCAGTACCCGGTTGACATAACTGGTATTATTATTTCTGCGGGAAAACAGCTTTCCGTCCGAGTACGAGCCAGCACCACCTTCTCCGAACTGGATATTTGATTCAGGATTCAGCTCTCTTTTTTGTATAAATTGCTGCACATCAACGGTGCGTTCTTCTATCTTTTTTCCTCGTTCGAAGATGAACGGTTTCAGACCGCTGTCGATAAGCTCCAGCGCGGCAAACATGCCCGCCGGACCGAAACCAACGATTATCGGTCGCGCCTTCGTCCGTACCGTTTGCCTGATAGGTTCGTCTGGTTCCCTATATACTTGGAAATGTTGGGTGTTTTTGTAGCTCTCTGCAACACTGACGACAAGTGAAAGAGTGTAATAGAACTGTTGGGTATTGCGCGTATCAAGCGATTTACTCAGGATTTTGCTGACGATGATCTCACTTGCACCGACTCCCAACTGGCGGGATGCGGCTTGTAGGTGTTCATCCATTCCGTCTTTCTCAACAGGGATCTGTAGGTCGCTCAGTATCAGCTGCAAAAAATGCTCCTCGCGTTCTTTTTCAATCGTTCAAAGGGGCGAAAGGGAAATGTTTCCATTTCACCACACAGTATGGACTGTATCAATACTCCAAATCGGCCAGCCTGTGCCACCCCGACTCGCCGAATTTATGCGCCAAGCTAAGAAAACCTGTTTGCTGGAAAGTTCGACAAAAAAAGCCCTCATGGAAAATATTTCATGAGGGCTTGATATGATAATGGTCGGGGCGGAGTGATTCGAATACTCGACCTTCTGCTCCCAAGGCAGCCGCACCGGGAAAAATTTCTTCGATATTGTTGAAGTTACAATACACCTTTTGCGGCGGCTACCCTGAAAAACGTTTTAACCGAAGCGAAACCGCCACCATATCTGCCACAAGGTTCATCTTTGGGAGCTGCCCCTAATTTCTACACGGGATACCTGCAATGGTAACCGATCACGGGGGAACCCCAAAGGCGCCGTTTATCAACGGACTTGTAAGCGATTGCAGGGTGCCGGAGGTGCAAGGCATCGGACTGTGCAGCGTACACCTGTACGTAAACAGGCCGATAACACCGCAGATTCGGTGCCCCGTGATCGCTTACCTGCAATGTCATGGATTAAGAATGGTGTCACTGGAACCAGCGGATGTGTCTGGCTTAATTGCAATTAGGTGATATTCAATATCTCCTGTAAAGGAAAAATCACCAAATCCCCTAATCCAATTGGCACATTTTCGACATTGAAAATCTGTATTTTCTTCGAGTGATAAAAGGTTTTCAAGTTGATCTTCTCCATAAAATTCTCCGCAATGGGGGCAGAATCCGTCTCTATTGCCGAACCCTAATTCTTCAAATTCCATAATCTGTTTCACCTGCATAGATATAACGCGAAACATCTGGGGCTTGGCCGCAGGATGTTGCTTGAATTAAGTATGGTGGCCCCCGGGACTCTTACGGGATACAAGCGGGGATACCGTCAAAATATAACGTGGTATGTCCTCTATTGCCATTGTTTCATTTCATTGATCGCATCGAAAACTACATAACCCCAAACAACAAAAAGCATAAGGACTATTCCGGCAAACAAAAGGGTTAGCGCCAAAAATCCAAAAGGTTTTTTCTGCCTCAGGCAAATTTTGTCAGTATCGGTATGTCGTATTGTCCCTGCTTTAATTCCCTCATATACGTTCTTGCTGAGAACCCATGCCAACCATCCATTAATCACACTGACTAGAATTATTCTGAATAGTTGAATCATTATATTTTTACTGCTAACGTGGAGATCTACGGCTATCCAGTAGAATATTATTGTTGGAATTAAGCATGGTTGCCCCGGAACACATAGTGTATTTATAAATCGATGAGTTTTATTTTCAGTTATGCTTTTTAAAGTAAAAATCTTTTTTAGCCATTCATCACAAATTTTCTATGGTAACAAAATTCAGTTGGATTTGGCCGACTCGGGATAAGCCCCGAGTGACTTGAATATCTGGCCCGGCAAATCGTCCAGGTGTATCAGCGGCCTAAACCCCGGCAAGATACGGTCGTTGT
>JAQUEZ010000017.1 GCA_028684915.1 Desulfobulbus sp.
GATCCATAAGTACCGCAAAGTGAATCAAATCCGGCTTCGGGGCGAGTCGTCTGAGATCATTTCCGACCTGGTCAACGAGAAACTGCAATTTTCAATCGCCTCGAGGTTCTAGCCCCCATTAAAAACAGCAAAGACCGAGATGCGTTGTACATGGAAATCATTAAGCCCTTTGCTCCAACACGCCCTCAACTGGCAAAGATAATCATCCTTCTTCGTGAACTCGGACCGGAACTTCACCAGACTATTTTTTCCCAAAAAGTCCAACAATCACTTTCCCGGTGTAAAGATAGTCCCCTACCCGTGCCCACTCTTATCAAGGCACTCACCAACAAATCACATCCACCCCAAAGCCCAGGAACACAAGCCCTGAATCAGCGAATTACAGCACTTCGCAAAGCGTATTTCGGCGAGAAAGCAAGCAAACAGGACTTTAACGCAACGCCTGTCTCAAAGTCAAAAAACGATGAACTAATCATTCAATTCCGACTTAAAAAAGGCCAGGAACAACATGTCCTCTCCCGACTTCAACAAATTTTGCAAGAGGACGGCCTATTTAACGACCCAAGGGCTGGAGAGGATTTTTCTTCTTAAAGAGACGGGATTTTCGCCTGCGAAAAGCACCAATAATACTTGGTAACAGTACGTTTTTTCGCATTTTCACATTTCTCTTTTTTTGGGATAAAAATAATTATCATTTCTTTTCCCTTGTCTTTTCCTCGATAACCCCTAATGTAGAGATCAGTAAATAATAACCATTACCACATACCAAGGAGCTAAACATGAGCGAGAATGGAAAGAAGGAAAATTGTCCTACCTGTATGGGGAAGAAGGTGATTGAAGGTGTTTGTGAAACCAGCAGTGAGTGGCAAGGAAAATCTCAAGATGGGCAGATGTGCACTCCGGACCAAAAATGCCCCACCTGTAACGGAAAAGGTTATGTAGATTGATCTACTTGCCCTAAGAAAGAGAGCAAAAAACAGGCTTTTATCCTTTCAAACTGGATAAAAGCCTGTTTTGTTTTCGTTAGTTATTCACGCCAAAGATTTAAACCGGTTTATTCGCCTCCATGTGCAGAACCAAATCCAGCATGCGATTGGAATATCCCCACTCATTATCATACCAGCTCATAATCTTGACCGTTGTCCCCAAAACCTTCGTGCATTGCCCGTCCACGATTGAAGAATGGGAATCTCCCTGGAAGTCGACAGAGACAAGTGGCTCATCGGTATAACCGAGGAAACGATTCGCGGCAGATGCCAAGGCCTTATTCACCTCGGAAACTGTTGTTTCCCGCTCCACTTCGATAACCACATCCACCAATGAGACATCCGGTGTGGGAACCCGAACAGCAAGTCCTTCGAATTTATTTTTCAACTCAGGGATGACTAATGCGACAGCCGCGGCAGCACCGGTTTTCGTCGGAACCATCGAGAGCGCAGCAGCACGTGCCCGCCGAAGGTCAGAGTGGGGAAAGTCCAGCAAACGCTGATCACCGGTGTATGCATGGATCGTGGTCATCAACCCCCGTTTTATGCCAAAATTATCGAGAATTACCTGGGCCACTGGGGCCAGACAGTTCGTGGTGCAGGAAGCATTGGAAACGATATGGTGGGTTATGGGATCATACTCATCTTCATTGACTCCCATGACGATGGTTTTGACTCCTCCTTTAGCAGGTGCGGAAATGATCACTTTGGAAGCCCCTGCATCGATATGGGCTTTGGCTGATTCCATATCAACAAAATGGCCGCTGCATTCAAGCACATAATCTGCCCCTAAATCACCCCATGGTATTTCATTGGGGTTGCGGTGGCTCGAAAGCGGAATAGCCTTCCCATCAACAACAATAGAATTCTCTGTACTGGTAATTTCCTGATCCGCTCGCCCCATAACTGAATCATACTTCATCAGATGAGCGAGGGTTTTAGCATCCGTCAAATCATTAATACCGACAATCTCAATATCGGCAAACAGAGGGTCCTTGCCCAAGGCCCGAAAAATATTTCTGCCAATTCTACCCAAACCGTTAATTCCCACTTTAATGGTCATGATGTGTCACTCCTTATAGAGGTTTTTTTTTAGTTGTCTGTGAACTTCTCATGCCAATCATGATGACGTCGTGAAAATTTCGATCCACTGCGTCGCAGCGTGTTTCCTGACGCTCGCCATACCTTATGCCTACCTTCGAGCCGGTAAAAAACCAGCTATTCCTTGTGTATCTGAATTTTCACCTAGCTCTCTCTTGGAGTGTGATGGATTTTAAATAAGTCCATCACTTGTGCAATGTAATCATTCTACGCGCTTGTTGGTACAGGGCTAGATACGATTCCATGACTTGTTTCCAGGTGTACTTTGCGTGGATTTCGCGGACGGCAGCCTGCTGCAGTCGAAGCCATTTTTCGGGTTCCTCACGGTACAGCGTCATTGCCCGAACAAGGGTTTTCGTCAACGCCACCGCCTTGTCATCCTCATATGCAAATCCAGTTTTCCCATCAATGACCTTGATCAAGCCGCCGACGTGGTGGACGACCGGTAAATTACCAAGTAACTGCGCCATATAATCGGTCAATCCACAGGGCTCGTACCTGGAAGGGATGAGAAACAGATCCCCAGCGGCGTAGATGGAGTTGGCCAATACGGGGTCAAATCCCTTTAAAAAACAAACCCTCTCATAGCCTTGTTGCGCCAATTGTTTCAACTGGTCTTCATAGACTGCTGCCCCTGAACCAAAAACCAAAAACCGACATGTCGCATCGGTTGCCAACAGATGTGAAATTGATTCAATTAAGATATCCACTCCCTTTTGGGAGGTCAATCGGCCGATAAAGGTACAAAGTGGTTCGTGAGGACGAAATGAAACAACGCCGAATTGTTCGACATTTTGCAATGGCGGCCCGTCACTTAACTGGCGAAGCAACTCTTCCTTGCAGCGCATCTTTCCTGCAAGCTTCCCTTGGAGTACGTCGAAGCCAGCGACAAGATGCAACTGTTTTGGATGGGATGGGTCAAATACCAGAGGATCTATGCCGTTGGTAATTCCTGCAAGTGTGACCCCTTGCCCCAAAAGAGCATGGCCCAGCCAGCCGGTCCGGGCATCTTCAGGCGTTTGCTGGAGTTCCCGGGCATAGTTTTCGCTGACCGTGTTCAGGGTAGCGTAGGTTGCCGCTGCAATAAACGGATCAAAACTACCGGCCAGTAAAGAGCTATTGATGACCCGCATTGGCAAACCGGTGACCGCCTGGGCAAAAGGGAGATCTGCAACTTCCTGATGATACCCTACGCCGGCGTTATGTATGGTTACGACTGCACCTGTATGGCGGAAATAAGGCCGATAGCCACTATTTTCCCGCATCATTGGCGGTAAGGTGGCAGCATGCCCATCTTGACAATGAATAACTTCAGGATGAACTTTGAGGAGAATTATCGCATCGAGTGCGGCTTTTTGCAGCAGAATATTCATGGCAAAATAATCAAAGTGCCCCTCACCCTTTCGCTGCCACGATTGCTTTTGTTCTTCAGCCTCGGTGTAGGTATACACACCTTGTTTTTCGGCAAATCTCTCCGCTTCAACCAAGTAAACAGTGACACCATCGATTATCGCTTGCCAGAGTACAACGCTCTCGCGCCGCTCCTGATAAGGATAGTTCATATCCACCAAGTACCCATTGTCATATTGGATACCGTGAATTTCCCCGGACCAGTCACCCACCGGCGCAAGCGTAAACCCTAAGGCCCCGGGCTCCATAAATCCATAGCGGGGCATGATGACAGTTACCGCTATTCCTCGAGTGCCAACCAGTGCCTCGGCCAGCTGCCGGGAGACATCTTTCACACCACCAGCCCCAGCCAATCCAGCATATTCACGGGTTACGATCCATACCGATGCAATCGGCCGTTCCTGGGTCTGCTTTTTGCTTTCCTTCATGTTTTTAATCCAATTCCGAAGCGATCCCTAGTTTACTCAAGTCGCCCCCCGTTCCTTTTCATTGATGGCGTCGTAAAAACTTCGATCTCCTGCGTCGCAGCGTTTTACCGGGCGCTCGACATACCTGAGGTATGCCTTCGCGCGGAAAAAAACACTACTCCTTGCATATCTGTGTTTTTACTTAGCCATCTCTTAGAGTGTGATGGACTTTTTACGAGTCCATCTTCATTAGCAGTATGATAGTCTCTTGAAGCGAAGCGGCAAGTTCTTCAGGTGTATTGCTCCCGGTGTCCAACCGCAGGTCGGAACCGGCCGAATACAGAGGATTTCGCCGTTGAAGGATTTGAGCTGTTTCGTCCTCGACAGATGCATTATCCGGTGACAAATCGGGGCGCTGGTGAACGGATACCGGGTCGGATGAAATACGTTTTTTGATTGTTGCCACATCAGCATCAAGCCAAACGACAAAACTCCTCCTGCGTAAATCCTGCCATTGGGCTTGGTGCTCAATCGCACCGCCGCCGGTGGCAATGATCATATTGGACGCAGCGCACAACGATTCGAGTAGCTTGGCCTCTGCTTTGCGGAAATGAGGCCAACCATACTGGGCAACAATCTCAGCAACGGAGGCGCCAAGTTGGCGGCATATTTCCGTATCTGTATCGATAAATCCATACCCAAGCCTTCGGGCGATACTCCTGCCGACAGTGGTTTTTCCAGTGGCTCGAAATCCCGTAAGGACAATATTGCACAGTTTATTCTTCATACACACCTAATAAAGAGCATAAAAGATAGGCCCTACCCAGTACAAGGGGAAAGCAGGCATCTTTCTTTTTTTCTTTTCTTTTTAATGGGCTATTCTTATTTTTAAACAAAACTTCATGTTCACCGAAACCGGGGAGCACCATGGAATATAAAGATTATTATAAAATATTGGGAGTCGAACGTAATGCCTCCCAGGATCAAATTAAGCAGGGCTACCGTAAAATGGCTCGTAAATTTCATCCCGATGTCAACAAAGATGTTAATGCTGAACGCCATTTCAAGGACATCGGCGAAGCCTACGAAGTTCTTAAAGACCCCGAAAAAAGAGCTGCTTACGATCAATTCGGCGCCAATTGGCGAGAAGGACAGAAGGTTGAACCGCCGCCGAATTGGGATGCGGGCTTTGAATTCCGCGGTGCCGGATACACGGGCGCAGATTCCTCACAATTCAGCGATTTTTTTGAATCTTTATTTGGGAAAGAGCGTGGCCCAGGTCAGCGGCAGCAAGCCTTTAAGATGCAGGGAGAGGACCAACACGCTAAAATTCTGATTTCTCTTGGCGATGCGTATCGGGGAGCACAGAAAACCATTACCCTCCATCGTCCGTCCATGGATCAGCAGGGCCAGGTACACATGCAACCCCATACCTTGAACCTGAAAATACCCCAAGGTGTTATCGAAGGGCAACGTATTCGCCTGGAAGGCCAAGGGCTCCCCGGATATGGCGGCGCCCCTGCAGGCGACTTGTTTTTAGAAATAGCGTTTGAGGATGATCGGCTTTTCCACGCTGAAAAGCGAGATATATATCTCACCCTGCCAATAACCCCCTGGGAGGCCGCTCTGGGTGCAGCCCTGACTGTCCCTACTCTGGGAGGAAATGTGCAACTTAAAATCCCTGCGGGTTCTCAGGGGGGGAAGAAACTTCGTCTCAAGGGAAAAGGTTTATGCGCCGGTAAGCAAACAGGTGACCAGATCATCATCCTGCGCATCGTTGTTCCCGAACCCACCACCAAGGAGCAACGTGAACTGTATACGGAAATGGCTAAAAAGATGCCGACTAACCCTCGATCAGCGCTAGGGGTTTGAAATGAAGGAACCAATCACATGCATCACAGGCATTGTTTTCAACGAAGAAACCCGCTGTTCACTGGCGGATCTTTGCCGACTTTGTAATGTCAGCGCCGAGCTGATAGAAACCATGATCGATGAAGGCATCGTAACTCCCGAGGGCCCTTCACCCAGGGAATGGCAATTTACCTTTGTTGCAATCAAACGCGTTCAGACCGTGATTAGGCTGCAGCAAGATTTACGGGTCAATCTCCCTGGCTGCGCATTGGCACTTGATCTGCTCGATGAGATCGAGGCATTGCGCCAGCGTACCCGGCGTCGCTGATTTTAGGTTCTGATCTTGTATATTCCTGCGTCGTTACCCCCGCCGTTTAATCAAATCGACCTGATCTCCTTCGGCCTTGGGGCTAGCGGCTGCGTGCTCTTGGCGATCGTGGTGCTGCTTCTTGTGCAAAACAAGGTGCAGCGTAGACAGCTCACCCTTTCTTTGCGCCTGGAACGATTCCAGGATGAAGCCCGAGCCCTTGATACCGAGTTGATGGAGGTACGTCGAGAATACGATCTGCTGATCCGCGAATGCAGGCAACTCGAAACCGAAAACGCCTCCCTGCAAACCGCCTATCGCTCATTGCAGCAACAACTGCAAGAGCGAGAGATCCTTTTGGAGGAAACCCGCAATCAGATTAAACGGGATTTCCAAATTCTAGCCAGCCAGGTCTTTAGTGAAAAGGGGGCGTCGCTGAACCAGCAGAACACAACCACCCTCAACCATCTCCTTCGCCCATTCCAGGAGCAACTCCAAGAGTTTAAGAAAAAGGTAGAGGATATTTACGATCATGACTCCCGCGACCGAGTCTCCATGACCAAAGAAATACAGCATCTCAAGGAGTTGAATCAACAGATCAGCAGCGACGCAGCCAATCTGACCCAGGCCTTACGTGGGAGCAACAAACTCCAGGGACAATGGGGCGAAATGATTCTTTCCCGCCTGCTGGAAAATTCCGGCCTCCGCAACGGCAAAGAATACCAGGTCCAGGTGCACCACATCAGTCAGGATGGTTCCGCCTTGAAACCGGATGTCCTTGTTTTTCTCCCGGATAAACGAACTGTCATCATTGATGCCAAAGTTTCGCTCAAGGCGTTCCAGGATGCCCACAATACCCAAGATGAAACGGAAAAGGCCACCTACATCAAGCAGCACATTGATTCGGTAAAAAAGCAAGTCAGCCTGCTCGCTGGCAAACAGTACCAGCAACTCAGTGATGTTGGCTCATTGGATTTTGTACTCCTGTTCATTCCCATCGAAGGCGCTTTTCAATTGGCGGTGGAACAGGAACCTGAAATTCTTGTAGCCTCAATGCAAAAAAAAGTTATCCTCGCAAGCCCTTCCACCTTGCTCGCCATCCTCCGGACGATTCACCATCTTTGGCGCCTGGACGAACAAAACCGCAACAGTTTAGTGATTGCCAAACATGCGGGGAATCTTTATGATAAATTTGTTGGATTTGCTGAAGCCTTTGAGGAGATAGGCTTTCGTCTCAATCAAACCCAACAGTCCTGGCACACTGCACGAAACCGCCTTACCACGGGTCAGGGCAACCTCGTCGCCAGAGCTGAAGCACTCAAACACCTGGGAGTACAGGCTTCAAAAGAGCTGCCGGCCTCCCTTACGCACACATCTTCTGTATCAGGAGAACTATCATGAAATATCTGAGTATCGTTATTGCCCTCGTCTTTATGCTTTCCCTTTCCTCCTGTGCCACCAAAGGACAAAGCGGCGCACTTGGCGGGGCTGCAGCAGGTGCTCTTATCGGCCAAGCCATTGGCCATAACACCGGTGCAACCCTTATCGGCGCTGCGGTCGGTGGCATGCTGGGCTACATCGTCGGCAACGAAATGGATAAGTACGATCGGGAACAACTCAATCACACCTATGAACGAGGCGTGTCCAATCAGCATTCATCCTGGGTAAACCCTGACAATGGCAACCAGTACACGGTAACCCCGCAACCTGCGTATCAAAATCCCAACACCCATAGAGTCTGTCGCCGTGCTGAAATCGAGGCGGTTATCGATGGTAAACCGCAAAGGACCTACAGCACCGCCTGCCGCGATGAATACGGTTCCTGGCAGCTTCAATAAGGGTTGAAAGAGTCGTATGCCCCAAGGAGATTTCACCATTTCCAGCCACCAGAGGCTGGAGATGGTAAACATCACTGATCGTTTACAAAAAGTTGTCATTGATCATGGCATCGACGAGGGGATACTGTACGTTTACAATCCCCATACCACCGCAGGACTGTTGATTAATGAAGGGGCCGATCCGGATGTTCAGCGCGATCTCCTCGGCGCACTCAGCCGAATCGTCCCCTCCGATTACCCCTACCAACATGCGGAAGGTAATTCTCCGGCACATTTACTGACCGCCCTGACCAGGTCGTCCGTAAACCTTTTCATCCACCAAGGCCATCTGCAACTAGGTACTTGGCAACGTGTTTTCTTCACCGAGTTTGATGGCCCCCGCACCCGCAAAGTGTGGTGGAAAATATTTGCCGGTTAACCCCTTCTTTTTTTTAGCAGGTATTCAATATGTTTTTTGGACTCAATCGAGAAACCGATGAGCGCTCGCTGGTCGAATTCCTCCAACATTTTACCGACGAACAGCTCACCCAGGCGCTGATCCCACGCATGAGTGAAGAAGAAATCAACCAGATTGTCGATTTACTCGGTGCTATTATGAAAAATCATCTCAGCAGCGATGAATATCATCGTCTCTTTCTCCACGAAGAGCACCACCATCATTAATCCGTTCCTAGCACGAATAGCCGCCATAGAGGAAGAGTATCTCAATGCCACCGCTTGTTAACTTGCGTAGTTTTCTTGATCTGTTACGGGCCAACAACCAGTTGCTCACTATCGACACGTTGGTTGATCCCCATCTCGAGATCGCCGAAATTCACCGACGGGTCATTGCCCAGGATGGGCCAGCGCTCCTGTTCACCAACGTAAAAAACTCGCAATTTCCGGTGGTCACCAATCTTTTCGGCACCCCTTTACGGTTGGAGCTCGCCTTTGGAAAGCGCCCGGTCAACTTCGTTCGTGGCCTGGTTGATTTTATCGAGCATGCCATGCCTCCCACCATGCAGACGCTTTGGGACTCGCGAGGACTCTTTGCCCAAGGCCTGAAGGTGGGCTTGAAATCCATCTCAAAAGCACCTATTCTTGAATGTTGCCAGCGGCCAGCCCGCCTAACCGAACTGCCGATGCTGACTTCCTGGCACTCGGATGGTGGTGCGTTTGTCACCCTTCCACTGGTGTATACCGAACACCCGGGAGGCCAGGGCCATAACCTCGGCATGTATCGTATCCAGCGATATGATGACACCACCACTGGCATCCACTGGCAGATCCATAAGGGGGGTGGGTTTCACTATCATGCCGCAGAAAAGCTGAACCAACCCTTGCCCCTGACCCTGTACATCGGTGGCCCACCGGCATTGATGCTTGCGGCCATTGCCCCTCTGCCCGAAAATATCCCCGAGCTTATCCTTGCTTCGCTCCTGCAAGGGGAAAAATTGCACATGGTCAACGATCCCTACGGAGGCCACCGAATGGTTGCGGAAGCGGAATTTGCCATTAAAGGCATCGTCCCGACTCATCGAAGAAAACCTGAAGGGCCTTTTGGTGATCATTACGGATACAACTCGCTCCAGCACGATTACCCGATTTTCCAGACAAGCCATCTATACTATCGCAAGGATGCCATCTATCCGGCCACGGTGGTAGGACGCCCCAAGCAAGAAGATTTTTTCATCGGCGATTTCCTCCAGGAACTCCTCTCACCACTTTTCCCACTGGTGATGAAAGGTGTTCTCCAACTGAAGACCTTTGGCGAAACCGGCTTTCACTGTTTGGCAGCAGCCAGAGTTGCCGACCGATATCCACGTGAAGCCTTTGCCGCAGGGCTCCGGGTGCTCGGTGAAGGGCAACTCTCACTCACCAAATTTTTATTGGTGACGGACGGAGCCCTTGATGTTGGAGACTTCCCCAGGCTTTGGCAACATATTCTTGAGCGGATCCAATGGGACCGTGACCTTTTTGTCTTTGCCAACGTCTCTCAGGACACCCTAGACTACACCGGGCCGTCGGTGAATAAGGGGTCAAAGGCTATGATGCTTGGCCTTGGTGAAAAAGTGAGGGATCTACCAGTTGCATTTAACGGGTCACTGCCAGCGGGATGCAGCCATCCCCAGGTCTACCTGCCCGGCACACTGGTTGTGCAGGGGGCTTCGTACACCTCCTCACCGTCACAAGCTGAGGAACTTGCCCGTTTTGCTGGTGTTCAGGCGTGGCCGGTTGTTCTCCTGGTTGATTCAACCGCTGAGGCAACCTGTTCGTTGCAGGAATTTCTCTGGACCTTTTTCACCCGTTTTGAGCCAGCCAATGACATCCATGGGCAGGCGCAATCCGTACACCGGTTCCATGTTGGTCTCCAGCCACCCATTGTCTTTGACTGCCGCATGAAGCCCTGGTACACAGATGTGCTCGAGGTCGACCCGGCAACAAAACAGCTGGTGGACGACAAAATCACGACCATGTTGCCGCGAAAATTCTGGTAGGATAAAAGCGCTGTTTTTTAGGTCCGTATGGAAGAACGACTGCAAAAAATACTGGCAAAAGCTGGCGTTGCCTCGCGCCGCGGAGCAGAACAACTGATTCGCGACGGTCGCATCCGGGTGAATGACGCTATCATTACCGAGCTTGGTCATAAGGCCGATCCAAGCAAAGACACCATCAGCTTTGATGGTAAACGACTTCAGTTTGAACAGAAAATCTATGTCCTGCTCAACAAGCCTGCAGGATACGTCACCACCATGGCGGATCCCCAGGGACGACCAATAGTCTCTGATTTGATGAAAGAATTTCCAGAGCGCCTCTTTCCGGTCGGCCGCCTTGATTTGGATACGGAAGGAGCTCTCCTTATGACCAATGACGGTGAACTGGGAAATGCTATTTTGCATCCTCGGTATGAGGTCAATAAAACCTATGAGGCATGGGTGGCGGGATTCCCATCCTCCCAGCAGCTCGAACGGCTCGAGCACGGAATAAAGATAGAAGGCATAATGACACAACCGGCGCAGGTTAAGATTCTTAAACGAAGCAAACAGCAAAGCCTGGTTGAAATAATAATTCATGAGGGAAAAAAACGGCAAGTACGTAAAATGTTTGAGGCAATCAACCATAGAGTGATGCATCTCAAAAGGACAGCCTATGGGCAACTCCGTTTGGGCACTCTCGCACTTGGAAAACACAAGATTCTAGGGGAAAATGATCTAAAAAAGATTTTTTCAAATAAAATCCCCTTTACAATCAAAAACATACTTGCTTAAATTCGATCAACCTCCTGAAAGCAGTTCTTTTTACCGATGGCCCATTTAGCCATCTTTCAGCCGAGGAATAGAACCAATTTCAGTCAATTTTTAGAGGAGCTTGCGGGGAGAGACAAGTATGAACAAATCCGAATTAATTGAAGCCCTGGCCGAAGCGATGAATATTCCAATTCGCGAGGCCGCCTCGATAACCAATACCATTATCGAGACGATGAGCGATGCTCTTGCAAGGGGGGAATCGATAGAAATTCGGGGATTTGGCAGCTTTGTCGTCAAAGAGTACACCTCGTATACTGGTCGAAATCCCAAAACAGGCGAGAAGATCAAAGTCAAGCCGAAAAAGCTGCCTTTTTTTAAGGTTGGTAAAGATCTTCGCGAACAGGTCAATAAGAACGACGACTAGTTGTGCCTTTGCCTTACCCTTTCATCGATGATCGACAACTTCGCCAACAAGGTCATAGGTGTGTGCCTCGGTGATTTGTACCAATACAATATCACCGGGGTTGACCGTTCCTGAAGTTATATAGACGCAACCATCTATATCCGGGGCCTGAAAACAGGTCCTTCCTTCAAGGAGCAAGTCACTTTCTTCACTGACGCCTTCCACTAATACCGGCTCGACTCTACCGATAAAACGCTGCATCCGCTGCTGGCTGATATCGGCCTGTATGGTCATGACCCGCTCATACCGCGCTGCTTTTTCTTCGTCTTCCACCTTGCCAGAGAGTAAGGCGGCCAAACTTCCCTCCTCATCCTGATATTGAAAGACACCGACATGATCAAGTTGCCATCTTTGCAACGCTGCAACCATGGCATCCACATCGGCTGTGGTTTCCCCGGGAAATCCGACCATAAGGGTGGTACGTACCGCACACTCGGGCAAAAATTGTCGAATGCGTGCTATCAGATCATCAAGGACCTGATAGCCATGATGCCGATTCATGCGTTGCAAGACCGGATCGCTGACATGTTGAAAAGGAACATCCAGATAGGGGACAATTCTTGGATTGTTCGCCATAAGCTGGAGCAGGTCATCGGATATCCCGGAAGGATAGGCATAGAGCAGGCGAAACCAGGGAATATCCGTATGCAAGAGCAATTGCTCAAGGAGCTGTACCAAGTTGGCATTGGTGGGTAGATCATTACCGTAGGCGGTCAAATCCTGGGCGATGAGGCACAGCTCTCGGGTACCAATCTCCTGCAAGGCAACTGCTTCAGTGATCAGGTCTGAGATTTCTCGACTGCGCAGCTTGCCCCGGATCGAGGGAATCATGCAGTAACTGCAGCGATTATCACAGCCTTCGGTGATTTTCAGATATGATCGAAACGATGGCGTGGTCAGCCGCCTTGTATGAGCGCTGTTCATCAAAAAGGTCGCAGATCCGGGTTGAGCAATGAGGCGGGGTATCTGAGCATTTTCCGCAAGAATTTTATCCAGATCGGGAAAGTCGTCTAAACCGATAAAGAGATCGACTTCGGGCAATTCATCCAACAACGCCTGCCCATAACGTTGGACCATACAACCGGTGACAATCAGCCGCAGCTCGGGATTTTCGTCCTTGTATGCTGCCAATTCCAAAATGGTGTCAATGGCCTCTTCCACGGCCGGCCGAATAAATCCGCAGGTATTCACCAAAATAATCTGCGCCTTTTCCGGCACATCTGTCAGGCAATATCCGGCCAGCTCAAGGGTGCTGAGCATCACCTCAGAATCGACTAAATTCTTAGGACAACCCAAGCTTACCATTAACAGATTTTTCATGAGAGAATCGCCTTATCAAAAAAAGAAACGAGCAGACCAAGCGTCTGACGCGAAAGGGTGCGAAACGATTTTTGCCTAAAACCTGCCCGCCACTGGTTGCCAAAGAGTTCATCCGAGACGAGCATCATCCCGCCTACAAGGATTTCGCGAAAAGTAGCCACAGCTTGCATGGCCGTGTATTCCATATCCACGGCAAGAACCCCTTTCCCTCTGTACCACTCTATCTTTTGCCGTGTTTCGCGATAGAGGGCATCAGTCGTCCATATTCCGCCTGATTTGGGCAAAAGACCGGCCTGCTCCAGAGACGTTTGAAGCCGTTGCTGTAAGGCAGGATTCCACGGCTTGTCAGAGCAATAATGGGAACTGGTTCCTTCCTCACTCAACCCGTATGCGGGCAAGAACAAATCGCTAATACGCACATCAGGGTGGATCGAGCCACACCAGCCATACAGTACAATTCGCCGAGCACCGAGGGCAATGAGTTTTTCAAGGCAGATGGCGGCCATCGGTGCTCCGACTGCTGGCCCGGCAAGAAAAAACCGCTCGTTATAAAAAAGTTGGGAGTTGAAAAGAAAATGTCGTTTGAGCCCATACTCCTTGGCCAAGTTCAACATGGTGGCTGTGTCGGATGGATTGAGGGCAAAAAGACCAGCAGCCGGCAACTGGGGCTCACTGTTTTCCCGACGAGGGGTAATAAGGGGATCAGACATGATGGCGTGGTAAATAATTAAACAAAAATACCCGTACATCGCAGTAACTGCATGTTGCGCAGGACAAAACGTCACGCACTAGCTTTTTCTAAAGCGACAACCGAGGCAAGCAAAAAAAAAGGGCTGCGGAAACCGCAGCCCTTAAAACGGGATTGCTCCCGAACGCAATCTATTACAGTCCGAGCGCAGCCTTGAAGGGGTTTGCGTAGAGCAGAATAAAAGCGATAACCAGACCATAAATGGCGATGGACTCACAAAGAGCCATACCAAGGATCATGGTGGTGGTGATAGCACCCTTTGCTTCAGGATTACGAGCAACGCCTTCGCAAGCGCCACGCAGACCGTTACCCATACCGATACCTGCACCAAAACCGGCAAGGCCGATGGAAAGAGCAGCGCCGATACAAATCAGAGCAAGACTAAGTGTGTTCATGTGTGTTTCCTCCGTACTAAAAGTTATATAAAAAGTTGGCCTTCTTCTCCGTTAAAACGGAACTTGTACAAGCAATTAATGCGCGTGTTCCATCGATCCTGCGCAGTACAGCAGGGAGAGCAGAACAAAAACCACCGCCTGGATGATAGAAACCAGAACACCCAGACAGAGGATGGGCAGCGGCGCAAAAAATGCACCGGCGAGCATAAAGAGAACACCAAGCAGAACCTCTTTGGCAAGGATGTTACCAAAAAGACGCATGGAGAGTGAAATCAGACGCGCAAAGTTACTGATGACCTCAAGCAGGAACATGAACGGTGCCAGAACTTTGCTCGGCCCCATGAAATGTTTGTAGTACTTGAGCCCATGATTCTTGAAGCCAAGGAAATGATGCGTTACCCAAACAATAAGGGTCATTGCCATGGTAATGTTCAGGCTTGAAGTAGGAGACATGAAACCGGGGATAAGCCCGATCATGTTGGCGATGATGATGTAAAAGAAAAAAGTAGCCATCATCGGGAAAAGCATTTTGGCCCCTTTTTCACCGAGGTTCTCGGCGCAAAAGTCCATCACTCCGCCCACGGTTACTTCCCAGAAATTCTGCCCGCTTCCCGGAACCATCTCCAACTTACCCATGGTCAGTTTGGGGACGACAATCAGAAACGCCATGACCATCCAGGTGTAGGTCATATACGGTTCACAGATTTTTTCCAGGAGGGTGTGCCCAACCGGTGTATGGGGGACCGGCAGGCCTAACGCCTCAAGAACCAAAGAAATAAATAATATCGGATGTTCCATGACCTACACTCTCCTCACGCTTTGCTCGGCAACCAGCACTTGCTCGCGCTCAAGCCGATAATGACAACACTGACCATAACCGTGGTAAATCCCAAAGTCAGCCCGATCACATTGATCGGCACTCTGACAGCTACCACGAATAACAACAATCCAAGAACAACCAATCTGGCAAAAGAACGAAGAAAAAACCGTGTTTTTTCTGTTTGTTGCGCCATGCCGACCTCTGCCAGGCTCAGCCTCTGCATTAATCGCTGGGCATCTTTTTGCAGCAACCAAAAACTGCCGTTGACCAAAATACCGCCAAGTAACAGTGATTGAGCAAATTGCCAGTCAAACACCCAACAGCTACAAACCGCCATGGCCGCCAGCAGCAGCCAACTCAACAACATGACCAAGCGCAGAACGGAGTTCTCTCTTTCTGCGTAGGAACAACTGGCTGTCGGTACGTGCTTATTCATCTTGTATCTTCCGGGTCAGTTCCCAGAGATTTTTAAATCCGGCGATAATGCCCAGAGCTAAAAATATAAACGTTAAATAGGGAGTGGTTTTCCCCCCAAACACCTTGTTATCAAGCGCCCATCCCATACCAAAACCGATGATGATGGAAAAGGCAAAGGTCATACCGACCTGACTGTAGACGGCCAGTTGCCTGAACATCTCTCTGCGCTCGTCTGACATTATACGCCTCACGAACATTTACCGGAGACTTGACAATCGCAGCTACAGGTAGCATGCGCAACCGGCAAACGCAATATTTTTTTAACTAATCTATCAATTTTTTGAATGACGATTCAGTCACGTCCAGGGCTTTTTCCAAGTGCTTCCGCTCGTGTGCGGCCGAGACGAACGCGGCTTCAAACTGAGAGGGCGCGAGCCAAATCCCCCCGGCCAGCATCTGTCGATAAAACTTGCCGTAGCGGGAAGTATCCGCCTCCATGGCGGAGGTAAAATCAGTCACCGGGGTATTGGTAAAAAAGCAAGTCATCAGTGATCCTATACGGTTCAGCGTTATCGGTACCGGGGCGGACGCCGCCAACCGCTCCATCTCACCGCCAAACCAGGCGCTTGTGGCTTCAAGCTCATCATAAAAGCCAGGACGTCGAACAAGTTTAAGCATGGCAAGCCCTGCGGCCATGGCCAACGGATTACCGGAGAGTGTACCGGCCTGATACACCGGCCCGTCGGGGGCAACCATTTCCATTAACTCGCGTTTGCCACCGTAAGCTCCCACAGGCAAACCTCCACCGATAATTTTCCCGAGGCAGGTGAGATCTGGCAGAATGCCAAAACGTCCCTGCGCCCCCCCCAGAGCCAGACGAAATCCGGTGATGACCTCATCGAAAATAAGCACGATACCGAGCTCAGCGGTCAACTCACGCAATCGTTGAAGAAAGGCACGTTCAGGAACGACAACCCCCATATTCCCAGCCACGGGCTCCACAATGACACAGGCAATATCCAATTGAGTATTGCGCAGAGTCGTTTCCAGCACCGCAACATTATTATAGGGGATGGAGAGAGTATTTTTGGCGATATCATCCGGCACCCCGGGGCTTCCGGGAATACCCAAGGTAATGATTCCGGAACCAGCCTTGACCAGAAAAGCGTCGGCATGGCCGTGATAGCAGCCGTCGAATTTAACCACCATCTTGCGACCGGTATAGCCTCGGGCCAACCGGATTGCACTCATGGTGGCTTCCGTCCCGGAGTTGACAAATCGGATCTTCTCTAGCGAGGGGACCGAATCACACACCAATTGGGCAAGCTCAACCTCAGCGGGACAAGGAGCACCAAAACTGGTCCCCATCGGGGCAGCTTGGCAGATAGCCTCCACAACTTGCGGATGCGCGTGACCAAGGATCATTGGCCCCCAGGAACCGACAAAATCGATAAATTCATTTCCATCTACATCAGTAATGACGCAGCCCTGTGCTTTATGCACAAAGAGGGGATCACACCCCACGGATCGACATGCCCGTACCGGAGAATTGACACCTCCGGGGATAAGCATTTTGGCTTGGGAAAAAAGTTCTGCCGAACGATCCGTTTTCATCGAACGCCTCCAGAGGATACAAGTGACTTGGGGAAAATTGAATTTTAAGCGTTCACTTATAGCACGGTATTTTTTAGGATGTCAAAAGCAAAAACTTTCATTCACCGTACCACTTGACAGCTCCCCAATGATGTCAATTTTTTCTTGTCACTATGAAACCAGCAAGGTAGAATGACCGCCGATGCGACTTATCATTACATAACCATTGAAAATTCAATAATTTTTTTATACCTGTTCAATGGACGCCCAAAAGGAGAACATGAGATGGCAAGTGAAAAGGTAGTGCACATTTCCGACAGCGAATTCGAAAATGACATCGTTGGCAATTCGCTTCCCTGTCTGGTTGATTTCTGGGCGCCCTGGTGTGGCCCCTGTAAAGCAATCGGTCCGGTTATCGAAGAATTGGCAGCTGAATTCGAGGGGAAAGTGATTATCGCCAAAATGAATGTGGATGACAATCCCGCCACCCCGGGAAAATTCGGTATCCGTGCCATCCCCACCCTCATTCTTTTCAAGGGCGGCGAAGTCGTCGATCAAATCACGGGCGCTGTGGGCAAATCACAGCTGCAGGACCTGATCAAAAAAGCCCTCTGATTTTTCTTCATTTTGGCACGACCTCCTTTTACACGGGGGTCGTGCCTTCTTTTTCACGGTTTTGACATGCAACAAGCACAGTATCAGCTGATCATCGTTGGGGGAGGACCGGCTGGCCTGACGGCTGGGTTGTATGCCGCTCGTGGTCGTCTTAACGTTCTTCTTTTAGAAAAAGGAGCAACCGGGGGCCAGGTTTTGGTCACCGACTGGGTCGACAATTACCCAGGATTTGCCGAAGGGATTTCCGGCTTTGACCTGATGGATAAAATGACCGCCCATGCCGACCGCTTCGGCTTGGAGAAACGGTTCGCGACCATCACCTCGCTTAATCTCACCAGCAAAATAAAATCGGTTACCCTAGAGAATGGGGAAATTCTCACCGCCAACACCATTATCATCTGCACTGGAGCCAAGCCGCGCAAGCTTGACATTCCAGGAGAGTATGAGTTCGCTGGTCGGGGAGTTTCCTATTGCGCCACCTGCGATGGGCCCTTTTACCGCAACCAGGAAATTGCGGTGGTAGGAGGCGGCAACACCGCCATTCAGGAAGCCCTACATCTGACGAAATTTGCCTCCAAGGTAACCATTATCCATCGGCGTAGCGAGTTACGCGCCACTAAGATTCTTCAAGAAAAGGCCTTCTGCAACCAGAAGATCGATTTTATCTGGAATACGCAGGTGCTTGAAATACGCGGGTCAAAAACCGCTGGAGTTGAGGAGTTGTTGCTCCGTCATTATAACAATGAGGAGTCGACGCTGAAGGTTACCGGGATTTTTATCCTGATCGGCATTGCACCCAACACGCAAATCCTGCCCTTAGAGCAACTCCGTATCGACGAATCCGGTTTCATTATCACCGATGATGAAATGGCCACTTCAATTCCAGGAGTCTTTGCCGCAGGTGATATACGCAGCAAGCGCGCCCGACAGATCGTCAATGCAGCCGGCGAAGGTGCGGTTGCCGAACTATCGGTCGAACATTACCTCGGCAATCAGGTCCCTGATCAACCTTTAAACTGCAGCGAATAGAGGTCTCTTTATGCCCGTGTCGCCCACTTCCCGGTTGCACCCGACTCTTTCACGCCTCCTGTTGGCGAGCCTTTTGCTCACAGCATTGGCGCTTTCCGGTTGCTCAACTTTTAGCGGGATGTTCAGTAAGGTCACTTTCGGTGAAGAAGATGAGCCCAAATCACTGCCGCCGGAAACCCTGATCACCCAGGGCATGGACGCCTACAGTGTTGGCGACTACGGTGAGGCCTTGAAAAATTTCAAGCTGATACTGGATGAACATCCCTTCAGCGCCCAGGCTATGCTGGCGGAGTTGAAAGCCGCCGATGCAAACTACTATAACAAACAGTATACCGAGGCCAAGGTCCTGTACAAAGCCTTTGAAGAGCACCATCCCACCAACGAAGCTATCCCCTATGTCATGTTCCAGATCGGCATGTGTGACTACAATCGTTCGGATCGCATCGACCGTGACATCTCCGGGCCTCAGGAAGCGATCAAGGCTTTTACCCGTCTGATCAACGCCTATCCTCAGTCGCCCTATGCCAAGGAAGCAAAAACAAAAATCCACGATTCCAAAGAATTCCTGGTGAATCACGAATACATGGTTGCAGTCTTTTACACTCGCACCGAGCGCTACCAACAGGCTCAGCATCGTTTGAAATACCTTTTGGCCATGTATCCCGATTCCTCTTTGGCGCCGCAGGCAAAAGCCCTGCTGCAGAGTCTTGAGGCGGGTAAGCCTCCCGCTTGGGGTATGAGCCGCTGGCTACCAGAGTTCATGACCAAGGCGCCTGAAGATCGCCTGGAGGAGGCAAAGACCGCCTCAAAGGAAAAAATAAGCCAGCAGAGAGAAGATGAGCAGCGGGGTCCCGACGCTCCCCACTGAGTACACGTGTAGTACGGCTCAATCCCGACTGGAGGATTGAGCCGTAATTTTTTTTATCAATTCGGACACCGTGTCTTCGGTGCTCAGTCTGAAACAATCCTCTAATTCAGCGCCTTCGGGTAACACAAAATTCGCCTGCTGGTAGAGATAAATTTCCCACCTGCCATCAGAAACGGCCTCTTTGTCAACGGCCCGTGCGGCCAAACGGCGTTTGGTCTCCGCCTCCGAACAATAACAGTAGCAAAAAAGGCAATCCGCGCCTGCAGCTGTTGCCGCCTCTCGCACAGTTTCCCGATCAGACCACTTACTATACGCCCCATCCAGCACCACCACGAAGGCCCCTCCGGCAAGATCTTGAGCAGCCCGATCCAACATGGTTTGATAGGTCAACGCCGACAAGGCCGGCGAATAAATCCCCTGCTCAATACCATCGGGGCGGCGATCTGTGGCCTGCAAACCGGCCAGTTCCTTACGAATCCGATCAGTATTGTAATAAGGGCATCCTTGCTGTTGGGCCCATGCCAGGGCCAGGGTGGATTTCCCCGAGGCGGTCATACCGAAAAAGATTACCAACTTGGGCCGTGGCATCCTTGTTTTGCGTGGATCACTCAGCGGCATAACGCTCTGCCAGGCGAAAATACTGGGCGGCCTGCTGGCGGCAGTTCTCCTGCACATTCGGGGCAACCGCTGGATCAGCTGCTGTGAATAGCCCTATTTTTCCGCGGACATAGGCCCGGTAGCATTTGTAAAAATTGAGCAGCGTCAACAGCGACGCATCCTGAGTCCGTTCACAGAATTGGGTAATGAATTGGCCGGAAAAATCATCGAGCCCATGGAAATCGAGATCCATGGCAAGAAAGGCAACGTCACTGGCCACATCGCAATAACGAAATCGCTGATTGAACTCTATGCAGTCAAAAATATACACCTTGTCGGCAAGACAGATATTGGCCGAGTACAAATCCCCGTGGCAATCGCGGATATAGCCGCCGTCAATCCTCTTGTGGAAGATTTCATGATTGGCGAGTACACTGCGTGCATACTCGGAGATCCGGTCGAATTGTTCCCGGCTCAAGGCACCTTGGTCAATAAATCCTTGGGTCTGCTCAAAATTTTCGAGCACGTTTACAGCCACCGATTCCGCAGTTCCAAATGCGGCAATTGCCTTCCCGCCTTCAGCCTGCTCATAGAAAGACGCTAAAATGCGCACAAGGGAATCAATATGTCCCGCAGTGAGCTCGCCCCGCTGAATCAGATGCTGCATCATCCGTTCTTCCGGCATACGTGCCATCTTAACCCCGTATTCGACCACCTCGCCCTGCCCGTTGAGAGCGAAACAGCCCTCCTTCTCCTTGGTGACGGTGACCAAACCGAGGTAAATGTCCGGACAGAGCCTGCGGTTGAGCACTAACTCCTGCTGACAACAAGACTGACGCTTTTCAAGATCGGAGAAATCCAAAAAACCGAAATTCACCGGCTTCTTAAATTTATAGACAAACTCCCCGGCTAGAAGCACGAAAGAGATATGTGTTTGCACCAATTCAACCTCGGCAACCGGATGATCATAGCAACCGGGTTTGAGGAGCGTTTGCAGAAAAAGAGGCAGGCTTTCTTCACTCATGTAGGGTTCTCCAGCCGCCGATTAAGGCAGCCCGTAGGAAGCAGGACTTTCTCTTGCTAGTAAAAGCTGCGAGAAGGGGACGACCTGCTTCGTAACTTACTGTATGTATGAGGCTCGTTGTTTTTTTAACGATTCACGAGTCCATGGTTATGGTATCCGCGCCAATTTAACAGAACCACCTGGGAGCGTAAACTCTTTCCGCATTCGCCCTCAATCCAGCTTGACCGCCAGCGGAAGGTATCTTCCTTTATTCTCGCTCGCTTACCCAGGTAAAATCGCAGGACCAACGATCAGTCACAATGAGAAAATTGTGCAACGATCCAATCGCGCAAAGAGGAATCAATACCCCAATTGCACGATATTGATTATGCTTTTAAAAGAAAAATGGCCACCCACCGTTGCATCACAGGCCCTATCGACGTATATTCTGTTCATTTTGCGTAATCACTGATCAACTCATTCTTTTTTCCTCAGCCACAGGTACAGCATTCATGAATTCCAGCTTGAAGCTAAAAATCGGGCTTGTACTCTTCCTCCTGTTTTTCTCCGGCCTGGCGCTTACGCCATCGGTCTATCACGATCTGCCTGACTGGTGGAAAAAATACATGGCGCCTGCCGGACTCAAGCTCGGGCTCGATCTCCAGGGCGGCATGCACATTGTTCTTCAGGTCGACCTGGAAAAAGCCGCTGACAACTCGCTTGATTTAGCCGCCTCTGATTTTAAATCCGCACTTGCAGCCAAGAGTATCAACGCAGTACGGATGGACACAACAGAAAAGAAATCGATACTGTTCACCCTGCCAAATACCGGTGCCGTTGCGACAGTCACACAGATTCTCCAGGATAATTTCCCCAACTTGGACAGCCAGATAGAAGCCGAAGAGGGGAGCTTTCCCCGTGTTACCCTGCGGCTGAAGACGGACGAAATTAATTTTATCAGGAAAAACGCCGTCAATCAGTCCCTCGAAATTATCAGGAATCGTATCGACCAGTTCGGTGTCTCCGAGCCGGTAGTGGTCCGTCAAGGGGAGAATCAGATCGTTGTTCAACTCCCGGGGGTAAAAGACCCAAAACGGGCCATGAGCCTGATCGGACAGACAGCCCAGCTTGAATTTAAGATGGTGGCCGACGCCCCGGGGATCGACTTGGGATCCCTCGTTCACAACGCCGAACAGGCCGGTCAATGGCACGAAGGAGAGAGTCGTAAACAACTCAACCTTGCCCTGCAGAGCCGATTGCCCCAGGGCACCGAAATCTATTTTGAACGCGTTATCGACAACAAAACCAAACGCGAGTCCAAGGTACCTATTCTGCTTGAAAGCCCGGTACTCATGACCGGTGAGATGGTGAAAAACGCCCAGGTACGCATCGGCGGGACCTTTAACGAGCCGTATGTCAGCCTGGATCTGACCTCCCGTGGTGGCCAGGTCTTTGCGGCGATCACCGAAAAGAGTGTCGGCAGACGACTAGCCATTGTCCTGGATGAAATCGTTCGCTCAGCGCCGGTTATCCGTGAAAAGATCCTCGGTGGCAGTGCCCAGATCTCGGGTAACTTCACCCATAATGAGGCCACCGACCTCGCTATTGTCCTTCGAGTCGGCGCACTACCCGCTCCGGTCGACATCATTCAAAACCTGACAGTCGGCGCCAGTCTTGGTCAGGATTCGATCAACAAGGGGATGTTCTCCGGTCTGTTGGGCACTGTCTTGGTGGTCCTCTTCATGCTGGTCTACTATCGACTGTCCGGAGTGATCGCCAACATTGGATTGGTTCTCAACATACTGCTGCTTTTTGTCGGCCTGGCCATGCTCGGCTCGACCCTGACCCTGCCCGGTATCGCCGGTATCATACTTTCCATCGGCATGGCGGTGGATGCCAACGTCCTTATCTATGAGCGTATGCGCGATGAATTCGCCTTGGGCAAATCGGCCCGCTCCGGCGTCGAAGGCGGCTTCACCAAAGCGTACTGGTCAGTCGTCGATGCTCAGGTTACCACCTTGATTACCGCGCTGGTGCTCTTCCTCTTTGGTACCGGACCAATCAAAGGTTTTGCCGTAACCTTAAGCCTGGGTATCATTTTTAACCTTTTTGCAGTGCTCTTTGTCTGTCGCCTGATTTACGATACGCTGTTCAGCCTGAAAAAAATCAAGGAGATCAAGTTCTTTCAACTGGTGCACAAATCGAACTTCGATTTTATGGGAATGCGAAAAATAGCCTTTACCCTTTCTTGCGCCTTGGTGCTCCTTGGCTTGGTGGCCACGGTCCAGATTTTTCGCGGTCAGGCAAATATGGGCATCGATTTCTCCGGCGGCACCATGCTCCAATACAAAACCGATAAGCCTTTTGCCCTACATGATGTCCGCACCGCGCTGGCCAAGAATGGATTTGAGGGTATTGACCTCCAACAGGTGACCAGCGAAAACCGCTTGATTGTCAAAATAAAAAAATCCGAAGCCAAAATCGGGGATCTGAGCGACCGCATCACTGCTACCCTGCAAAAAGAACAGACAGGTGCCGGATTCTCACTGGAAAGTAAATCCGAAATCGGCGCCTCGGTCTCAGCCAATCTGCGCAGCAAGGCCATGCTCTCCATCGGCTTATCGATGCTCGGAGTCATTCTCTATCTTTGGCTCCGCTTTGACTTCCAATTTGGCCTGGCAGCGACGGTGGCCACATTGCACGACGTTCTCATTGTCCTTGGCATCTGTTGGGCTATGAACATGGAACTCACCTTGCTCATTATCACCGCCCTACTGACCCTAGCCGGTTATTCACTCAACGATACGGTTGTTATCTTTGACCGTATTCGCGAAAACATGGCCAAACACGAAGAATTCAACTTGCACGAGATCATCAACCTTTCGACCAACCAGGTATTGGCGCGTTCCATCATCACCGTGCTCACCGTGTTAATCACGGTCACCTGTCTCTATCTTTTCGGTGGGGCCAGTATTCATGATTTTTCTTTTGCCCTGCTGATTGGTTTACTTATCGGAACCTACTCTTCAATCTTTGTTGCCAGCCCACTTTTATCCGTTGGGAGAACCCATAAATGAGCTCTACGCCTCAACTACCCGAGCAATTTCAGCCCATAACCGGGGCGCAGCAAATCACCTTTGCCTGTCATCCGGGAGTCTCCTGTTTTACGGAATGCTGCCGGGAATTGGACCTGGCCCTAACCCCGTATGATGCCCTGCGCCTCAAACGTCACCTGCAGTTAAAATCGGGGAAATTTCTCGACAGGTACGTGATTATCGAATGGGAAGAGGAGCAGCTTTTCCCCACCTACTATCTCACGATGGTGGATGATGGCCGGGCGTCCTGTGTTTTTGTTGAGAATAACGGTTGTACCGTTTATGCTGATCGTCCCGGTAGCTGCCGGGCCTATCCTGTCGGCCGAGGGGCTGCTCGCCAGATAAACGGAGAGCCGCTTGAATCTCTGGTGCTGGTGCGCGAACCCCATTGTCAGGGATTTGCTGAAAATCAGCAGCAGAGTGTCGCCGAGTACCTGCTCGGCCAAGGGCTTGAGGATTACAACCGTTTTAACGATGCGCTTCTGCCGCTGATCCAGCATCCAAGCATTCAGGACGGTTCATTCCGTCCATCACGTCAGCAACTGGACCAGTATACCCTGGCGCTTTATGATCTGGATCAGTTCCGTCAGGACATGGTCGAGGGGCGTATCGCACTCAATAGACCTTTAAGCCCAGCGCAGCTTGCCGGAATTGCGGGTGATGACGAAGAACTGCTACGGCTTGGCCTTTGCTGGCTGATGCAGGAGTACTACGGTGCCTAAGCTTTGCCCTTGGCTCAGGTTGAGGCAGTGAATTCATTATTCCGTGACGAGCCGTTGCTCAAACGTCTTCGTGAAATCAGCCACGCCCTTTCCATCACCGAGGGCGGCTCGCATGGACCGGACCACAGCGAACGGGTCCTGACAACAGCTGTTGATATAGCTCGGCAAATGAATGCGCGGCGCGATATCCTGATTCCGGCCGCGCTTCTCCACGATATTGGCCGCAAAGAGGAGAGCCAGAGCCGAGGCCAGATTTGCCATGCCCTCCGAGGAGCAGAGCTGGCCTCATCCCTCCTGCGCGAACTGGCTTACAACGAGCCCGATATTGAGGCCATCTGCCATTGCATTCGCAGCCATCGCTACCGTGGTGGCCAGGTTCCCGTGAGCCTGGAGGCACGCATCCTTTTTGATGCCGACAAGCTCGACTCTATTGGTGCAGTGGGCATCGGACGAGCCTTTCTCTTTGCCGGCCAGATTGGCGCACGATTGCACAACCCCGATGCCGACTGCACGGCCACCCTTCCCTATTCCCTTGAAGACACCGCGTACCGGGAATTCCAGGTGAAGATGTCCAAAGTGCGCGACCAGATGTTGACCTCAGTCGGCCGCACCCTGGCAGTGGAGCGGCATGCCTTCATGCTTTCTTTTTTTGCCCAACTTACTCGAGAGACGCAATGCTCTCTTTCTCCTTTAACTTAAGAATCCACCATGCTGAAACTGGTTGTTTTTGACTGCGATGGCGTCATGTTTAGCTCACGAGAGTCGAACAGGGCATATTATAATCACATGCTTGAGCACTTTGGCTGCCCGCCTATGGATGCGGCGGAACTGGAGTATGCCCATATTCATAACGTCAACAACTCCATTCGCCATATCTTTCGCAACCATAGCCATGTCTCCATCGATAAGGTCAATGGCTACCGGGAAAGCCTCGACTACACGCCCTACCTGCAATTCATGGAGATGGAACCTGATCTCATGGATTTTCTCCGCATCATCAAGCCCCATTACCACACCGCCATTTCTACCAACCGCACCGATACCATGGAAAACATCCTGGATACCTTTGCCCTTCGCCCCTGGTTTGAAATGGTTGTAACGGCGACCACCGCACCGCGTCCCAAGCCCGCACCCGATGGTCTGCAGATGATTCTCGACCACTTTCAGCTACAACCGGAGCAAACGATTTACATTGGAGATTCGGTGATCGACCAGGAGCACTGCGCAGGTGTCGGCGTGGACTTGATCGCCTTTAGAAATAACGAGCTGAACGCCCGCTACAGAGTGAATTCCTTTACGGAAATCCTCGATTTACCTCCTTTTGAGGATCACACGGGAGCATTGAGCTGACCTACTCTTCCTCATCAAGACGGCGGAGTCCCTCCATGAGAATCATCATAAAATCGCCGATCTCGCGGGCCTTCATCAAGGCATCCGGTAGGCCGGGGATAAAATAAAAGGTCCCTTTCTTCTCCGAGAGCATGGCATAAATGGCTTCCTGATTATCCAGGTCATCAAAGCGTGCGGCCAACAGCCCCCCTTCACGGAAGGTCACTCGGGCTGCACCCTGTTCAAATTGCAGAATCAATCGCCCGGTTTTCTGGTGCATATGGAAAACTTGGAGCAATTCTGCCGGAACGATCGCCTCGATTCGACCGCTGATGACCGCATCCTTATTTTCCGTCACCGCACCAAGCTGCCCTTCATTGTTGGCGGGCAGAGGTTTGTCGCTGAGCTTGAATTTGATCAGACCAGTGCAACCGCCGCAGGTGAATACCGTATCGCGCTGCTCGGCAAATTGGCTGGACGCATGCGGTATGAGGGCAAACAAAAGCCCGGTGAGCTCACGCACCAAAAGAAGACAGGATGAACGGCCCAGGGGCAGCTCGACCGCTTTATCGGTCAGGGCGAAATATTCTGCCAAATTGTAGAGCGGACAGTTTCGCACATGCGTAATTTCGAAGACAGCCTTAAAGGTGTTCATGACCTCCGAATGTGGAGAGAAATAGTAGCGATTATGTTCCCAGTGTACATGCGAATTCCGACAGGCTCAATTGAATCTTTTCCGCCAGTTAGGTGAAGCATCTTTTTCCGGTCCCGAATAAAGCTGCCTTGTTTCCTGTCAATAAATACTATACAGTAAGCAGATCTATATTGACTGGCTTTCGACAAATTCCAACGCTTTGAGGGCATAACGCCCCTAACCGTGTACAATAGGTTATTTTTATGGCCATGGGTTCACAGCAACTTGCTGAAGATTTTGCTCAACTCAAAGATTTTTTAGAGCTTTATCCCAACATTGTTCTTCTGAAAGCCGAAGGCCAACCACCGGACAACTATGAGATCGAGTATACCATACGTGGCTATTCCCGCGATGAAAGCAACAACATCACCATAGCCTCCAATCACCGTATACGCGTTAGCCTCCCGTTTGGCTACCCCCATTTTGCACCAATCGCCAAACCCCTCTCCCCCATTTTTCATCCCGACTTTGACCCGGCAGCTATTCGCATCGCCGATCAGTGGCAAAAGAACCCCTCTCTTCCGGAATTGATCCTTCATATCGGCGAGCTTATCTGCGGCAGCGCCTATAGCGTCGACGATCCCTTTAACCAAGAAGCTGCCGACTGGTATAAAAGTCACGCTGATCAGCTGCCACTTGACACCTTAAGCCTGGCCGATATCCAAGAGACCGACGTACGCCTTGATGATCTGGTCGACGATACCTTTGCCTCCCTTGGCCTGGAAAACGATGACTTCCTTGCTCCGGAGAAAGCCTCTGACCCATCTGAAGTCGATTATATTCGAGAGTTGGTGGCACAAAACGAAATTTTTGCCGCCAACAAACTACTCTCCGACCTACCGATCAATGCGGAGTTTCCTGATCGGGATGATATTCAACAAAATATAGGCAAGATCCTGCGCAAAACCGACCAACTCTTTAAACTAGCCGAGCAGCTTGAGGACATGGCTAAGTTTGACGAGGCATTGGAGGTCACCGAAAACCTGTTGGCCATCGCCTCGGATGCACCGGGCGCGGAATCCCTGCGCAACCGTATTCAACAATCGTATCAATTGGCTCAATCCGCCGGGCTCCACGACATTGAAGAAACGCCCGCGAAACAGTCGTCTGCCCTAGAATCTCCCCCCGTACAGGGGAAAACGAAGGGTAAAGCCAAAGGCAGTGTCAAGCTAAGCGGCGGCGGTATCCCTCTCAAGCCGATCCTCTTTGCCATGCTCTTTCTTGGCCTTTGCGTCGGAACGATCTCGCTCTACTTCAAGGATCAGAACACGTTGAGCCAATCCCAGGCCAACCTCCTTAAAGGGCAGTTGCTGCTGGATAAAAAGCAGTTTGATGCCGCCCAGGACGCTCTGGAATCGGCAAAACAATCGCTTTCCAATCTGACCATTCTTCGCTTTCGTAAAAGTGCTTATGAGCAGGGAATCCTTACCTTAATTGCCTCACCCGAGCTGCAGGAAGGGCTTAAAGGACGAATATTGTATGAAGGCGAGTATATTGCCGCAGATGCAGCCGCAGCCCTGAAAGAGCTCAACGTCTTGACCGAACAGGGACAATCATTGGCCAAGCAAAATAAAATCAATGATGCCTTGATTTTGTACCGCCAGGCCTACCAATTTATCCAGGACCATAACCTGCTTAAACAGCAGGATCCCATTAAAGAAATTATTCAATCTCTAGAATTGCAGCAGACGCTCTCCGTGGCTGAGCGCGCAGAGCTGAATAAAAATTGGGAGCAAGCCGCCGAGGCGTATCGCAAGGCCCTTTCCCTTTCGTCAAATATTCAATCGCTGGGGACTATCCGCGATATCACCCATCGCCTAACTGCCGCCACCTTTCGCCATGATCTTGATCAATCCAAAAAGGCCTTTACCCAAGCCCAATGGGAGGAAACCATTCGTTTCCTTGAACAGGCCCAGGCAACCATTGATGCCAACCCTACGGTGGTCTCCGATAAAGAGCGGCGCGATCTGCACAAACTTCTTGTCAACGCTCGCCTTTACCTCATGCTTTCAAGAGCACGTGAAGCCTATGAAGGGAAAAACTGGACCCAGGCTGTTGAGGAATACCAAGGTGCGTTAAAGCTACTCAACAATGAGCCGGACAGTACGGATGACCTTGTCAGCGATTCCGTTGATAAGATTGCCCGAACCCTGCTCATGGTGCAAATTGCCCAACTGCAGGACAGCGTCCTCATTGCTGAAAGCAACGGCGACAGCCCTGTAGTTATATCCCAGAGTAGAAAGATCCAGCGCTTAATTCAAGAAAGCAAATTTGCCGGCGACCCGTCAGTGAAGACGATCAGCCAAAAAGTCGGTGAAAAAATTGCGACTCATCAGGATATCCTGAGCCAAAATGAAAAAATCCGCTGGCTGGAGGAGCATTTCGAAGAGATTTTCCGCAACAACTACCCTACCTTTCGCGGCTCTAAGCTTATGCAGCCCAAGGCGGTTTTTACCAAGAAGGTGGGCAGCAAAAACCTCTATACCCTGACCTGCGTGGAAAGAAGTCAAGGTTCATCCTCCAAACTGGAGTTGGCCTATATGTATGACCCGGCGACCGGCAAGTGGTCGGTTCCCAAGGAATAGAGACCACCACCGATTCATGCCCGCCGCGGCCTAAATCAGGAAACGAAATTCTCCTTTTCCCAACAAATCGTGCAGGTGCAGGATTCCTAAAAGACAGCCTTGCTCACTGATGACAGCTAAAACCGTGATTTCATGCTGCTGCAGGATACTGAGGGCGTCAGCGGCCATCAGATCACTGGAAATAGCAAGCGGGTGACGGGTCATGGCCTCTGCCAGGGGAATATTCGTATAATTTTTCCCAGAGGAAAGCATTCGCCGAACATCGCCATCAGTGACGATCCCCAGCAGGGTTTCCTGTTCATCGGTCACAAAAACTGCACCTAAATTTTTCCGATTCAACTCCGCGACCGTCTCGGCCATAGTTGCACTCGCCACCACCTTGGGGACGTCACTGCCGGTAAGCATGACCTCACGAATGGCCACTTTCAAACGTGCTCCAAGGCTTCCCCCGGGATGATTTCGACGAAAATCTTCTGCCTTGAATTGTTTACGATTCAGCAGTGCAACTGCCAGGGCATCACCCATGGCCAGAGTAGCCGTGGTTGAAGTGGTGGGTGCGAGGCCAAGCGGGCAAGCCTCTCGGGGAATCGCCACATTGAGCGTTACCTGTGCATGCCTGGCTAAGGTGGAATCAGTTCTTCCACAGATGGCGATGATAGGGTTTGAGCGTTCTTTGATCGAGGAGAGGAGGCGGTTGAGCTCCGAGGTCTCACCGGAGTAGGAAATACCAAGCACCACGTCGGTTGGCGCGACCATTCCCAAATCACCATGCATAGCTTCAACTGGATGCAAAAAGAGCGAAGGGGTTCCCGTCGAGTTGAGGGTGGCTGAAATCTTCTGTCCCACAAGGCCGGACTTGCCGATTCCCGTCACCACCAGACGGCTTGGACAGGCCATGATCAGGTCTACGGCGCGTTCGAACTCCAGGCCGAGATTATCCCGAACCGCGAGTATACCTTCGGCTTCAATGGTCAATACTTCCTTGGCTAATGCACTACTCACAATCAATCTCCTAATTCAACAATACAACGGCCTTTGCTTTTTCCGGCCAGCATCTTTGTAATTTCATCATCCAGCTCCCCCAGGCCTATGATCCGACACGAGTTCTCCAACCGATCTATTTTCCATTCCCGACTTAATTTCTGCCACACCTGCAACCGCTTATCCATTGGGCAATTTGCCGAGTAAATGCCCAACAGGTGTACCCCACGGAGGATAAAAGGATAGACATTCAAAGGCAGTTCACCAGAGGCAGCATTACCGCAACAGGTCACAACCCCATTAAATCCGGTACCCTTGATAGCCGTAGCCAGGATATCTCCCCCCACAGTGTCGATTACCCCAGCCCACCTTGCCGGAAGCAGTGTACGACCCTTTTCCGCGAGAAAGGCGGTACGATCAATGACCTCAGCCACACCCAATTCGCTAAGAAACGGGCGCGCTTCTTCCTTACCGGAGACTGCTGTTATCGAATACCCCAATTGGGTAAGGAGCAAGGTAGCCACTGTCGCAACGCCGCCGGTTGCACCGGTGACAAGAATGGGCCCCTTTTCCGGGGTCACGCCGTTGGTCTCAAGTCCCAGGACGCAAAGGGCAGCGGTAAAGCCAGCTGTCCCCAGTTGCATTGTCTGCAAAAAGGAAAGGGGTTGGGGTTTTCGAACAAGCCATTTCCCGGGTACGCGTACGAATTGCCCAAAACCACCGTCGGTATTCATGCCCAGATCATAGCCGGTGCAGATAACCTCATCCCCTGGCTTCCAGGTGGAATCCGATGAATCAGCTACAATTCCGGCCGCATCTATCCCTGGAGTATGGGGATACTGCCGTGTAACCCCTTTATTGCCACTTGCGGAAAGGGCATCCTTATAATTAAGCGAGGAATAGAACACCTTAACCAGCACATCCCCAGGGGGAAGATCTTCAATGCGCCTGCGTTCTATCGTTCGTTTAATGGTATGTGATCCTTCTTCGGAAACGACAAAAGCAAGAAACTGATCCTGTTTCATACGATCTCCCTATTGCGCTCCAAGCGGTCCATTGCCGGTATGTTTTTTTACTTGAGGAGCTTATCTTTGGCAGCAGGCCGTAATTGACCGCCAATGATAACATGTTTATTGCCGGATTCATCAAGGATTGAATAGCGGCCATCAACGGCGATACCTTGTCCGGTCCCATAGATCGTCTGAGTACCATTTATGTAGCTGACCGGCCTGTGCAATAGGTAATCATAGTTCTGCCATCGGTCGAGCAGAGATTCCAGCTTTTCAGGGAGGGACGCAACAAACTCTGTGATTTTCTGGGTGAAACGATCAAGAGCCTGCTCTAGGGGGACTGTTTCCCCAGTCGTTTCGCAGACAGTGGTAACAAGCGCCTGCAAATCGAGAGGAAAATCACTGAGGCGGCTGTTCATATTAAGGCCAACACCGATGATTACGGTCGGCTGCTGCGGGATAACTCCGCTGTCGAACGAGTTTTCACAAAGAATTCCCCCCACTTTTTTTTCACCAATATATAAATCGTTGGGCCATTTAATTCTGGCATCAACCGTATACATTTCAAAAAGGACATCCCTGCAGGCAAGCCCGGTGACAAGGGTAATTAAGGATACAAGTTCAGGGGCCAAATGCGGACGGAGTACGAGGCTGAAATACAAACCCCCAGGGGGTGAGGCAAAACTGCGTCCATACTGACCCCGTCCTGAATCCTGCGCCTCCGCCCAAATGACCGTTCCACTGGGTACCCCATGAGCAGCCTCTTCTCTGGCTATCCGATTAGTTGAATCCGTGTGTTGCACAAAAATCTTCATCTTTGCCTCCCCCAACAAAAAAAAAGCAGAGATCCCAAAGGAACCTCTGCTAATTACAACGCCGAAAATTTAGAAAAAGGAGACGGCTTATTTTTCCTCATCCTGAATACGATCAGGACGTGCATACATAGTGGTAGAACCGGAGGACCAGAACATCAGCTCACCCTCGGTAACCAATGCATTGGCAATTTTTTTCAGCTCACGCGGTTTGGTATCCGGATCGCAAGCATAAAAATCTTTGATGTACAGCTGCGGTTTAGGAGAAGTTTTAGCCTTTTCAATAATGGCTTTTTTCAATTCTTCAACGCTAAGTGCCATAATGCGCTCCTTAAAATGTGTGTTCAACACATAAAATGATCGGCCCTCGAAAATGAGGGCCGATCAAAAAATACCTACAATTACTTCGTGTACGCGGCAGTATGACTGGTGTATTTGAACTGGGTGGTGGTCCGCCAGGTATCGTACGCCAGACGATAGTCGTCGATGGATTTCTCGGTGAAAGGAATTCCGGTTTTCTCAAAGAATTTCTCCCAACCGATACGCTCTGCCCACTCACCAATACGCTCATACTTCTTCGCATCCTTGGCATAGGCCTCAAGGATCTGCCGGACAACTGCGACAGTCTCAGGCCAGCGCGGGGTAGTGTTCGGCAAGAAGGGAACGATCAGTTTGGAAAATTTCGGAGCAGATTTCCGGTTGGAAACCTTACCACCGACCAGAATGGCAATACCGTCACCGTCCGGATCAGCAAGGGGCATGGCCGGGCACATGGTGTAGCAGTTACCGCAGAACATACAACGCTCTGCATTAACCTTAACCGATTTCACTTCCTCTCCGTTTATGGTCGCCTTGGCAGGCTTAACAGCACCCAACGGACAGGCGGAAATGGCCAGAGGGATCTCGCAGACACCACTTACGCGGGCATCATCGATCATCGGCGGCTTACGATGGATACCGAGGATAGCGATATCGGATGCATGAACAGCACCACACATGTTCAGACAACAGGCCAGAGCGATACGAACCTGTGCCGGCAGAGTCATGGAACCAAAGTACTCGAACAGGTCATCCATAACGGCCTTAACCGGACCGGAAGCATCAGTTGCCGGGGTATGACAGTGTACCCAGCCCTGGGTGTGAACGATGTTGGTTACACAAGCGCCGGTACCACCGATCGGGAACTTATTGCCATAGGCTTTGATGGTCTCTTTCAGAGGAGCAACTTTGTCCTCAGAGTCAACCATAAACTCTACGTTGTTACGAGTGGTGAAACGAACATAACCACCACAATGCTTGTCTGCGATATCGCAGATGTCGCGAACGTAGTTGATGGTTACCAGACGGGGGGAACCACAACGTACGGTGAATACTTTGGCACCGGATTCGGCAACGTGTACAAGAACGCCTGGCTCCAGGATCTCATGATAAAGCCAGGTTCCTTTATTCTCTTTGATGACTGGCGGCAGGAAGTCTCCGTAGTAGCGCGGTCCCAAGTCGGTAATCCGACCTACCATAGGATTTTTCGGATCGTAACCCATTATAGTATCTCCTTATAAAGTGAATCCGTTTGCGTGGATTGATGACAATAAATTAGGCGGCGTGACGTTTTCTGAACTCAACGACATCACGCTCCCAGCCACCAGGTACTTCCTCTTCCTTCCAGAAGACATAGGGGTTGGAACGCGGCTCTTTTACATGCTGCGGCAGGGCCTCAACTTCCATTACGCTGAGGAAGGTGGGCAGACCGATACGCTGCATGGTCTCACCGACACGCTCACGGTTCTTACCAACTTCCATCCACCAATCCCAAACCTTCTCAATCACGTCGACGAGATCTTCGAAATCGTTTTCTGCAGTAACATTGATGAAAGGGATAACCAAAGTGGCGAACTGCGCACCATCAAGGATCGGAGCTTTTGCACCGATACAGATGGAAGCACCTTTCTCTGCGCCAGGACGGAGGGCGCGCGGCATAACGTTGATGCAATGCATACAACGGGTACACTCAGAGTTGTCAATCTTCAGCTCACTGCCTTCCATCCACATACATTGGGTCGGGCAGAGATCGATAACCTCTTTCTGAATATCGAAAGCACCCCAGTTTCCACCCTTATGGGCGCCACCGTTGGACGGGTAGCCTTCGGCACCTGCGATATATTGCTGAACTGCAGCCTGGTCGATACGGATATCGTCTTTCCAGGTACCAATAACAGCAAAGTCGGAACGAGCGATAGCGGCAACACAGTCGTTCGGACAACCGGAAAATTTAAATTTAAACTTGTAAGGGAAGGCCGGGCGATGAATTTCGTCCTGATAACGCTGGGTCAGGCTGTTGCAAGCTTCCTGCGCATCGTAGCAAGCCCACTCACAGCGGGAATCACCCAGACAGCAAGCCGGGGTACGCAGGTTGGAACCAGATCCACCAAGATCCTGCTTCAGGTCATGGGTCAGATCCCAGAACAACAGCTCCAGATTCTCGGTACGGGTTCCGAGGAAGATCATGTCACCGGTGGAACCATGGAGGTTGGTTACACCAGAACCGTATTTCTCCCACAGGTTCATCAGTGCGCGCAGGTTCTCGGTGGAGTAGTACAGACCGGAAGGCTGAGCGATACGAACGGTATGGAAATGCTCTACGCCGGGAAACTGTTGAGGCACGTCGGAATAACGACCAACAATACCACCACCATAACCGAAAACACCAACGATTCCGCCGTGTTTCCAATGGGTGATCCGATCTTTGTATGAAAGCTCAAGCTGACCAAGAATGTCCCAGCACTCAGGCTTAGTTTCTGCCTGCTGCTTGAGGTCGGTGACGAAACTCGGCCATGGACCTTTTTCTAATTCGTCCAATAGAGGCGTTTCATGCTTTGCCATCAGTGTTCCTCCTAGAGATTATGTGGTTGAAAAATTACCTGTCAATTTGAGTAGCCCGAACGAGAATTGCACGTTAATACAGGCAAGAACGCACAATACTTTATTGAATGCTCATTCAGAAAGCGAGCATAAACGTCCGGAAAGTCTTTGTCAACAAAAAACCATAAGCCATTGCCACACCAAGAAAACAGCCATGCCATAAGCCTTTAGCTCAGCCTATCCCTGCCTGTTTCAAAAACGCTTCCTCCACGGTTTGCGCTGCCTGATTTGCCCCTTGTTCAGCCATTGGCGCGCTCATCAGTGTAAGCAGTTTAGTGGCGAGCACCTTGCCCAGCTGAACGCCCTCCTGATCAAATGAATTGATATTCCAGCAGAATCCTTGAAAGGCAATTTTGTGCTCGTAGAGAGCAAGGAGCGCACCCATGGTTTTGGGGTCGAGTCGATCGGCCATGAGCACCGAGTTGGGACGATTTCCCTGAAAACGGCGAGCCGGATTTTCGTTCTCCTGCCCCATGGCCAAGGCCAGGGATTGGGCCAGCATATTGGCAACAAGTTTCTGCTGGGAACTGGTCCCGGCAACTTCTAGATCGGCCTGGTACTGGCTGTTGCGAAATCCGATAAACTCAGCCGGCACAATCTCGGTTCCCTGGTGGATGAGCTGGTAAAAGGCGTGCTGGCCATTGGTTCCAGGCTCCCCCCAGACCAGTGGCCCGGTCGCCCAGTTTACTGCACCGCCGCTACGAGTTACGGATTTGCCGTTACTCTCCATATCGCATTGCTGGAGATGGGCCGGAAAGCGTGACAGCGCCTGACTGTAGGGCAGCACCGCCACCGAGGCATAGCCAAGGAAGTTGTGGTTCCAGATACCCAAAAGAGCCAGAAGCAATGCAATATTACATCGAATATCGGGATCTTCCGCCGCCAGATCGATCTGATGAGCACCGGCAAGAATCTCCATGACCGCCTCATAGCCCAAGGCAAAACCGAGGGTCACCAGACCGACCATGGAGGTGGCCGAATAGCGCCCACCGATGTAATCATACATATAAAATGATGCGAGGTACTTACTTGCATCGTCCATGGGGCTCGACTCACCAGTGACCGCAAGCATGTGCCGAGCAGGCTCCAAACCGGCCCGGACCAAGGCATCCTTAACCAACTCTTCGTTGGTCAGCGTTTCCAGAGTGGTTCCACTTTTGGAGACGATATTAAATAAGGTGCGGGAGAGATCGAGCCCTCGCAACACCTCAGCCGCATCATCGGGATCGACATTGGCGATGAAGCGCGCAGAGCGACCTTCAAGGCAGAAGCATTGCAGCGCCAGATAGAGCGCGCGCGGGCCAAGATCCGACCCGCCGATACCCACCTGTACCATGGTGGTAAAAGATTGCCCTTGGCCATTGACAATGGTGCCATTGGCCAGGTCGTCGAGAAAACGGCGTAATTTTGCCAATTCCTGCTTCGCCCGGACAGAGGCCTCAGAGGCTAAGGGTTTTTCCGAGAACACATCCCGGCAGGCGGTGTGCAGCACCTGGCGGTTTTCGCTGGCAAACCCCTCGATACGATTGAGCACCTCGCCCTGTTTCATCGCCATAAAGGCGTCGATCAGTCCGGCTTCATCGGCGAGTTCCTGGAGGGCGGAAAGGGTTTCGTCATTGACTCGTTGGGTCGCATAGAGCAGATCAAACCCACAACAGGAACAGACGCAGGAGGCTAGCCGCTCCGGGCTCAACCCTTGCGTGCCAGTCAAATCGTAGGGTTGTCGAGCAAGCGAGGTGAGCCTTGCAACAGCGTTATAGGTGGAAAAATCCCGTAGATGCATACGACCCTCCGCAAAATTTTATAAGGCGATCAGGCTCCTGCCAACTGCTTCATCTCCCGAATAACGGCCTGGTAGTCCTTTGCTCCGTAGACTGCCGAACCGGCAACATAGATATTGGCACCGGCAGCTGCCACCTTGGCAATGGTTGCCGGACTGATACCGCCATCCACCTCGATACCGGCCTCAGGATTGACCGCATCGAGCATTTGACGCAACGTGCTGATTTTCTCTAAGGTAGACTCAATAAACGACTGACCACCAAACCCGGGATTGACGCTCATCAACATCACCAGATCAAGCTCAGTCAAAACATATTCCAGGGTCGAGAGGGAGGTTGCCGGATTGAGCACCGCGCCCGCCTTTTTCCCCTGGCTGCGAATATACGAAAGGGTGCGATGGAGATGGGTACAGGCCTCGACATGCACGGTTACCCAGTCGGCACCGGCATCGATAAAATCCTGAAGGTATCGATCCGGATCGGAGATCATGAGGTGCACATCCAGCGGTAACTGGGTTACCTTGCGCACCGCTTTCACAATAAGTGGGCCAATAGTAATATTGGGTACAAAATGGCCATCCATGACATCGATGTGGATCACATCGGCACCGGCGGCCTCAACAGCTTTGATCTCATCACCCAATCGAGAAAAATCGGCAGACAGGATCGAAGGGGCAATCATCACTGATTTCATACGTAATCTCCTCAAAAAAACAGCCCTCCGTATCGGAGGCACAGGCAAATTCAATCGGCGCAATATACCAAATTTTGCAGCAAGACGCAAAAAGACAAACAAGAAAACCTTCGATGAAATCGGAGCTGGTGGGCAAACACCCTGCCAACTCCTCCGCAGGTATCGATAGCGATCAATCCCCTTCTATCCGCTCATACAGTTGGCCCGGCAACTGGCGAACCAGGCCTTTAAGTTCCAGCTGTAAAAGCAACCCCTGCAGATCAACCACAGATAATTCGGATCGCCCAACCAGGGAATCGATGTCCTGGGGATAGACTTCAAGTATCTCCCATACTAATTGCTCCGGGTCAGTCAACGCGCCACTCTTCCGTATGCTGCAATCGCCCGAAACTGGAAACCGAGTATCATGACCCCAGGCGAGCGCCTCGAGGATGTCGTCAACCTGCCGCACCAGATGTGCCCCTTGGCGAATCAACCAATGGGCACCCGCACTTTTTGGGGAATCGATCCGCCCGGGCACAGCAAAGACTTCACGTCCCTGGTCAAGCGCCAATCCAGCAGTGATCAGGGAGCCTGATTTTTCTGTGGCTTCAACCACAACCACTCCCCTGGCAAGACCGCTGATAAGACGATTACGGGCTGGAAATCGAAATGATTCGGGTTTGGTGCCTAAAGGGTACTCGGAAAGGATCAGCCCATGGGCGGCAATCTCCGCCAACAGGGGCGCATGGTTTTTTGGGTAGGGCACATCGAGGCCGCAGCCAAGAACGGCAATGGTCTTGCCACCGGCATCCAAGGCACCACGATGGGCAGCGGCATCAATACCATAGGCGGCACCCGAGACAACAACAAGCACCTGAGTAGCCAGCTCGGTGGCTAGCCGATAGGCGACTCGACGCCCATATTCGGTAGCTGCCCGGGAACCGATCAGGGCAACTGCAGGAAGAGAAAGCAGGGAGATATCCCCCCGACAATGGAGCACGGCCGGGGGATCGGGAATGGTAAGCAGGGTGTGCGGGAACTCCGGACTTTCGGGGCAAAGCAGAGCACCACCCAGCTGTTCAAGCCGCGCAAGCACCTCCTGTGCCTGACGGCGAGCCGAAGCAAGCCGAGGCTCATCGGCCAAGAGCGCCTGTATCCGCGGCCCGATACCGCGCGGGAGTTGATCAAAGCGACCCCGTCGGCGCAAGACCGCAGAGGCCGCCCCACAGTGGTCGACCAGCCGGTGAATTAGGGTGCTGCCCAATCCGGGCAGCAAAGCAAGAGTGAGCCAGTGAACTGCTTCCGGGTGGATGGGCAAGCCCCCTTACTCCTGGATAAAAGACTGAAGATCCTGGCTCCGGGCCGGATGACGCAGTTTCTTCAAGGCTTGGGCCTCGATCTGTCGAATGCGCTCCCTGGTCACAGAGAAGCACTGCCCTACCTCTTCCAGGGTATGATCACAACCAATTTCGATCCCATAACGCATACGCAATACTTTTTCCTCACGCGGGGTCAGGGACCCCATCACCTTGCACAGGCAGCGTTTCAGACTCTCGGTAATAGAATTATCCTGGGGATCGGGGTGAGCGTGATCTTCAATGAAATCGCTGAGCAGGGTATCTTCCTCATCGTTCACCGGGGCATCCAAGGAGATGGCATCTTTGGCAGTTTTTAAAGCAACCTGTACCTTCTCCACATCGGTGCCCAGCTGTTTGGCCATCTCCTCTGGAGTTGGCTCACGGCTTTCGATCCGCTGGAAGTCTTTAGAAAAACGCAACATACGATTGATGGTCTCAATCATATGTACCGGTAAGCGGATCGTGCGCCCCTGGTCGGCGATACCACGGGTTACCGCCTGACGAATCCACCAGGTGGCATAGGTGGAAAATTTATAGCCGCGTTTATAGTCATATTTCTCCACCGCCTTCATCAGGCCGATGTTACCCTCTTGAATCAGGTCGGGCAACTGCATGCCACGGTTCATGAATTTTTTGGAGACGGAAATCACCAGGCGGAGGTTGGCCCGAACCAAGGTTTCCTTGGCCTGTTTGGCCATCTCCCGGCCGACTTCGATCTCTTCCTGAACTTCTATAAAGGCAGGCCAGGAAAGGCCGATGGTTTCGGCCAGCTCCAGGGTTACCCGTCGCTCAACATCAGCAGGCTTGATGTCGGCCTCATCACCGGTTTTTTGGTGGCGCCGGGCAGCATCGAGCAACTCCTGTTGACGGGCCACGACTCGCACCCGATTGAACTTCTGGGCCAACTCCTTGACCGCGTCAGCAACGGAAATAATCCCCTTGGAGCACATCCGGTAATCACGGAACTGGTCGGAAATGGCATCACCCACAGCCAGAATTTCGCTGACCAATTCCGTTTGCTGGGCGCGGTTGCGGGCATTTTTCTTGAGCTCGCGAAAAAGCTCGCGCCGTTTGCCGTCCAGATCATTGGCCTTTTCCACCTGATCGAGGAAAGCATCGCGCACAGTCTTCAATTGCTTGTCGTCGTTATCCGAAAGGCCGCGGATAACGGAGTTGATGCGCAGGTTACCGCGCAAAAGACTCTCGGCCAAATCGTTGAGGGCGGTAATCCCCAGGGTCAGCCGGAGCACTGCCGATTGGATCCGGGTTTCTCCGTCCTCGATCATCCGGGCCAGTTCTATCTCTTCTTCATGGCTAAGCAATCGCTGGTTACCCATCTCGCGGAGATAGATATTCATCGGATCAATGCTGCTGCCTATACCCCGACGATCTACCAACCGACGATCATCCCCGAAACGACGATCCATGGCGGCGCGGCGTTCGATACCGTTGCGTACAGCCCAATCGTCTTCGCCTTCAGCGGGTTCGGCACTCCAGCTGGACCGTACGAGACCGGTACACTCTTCGGGTTCCAAATCGTCTTCTACAAACTTATGCTCCGAGTCCATCTTCCCTCCTCAACATGCTGTCAAAAATTTTAAACCGGCGGCACGTGACTCCATCCCTGTGGCCTTTTGCCTAATCAGAAAAAAATTTCTAGCTAATTTCGATGGATACATGGATTTCCCCTCCGCACTACTCCATCAGCCGACAGTCTGACGCAATGTTTCTCACTCCTAGAAAATACAATTTTTTGAATCTATTGAATTACCATCTTTTTTCAACCGCTTAAACTAAAAACTTTGTCTTTTTCTCTCCAAAGTCTGTTTTTCTCGAAGCAATTCCATGAGCAATGCAATATCTCCACGTTGTTCCGCCTCGGCAATTTGACGCTGCAAACCGGCGCCGTCGCGGCGCTGCCGCTCACTCCGCAGCCAATTGAGCAGTTCATCGACCATCCGCTCTCCTGGTTTTGAATCATCCTCTTCGATCAGGGGCGGAAAAGCAGTTAACAGTTCGACGATGTAGTTTTGCACACCCATATTTCCGATTCCGACCAGCAAATCTTCCGGCTGAAAGGATCCCCTTTGGGCATATCCGTCAATATGGGCAATAATGTCCAGCGCCAGAGGATGCGTCACCACCTGCTTCATACCCGCGGCCTGCAGCTCATGAAAAAATTCAGGATGGAGAACCAGGAAGTCCACCAGTTGCTTATCGCGCGTTGCCATCTCTTTACAGACAACAGCCTGTTGTTTGACTTCAGCCTGGGGACGAGGGGAGATCGCCACTGATTTCCCCCGAAAATATCCGGCAGAGACTCCCAGCTTCTCACTGAAATGAGCGATCATCAACTCCCGTTGCTCAGGATCGGCAGATTCTGCAAGCAGTTGCTGCAACTCACCAACGATGCGATTTTTTCCGGTCAAGGTCAGGCTATGCTCGCGGACTAGGGTGTCAAAGGCAAACTCCGCCAAGGGACGGGCCGATGTTACCAAGGCCTCTACGGCCTCCGCTCCCTGTTCGCGCACAAAACTATCCGGATCGTGCCCCACCGGCAGCAAGGCCACCCGGCCCTCCACCCGCTCCGCCAACATAAATGGGATACTGCGCATGGCGGCCTTGAGCCCAGCAGCATCGGCATCAAACAAGAGCACCACCTCATCGCCATAACTCCGAAGGGAATGGATATGCGCACGCGTCAAGGCTGTTCCCAAGGGAGCGACTACATTTTCAATTCCGTGGACCACAAGGGAGAGCAGGTCGAAGTTGCCTTCCACCACCAGCGCCCGTCTTGCCTGGCGGATAGCCTGACGATGCTGGTACAGGCCAAAGAGGAGACGACTCTTCTCAAAAATTGGACTCTCCGGCGAGTTCATATATTTAGGTTGACCTTCCCCCAGGATGCGGCCGCCGAAAGCGACGACCCTCCCGGTCATATCGGTGATCGGGAACAGGATCCGCGACCGAAAGCGATCATAGTGGCCGCCCCGATCCTTCCGCACCGCCAATCCCACCTGTTCAAGGACCTCGGTCTTGAGCCCCTTGGTCGTCAACTGGTCAAAAAGGTAACTCCAACCTCCCTGCTCGGTATCCGGTGCATACCCCAGGCGGTAACGCTCAACAAACTCCTGAGGCACCCCGCGCTGCTCGAGGTAGTTGCGGGCGTTTTGCCCTAACTTGGGATGGCGCAGACATTGCTGGTAGACAAGGACTGCCTCTTCATTGGCCTGGTAGAGGGAATCACGCTGGCGCAGATGGGCCTGCTCCGATTCGGAGAGTTTCCGCTCCGGCAAGTCGACCCCGAATTTCTGCGCCAGCATTTTCAAGGCATCGGGAAAATCCATGTGATGGAACTTCATCACAAAAGAAAAAACATCCCCGTGTTCGCCACAGCCGAAGCAGTGATAAAACTGCCCCTGCGGGTTGACCGAAAAAGAGGGGGTTTTTTCATTGTGAAAAGGACAACGTCCGCTAAAACGGGCTCCGGCCCGCTTCAACTCCACATGCTCGCCGATGACCTGCACAATATCGGCGGCATCCTTAACCGTTGCCTTAACCTGATCGCGGGAATGAGAAAGGGGCATAACGTATCAACACCGGTAAAATCCTGCTCATCAAGCAGCAGATCACGTAAATTTTTTATGGCTCAAGCAAGATGGACTCGTAAAAAGTCCCTCTCTTTTTTAGAGAGGGCTAGATAAAAGCACAGAGAGACAAGGAGGAGCTTTTTTCACGGTGCGAAAGCATACAAAAAATATGTCGAGTGGCGGGAAAAAAACTATGCCGCAGGAGATCGATATTCTTACGCCATCATCAAGCAAGAAAATGTTTTTTACGAAAAACTTGCGGTGGAAAAGAATCACTACTGCAGCAATTTTCTTTGAGGTCATCTATTATGGATCCAGACATCAACGAACCTTATCCTCTCCGGCCTCCCCGGTCGACACTACTTGGAGGAAGCTATGCACGGCATGGAAGAAATGCTCTCTTTGGAGATAAAAAAAGAAATCGCCGACCGTTATTTTGGCTTTCGCAAGATGATCGAGGATGACAGCCGCCTATACAACGAACAAATCCTTGCGGCCTATCGCCAACTGGAAAACGAGGTCGGCTTTGATCTGGTGCGACTTTATATTCTCCTCCATCGGGAGGCGCTGATCTTCGACTTTTTTCGTCTGACCGGTTTCCGTGACCAGGTATTTCTCGAGCCTTACCTCCTCTACTCCGACACACTTCGTCGCCGGCTGTTCAAGGGGCAACAGATCCACGGATTCACTCGCCGCCTTCGTTTCAACCACCTGTTTTTTGATGTCTATCTTCGTCTACAGAAGGGGCTGGACGACTACGGCGCCATCATGAATCAATTGATCAAGGAAGGCAAGGCCATCGTCGAGGAGATCGAAGTCTTCCAGCGAAAAAATGATCTGGGTTCCATGATGGGATTTCTCAGACGCCTGGACAGTAGTGATGGCGGCGCCATGAGCGGTGAACTCTCCCCGCTCCGCGATTCCTACTTTGAAGACAAGATGCGGATTCCGGCTCCAAGCGGAGCAGAAACCCTGCTTCCGGCCTTTGCGCCCCTACCGCCTTTGAAAACCTGCAAAGGGAAACTGATCGACCTGCTCGACAAGGCTTTTACCGAGCAGCACCAGCCTGAGGTCCGTGATTACTGCCGCTAAATACCTTTACAGCCCAGCCCAATAATCAAGCCGGTCGAGATTATACACGCAGCCGCCTTTCTGATCCCAGGTGCAGGCACCATGCACATCCAACCCCTGATGAATCACGGAAACCGGACGATCCGAGGAGACAACCACGACTATAATATTGTCGTGCTCGGCGGTGAAGCGCAGGGCCGAATTATAGCGCGCCCCTCGGGCCAAATCCTCACCGGCAAAAGAACGTCCGTCGAGCAGACAGGCAAATCCATGCAAGTGCATATCGGCACCGATGTGCAGGGCGCCGTCGACCTTGGCCAGCGACTTAACCATTTTCAGCATGTAGGGCTTGCGCAGATCAAGCGGCGGCGACAGAATTTGCCCGGAAATGTCCACCGGGGTACGATTGAGATCCAGGACCACCGTACACCCATGTTTCCGCTGTTGTGAGTGGTGCACCAGACTGACCACGATTTTAAAGAGGAAATAACACTCTGAACGGTCAAGATCGGTTTCGAGAAGCAACTCCTCCAACTGAACCAATTTGGCCTGGTACGTGGTTGAACTGAAACGACCATCGGCAAAACTGCAAATCTTGTTACGGTTCACTTTCAAAAAGCCCTGTCGACCTCGGAAATCGGCACAGAGAGAAAAAGGCGGCAGCGAGTCGCCACAGATGCCCAGGATCGATCGGCCATCACTAACCAGGTGCCGTCCTGATCGCTCCACCGTGAGCAGCAACTTGCGCACATGCTTGTAGTTGATTAGTTGCGGGCGGGCATTCTCCTGAAATTTCACCAAAAAATTGAGTTTATCAAGCAGGCAGGGATCGACCACCAAAAGACGTCCCTCGGGCCAGGAGCCCTCCTCCCGCGTTTCCGAAATCATCAACACCGCATCAAGCACCGGATACACCCGCACCGGGCTGTCCCAGCCAAGCATCAGGTTCATCTGATCAATAATGTAGTCGCGAACGGCATGGGTGGCATATTCCCGCAAGAAATAACCGGAAATCCCGGTGTAGAGTTCCTTGTCATTGGCCATGTCGTGGGAAAAACGCCAGGCCGCATGCTCAAGCCAACACTGGGTGGGGCCGGTTGAACAGAGATCCGGATGGTGTTCGGTGAACCACTGCTGAAAAAACACCGCCCCGGAATAGCCGCCGTTGGAAAGCAGACCGGCAAGCCCCGGATCCTTGATCGGTTTGATTTCAGCAAACTGTTTGCTATTGATCTCAACCTGGGCGCCATTACGCCACTGTTGATTATCCACATACAGGCTTTTAAAAATGGGCTCATGGCCGCGAAGCAGGTTCTGCGGGTCACAAAGGAGCATAGGACCGTCCGGCCGCAGGGCAAAAATGACTGCAGCGCGGCTGGTACCGGAAAAATGCGTGAGGCCATCAATCAAACCGTTGATGATATCACTGACGCAACGGCGAATAAACGAATACTGTCGCTGGTCGACCATGGACAATTCTGAAGGAAACGGCGCGTTGCAACGTGTGGACATACTCACCTAACTAAAAAAGGTTAATACTACCGGAGAACTCCCCGTTTACGCGTGGGTGGCCTGCGCGCTGCCATGAAAGCGATACACTATCAAAACAACATCTTGCCCACAACAGACCTGAAGGACCCGTGAAAAGTCCATCAGGCTCTAAGAGAGGGCTAGGTACAAACGCTGCGACGCAGTAGAGCGAAGTTTCAACGACGCCCTCAGACCTTGTTTGAGCCACTTTTACGCCACCGACAAAAAATGCTTGGCCTCAGCCTATTTCCCGCCTATCATGGCAAAACTTTCTTGGCCCGGGTGGGGCACTCCGGTAAAAAACACCTTCATCCCAATGCCCTGGCCCTTTTCAATACGTCCCTGGATACGGTGAGCCCATGGAAGAATATCTAGCCGATGAACTCGTCAAAATCATGAACAAAAACAGCTCTTCCGACTTTGAAGAGGCTTTTGAGCGCGCCTTTGAACTGACCAAAGCCTATGCGGGCTCCGCCAATGCCCAGGCCGCAGCTATTCCCTTTGTCTTTGAAAAGGTATTTGAACTCTTGGTCTCAGGGCGCACTAAATCTTGAACCCAAAGAGCGTCGCCACCTCCAAGTGCTGATAAGCCCTACTTGGTGCCGAAGATTTTATCGCCTGCATCCCCAAGGCCGGGCAGGATGTAGCCGTTTTCATTGAGGCGCTCATCCACCGCCGCCACATAGATATCCACATCCGGGTGCAATTGTTCGAGCTTTATAATCCCCTCGGGAGCCGCCACCAGGAAGATGCCGAGGATATCCCGGCAACCGGCTTTTTTGAGCATATCAATGGTGGCCAGGAGTGTACCGCCGGTGGCCAGCATCGGATCCAGAATCATGGCCTGGCGCTGGTTGATATCTGGAACCAGTTTTTCGAAATAGGGCACCGGTTCCAGAGTCTGCTCATCGCGATACAAACCGACCACCGAGACCTTGGCGCTGGGCACGGCCTTGAGCACGCCGTCCATCATCCCTAATCCGGCGCGAAGAATGGGAACAATGGTAATTTTTTTACCTTTAATCCGATCGACATCGGTGGTCCCAGCCCAGGTATCAATGGTCACTTTCTCAGTGGGTAGATAACGGGTGGCTTCATAGGCGAGCAACATACCGACCTCTGCAGCCAAATCACGAAAATCCTTGGTCGAGATATCCCTTTCCCGCAAGAGTCCCAGTTTGTGTTGTACCAGTGGATGTTTGATTTCGTGAACAGCCATGCAGCCTCCTGTGCCTCACATTTGATGGATTTGTCATACGATGATGGCGCCGGGATAAACACTATTTTTTGTATATCTGGGTTTTACCTAGCCATCTTTTAGATGTGTGATGGACTTTTTACCAATCCATCATACGATAAAAAATCAGTAAGCGATCACGGGGCACCGAATCTACGGTGTTATCGGTTACAAAAATCAAAGGACCTGCAGCACCAAGACGCTCGGTGGTGCGTAGCACATACCCCTCATGCTTTTTTGGGTGCAGAAATACCAACAGGTTTGCGCTGAACATGGGCAGTGTCATCGCGCTACAGATTTGCCTCTTTCCCACAACCGGCGCTCTTTTGATTAGCGGGAAACCTTGGTGCCCTTCACTGCCGCTTGCAACTGTCGCTGCACAATCTGTAAATCCTGCCAGGCCGCTTTTTTCATGGCCGGTTGTTCCAGGAGAAAGTGGGGGTGAAAACTGACCATCACCGAAATCGGCCCGCCCGTTTTGCCGGTAAAACGCGAGGAATGCAGTCTTCCCCGTAAACGGAACACCGAGGCTTCGCTCCCCAGGACCGCCCGTGTGGCCGACATGCCCATGACGAGAATAATCCGAGGCTGTACCAAAGCGATCTCTCGATGCAGATACGCCTGGCAGGCCTGCTCGTTTTCAAGCACCGGGGCCGGCTCCCCAGCAGGGCTACATTTGACCACGTTGGTCACATAGACATCCCCGGGGCCCAAGCCGATGGCCTGCATCATCTTCCACAACAAGACATCCTCGCCTCGACCGAAAAGGCACTCGTCACAGTCCTCTGTTCGCGCGTAATCACCAACAATCATTAATCCGGCACCGATTTTACCCTGCCCCATTACCTGAGTGTGGCGCGATGTCGCCAGGCCGCAAACCGTGCATGCGGCAAGATCACGGCATAAGTCGGCCTGCCGTTCCAAGGAGGGAGGCACGGCACCAATCGGCTTGCTCACCCCCTCTTTTTGCGGCAGAGAGGCCTTAGCCGCAGGGGGCGATTGCGGGCGGGCGGGTACCTGCGAGGGCTGACGGCGCCTGGGTTGGAGAAACGGCTGCAATTCTGCGCTCTGCGGATAATTAGCAATCCCCATCTGCTGGTGCAGCAAAAGGTGTTTGCGCAGGGCATCTGCCATCAGTACGGCGGAGCGTTGATCCGGCGGTGTTTTCACTCCGGACGGGTCCGCAATCGTTGAGCCCTGGTCAGCGGCTGTCATTTCTTCTTCGCGGGTTTCTCAAAATCAAAAACCATCTCGTCTTTCTTAAGCAATCCGTGTTTTTCCCTTGCAACCTTTTCAAGATACGCATTATCAGACTGCAGCTTTTTGACATCCTGGGCCAACTCGACATTTTTGGCCTCAAGCCGTGCATTTTCTTCCGTCAAGGTTGTAATTTCACTGTGCAGTTTCAAATAATGCAAAAAACCACGTCCCGGGGCAAACAAAATCCACAGGAGAAAAAAGATGGCGACCACGCTTCCTAAAAGCCACATCAATCTCTTATCGTGCAACTCATCTTCCTCTCTTTTCCGAATCGCCATAATGCCTCTAACACTCCACCTTTCCCTATTCCATCATGAATAACACCAAACCACACTGCCTGGTCAGCGCCTGCCTGATAGGTCTTTGCACCCGCTACGACGGTCAGAGCAAAGCCAATCCTGAATGTGTGCGCCGTTTAGCCCAGTATCACTGGAGCCCGGTCTGCCCGGAGCAACTCGGCGGTATGCCCACCCCACGAACCGCTGCTGAAATCGTCGACGGTGACGGGTACGACATTCTCGCCGGTCGCGCCCGAGTCGTCGATCGAAACGGGGTCGACTGCACCGGTTTTTTCCTCCAAGGGGCCCGCATGGTACTTGACATTGCCCAAATGCAACACGTCAGTTGTTGCCTGCTCAAATCCGGCAGCCCTTCCTGCGGCTTATACCCGAAGATAGGGGTCACCTCAGCACTGCTGCGTGAGCACGGCATCGAGGTTATAGCATACTAAGCCCTTTGCCAGGGGGCCGCACCCCTATTTGTCTACCGCTCTGCAGCGTCTTTCCCTTGGTCAAGCAGACGAATAAGCAGGATGCCGGATTCATAGAGCAAATAGAGCGGCACACCCATCAGGGCCATGTTCACTAAATCGGGTGTCGGCGTCAGTACCGCAGCCAAAATGGCAATGGCAAGGATGGCATACCGTCTTTGCCGGGCAAAGGTCGCCGCCGAGATCAAGCCGACCTGAGCCGTGAAGACCATAAAAACCGGCAACTCGAACACGAGGCCAAAGGCGAGGATGAACAGCACCACAAAGTTGACGAATCGACTGATCGAGATCACTGCCTGTAGGTCCTGGGACTGAAAGCTGAGCAAAAACTGGATGCCAAAGGGCAAGGTGACCAGATAGCAGAAGCCCGTGCCGCAATAGAAGAGAATGCAGGTCGCAGTGACAAACCAGGTCAGGCGGCGGCCGGTCACATGAAAGGGTTTTCCCACGGCCTTCCACAACACATACATGCACAGCGGCATCAGCAGATAAAGGGCGCCGAAAAAGGCAAGCTTCACATGGGCGAGGAACGGCCCGGCCACGGAGAAAAAATAGAGGTGCTCCCCAAGATGGTGCTGAAAAACCGCCAGCAGCTGGCTGGAAAGGAAGAACAGAACAACGGTGGCACTTAAAACGGCAATCCCAAGCATCTTCAAGGAATTACGGAGCTCTAGCACAAAGATGGCAAAAGATTTCAGTGATTCGGCCATGGCAAATTGCAACGGGGACTGGTGGAATTAAAAGCGGACAACAACAGGAAAAAAGTAGCAAAACAGACGGATAAAAGCAATTGAATACCCGTTGCGTTTCCCGGGATGCCGTGATAAAAGCGGAAAGAACCGGCAATACGTCGGAACATCTTGGACTTCACACTCTTGATGGCGTCGTAAAAACTTTGATTTCCTGCGTCGCACCTTTTTTCCCGACACCCGACATACTCTCTGTATGCCTTCGCGCTGTGAAAAAAGCCACTCCTTGTAGTTATCGTTGTCTTTACGGAGCCATCTTTTAGCGTGTGATGGACTTTTCACGAGTTCATCACTCTTTCCCCTCACACAAATCTTCCACAGACGAAATCATGCTTGAATTACGCTTTGTCAGGGAAAACCTGGAACTGGTTCGGAAAAAAAGCCTCCTCCGCGGTGTTGATCCGCAACTCATTGATCGATTTGCCGAAACCGACAATCGACGTCTTGCCGCACTTGCCGAAACCGAATCTCTGAAAAACCAGCGCAACACGGTTTCCAAAACCATTGCCGGCCTGAAACAATCGGGAAAGCACCAAGAGGCCGAACCGATGATTGCCGAAATGAAGAAGGTTTCAGAGCGGATCAAGGACCTCGACGGTGAGCTTGCCGTGATTGAGGAAGCCCTTCAAGACGTTATCATGTCCATCCCCAATATCTGCGATGATTCTGTCCCCCAAGGTCGGAACGAGGCGGATAACTTGGAGATCAAACGTTGGGGGGATGTTCCAAGCTTTTCTTTTGAACCGCTGGCCCACTGGGAAATCGGTGAAAAACTGGGCATCCTTGATTTCGAGACCGCCTCACGTCTGGCCGGAGCCCGGTTTGCCCTGCTCAAAGGCTTTGGTGCCCGGCTCTCAAGAGCCTTGGTCAGCTTCTTTCTTGATCTCCATACCCAACGCCACGGCTATACCGAGGTTCTGCCACCCTTCATGGTGAATTCCAAAACCATGACCGGAACCGGTCAGTTGCCGAAATTCAAAGAAGACCTGTTCAAACTTGAAGGCTGGGATTTATGGTTGATCCCGACGGCCGAGGTCCCGGTCACCAATATCTTTGCCGGTGAGACCGTCGATGAGGGTGAGCTGCCAATCAAGTATACCGCGTACACCCCCTGCTTCCGCTCCGAAGCCGGTTCTTACGGTAAGGATACCCGGGGACTGATCCGCCAGCATCAATTTGAAAAAGTGGAGCTGGTCAAGTTCACCCGTCCGGAGGATTCATGGGACGAGCTGGAGAGTCTACTCGCCGATGCCGAGGAAGTTTTACAGCTGCTTGAGTTGCCGTATCGGGTCATCAATCTCTGCAGCGGCGATATCGGCTTCTCCTCAGCCAAAACCTACGATATCGAGGTATGGCTCCCAGGGCAAAATACCTACCGCGAGATCTCCTCCTGCTCCAACTTCCTCGACTTCCAGGCGCGCCGTGCCGGTATCCGCTATCGGCCTAAAGGGGAAAAGAAGAGTCGGCTGGTGCACACCCTCAACGGCTCTGGTTTGGCCGTAGGGCGCGCCCTGCTGGCTATCTTGGAGAACTATCAACAGGCCGACGGCAGCGTCAAGGTGCCCAAAGTACTGGAGCCCTATTTCGAAACCCGATTTTAATATCGGCTCCACATCGTCGTTTTCGCAAACAACCCTCGGCCGTACCGCGTCGTCACGATACGGCCGAGCGGATCTCATTCCACGATCTTGGCCGGCTTTTCCATGGCCAACTCAATCAAACGATCAAGCAACAGGGCAAAGGGGATACCAGCCTCAGCCGCTGCCTGCGGCAAAAGGCTGGTCGGGGTCATACCTGGAATAGTATTCGTTTCAAGCAAATACAACTCTCCACCGCTGAAAATCATGTCGGTGCGGCTGTAGCCGCGTAACTGCAAACATTGGTGGGCGGTGACAGCGTATTGCTGGGCCTTTTGCCGGACCTGGTCATCAACTGGGGCCGGACAGATCTCTTTGCTCGCCCCAGGCTGATACTTGGCCTCATAGTCAAAAAACTCATACTGGGCATTGGGGATGATCTCGATCAAGGGCAGCGGGACCACGTCCTGGTTACCGAGAACACCAACCGTCAACTCCCGCCCTTTGATGTAGGACTCGACCATCACCTCGTTGTCATGCCGCAGAGCAAGCCGCAGAGCGCCGGGGAGATGCTCGACGGCACGCACGATCGACATACCGATGGATGAACCTTGACGAACCGGCTTCACCACGCAGGGCAGGCCCACCTCGGCAAGAATTCTACTGGAATCCCGCAGATCTGCAGACTCGACCATAACCCAGGGCGCAACAGGCAGCTCGTGAAGTTTATACATGGTCTTGGCCAGGTTCTTATCCATGGCCAGAGCACTGCCAAGCACTCCAGCCCCCTGGTAGGGAATGCCGAGCAAATCGAGAAAGCCCTGGATGGTACCGTCCTCGCCGTGCACGCCGTGCAACAGCAGGAACGCGACATCTATCTTGTCGGCATCGGCCGCAATGCGGGCCAGATCAGTGGCTGGATCGTAGCGAACCACCTCATATTTCTCGCCATCAAGAGCTTTTTCCACCCCGGCGGCACCACGCAAAGAAACTTCCCGTTCATCCGATACTCCACCAGCTATCAATGCCAATCGTATTTTTGCCATGATCGACCTCCCGTCGTCTGCATAAGGGTGTCTTGAATGCTTTGTTTTTTAATCAAAATCGAAACTCACCGCAGGCCTAAAAAAATCATTTGAGGAGAAAATCCAGCCCTACTGCTGAGATTGACAGGTAAGGCTAGTATTCAATAAGCACAGAAGTGTCAACCATCCCCAATATGCGCATGTTACCATCATTAAAGAGAAAAACAATCAAAAGGGCGTAGAGGCAAGGTGGAATTGCTCTGTAGCCATAGGGCGGGAAAAAAGTGAAAAAGAACAGATGTTCAGCAATATGTTTTGACAAGCAAAAGCAAAGCGGATAATTTGCCTGGTTTACAACCTTACTCTTATTAATGGCTTCGGCCAACCACCAAAGGAAGTGATGCAATATGATCGAAGTAGATGTCAGAGGTGACCTTGAATACGCGATCAGGCAGCTGAAGAAAAAACTGCAGATCGACGGTATCAAACGTGAGCTGAAACGGCGTGAGTACTATGAAAAACCCAGCGTGAAAAAACGCCGCAAAGCTGCGGAAGCCCTGCGCAAACTTCGTAAATTCAACCGGATGAAAAATCGCGGTTGAAAAAAAACCCCGGCTCAAACCGGGGTTTTTTTTATTCCTTCCCCTCCCATGGTGGACGCTTCAGACAACCTCTGCCTTGAACTGGTGCAACGTTTTTTGCAGCACCTGACCATCCAGCGGCGGTTGGCCGCCAACACGGTGGCTGCCTACGAGGCGGACTTGCGTTCCTTCCTTCGCTTTCGAAGTGGTTCCATTACAGAAGTCACCAAAGAGCAAATCCAAAGCTACTTCTGCTCCTGCCACAAGCGCCAAATCAGCGCCCGATCAAATGCCCGGCGGCTGGCGGCGTTGCGCGCCTTTTTCCAATTTCTCCTCCAACAAGGCGTCCTGAGCGTTAATCCCCTGGCAGATATCGACACCCCGAAAATCGGCCAGGCCCTGCCCAAGGTGCTTAGCGAAACCGAGGTTAACGCGCTACTGCGGCGACCAACTGCCCCCACCCCTCTGGCCCTGCGAAATCATGCCATGCTCAATCTGCTTTACGCCTCGGGACTGCGCGTCTCTGAATTGGTCAACTTACCGATTACCAGCTGCAACCTGACCACTGGTCACCTACGTATTCTCGGCAAGGGCAACAAGGAACGAATCGTTCCCTTTTCTGCACCCGCTGGGGAGGTACTGCGGGCATACTTGGAACAGGTCCGACCGTTGCTGCTCAAGGGTAAGGCAAGCTCACTGTTTTTTTGTTCCAACCGGGGCAAAGCCATGACCCGCAATCGCTTCTGGCAAATTATCCGTGAAGTCGCCCTGACCGCCGGTATTACCAAGGAAATCAGTCCGCACATCCTGCGCCACTCTTTTGCCACCCATCTTCTGGCCGGAGGCGCTGATCTTCGTTCAGTGCAGATGATGCTTGGCCACAGCGATATAGCCACCACCCAGATCTACACCCACGTAGATACTGGACGCCTCAAGTCCATCCACCGCCGGTTTCATCCCCGCGGATAAAACCACCGCCCTCTATCAACCAGCCTGCCCGACGACGCCGACCACTGCCAGGGGTAGAATCACCCTGAAAACAGTCCTTCCCGGTTCCGAATCGACCTCAATTCTACCGCCATGAGCGCGCACTATACCATAGGAAACCGGTAAGCCGAGTCCGGTGCCTTCCACCGCCGACTTTGTGGTAAAAAAGGGTTCAAAAATGTGGTCGAGATGTTTTGGGGCAATACCGGTTCCCGTATCCCCTATGGCAACAACCAGCTCTTCCTCTACCACGGTCGTGGTCAGGGCCAGCGTTCCGCCACCGGCAACCATGGCATCACTGGCATTGATGATCAGATTGATAAACACCTGCCGGATCTGATCCTCTACCGCATGGAGCCGAATCGGGTTCCGACAATACGCCAGAACCACCTGGACCTGTTTTTTCGTCAACAGATTGTGGTGCAGGGTCAATATCTCATCGAGAACCCGATGGGGATCAAAATCCGTTTTCCGGCCCGAAGACTGCCGGTTGAACTGCTGCAGGTCACGAATCAGTTTGCGCATACGGTCACATTCATTTTCAGCCAACTGCAACAGATTGCTATCCTCGGCACTCAATCCGGCCCGATGCTGGATATCGCGCAGGGCAAAGCGGATTCCTAGAAGTGGATTCCCGAACTCGTGGGCAATGGAGGCGGCCAGTTTGCCCATAGCCTCCATCTTCTGCGCATGATGGAGCTGCTCAACTAATTGCTGTTCCCGGGTTATATCCCGACCCATGGCAACCACATTGGTCAACTGACCATGTTTATTTAAAATGGGAAAAATAACGGCATCGAGAATGACCCGTCGTCCGGCGGCAGAGATTGGCGCGAAGGTGCCATTCCAGGTTTCACCGTTATGAATTTTCTCACGAACCTGATCTATCCGCGACTCCAAATCCAGCTCGGGAAAAAATTCCATAAAATGGTTCCCGATTAGGGTTTCGGCATTGATCCCCATGATCTGTTCAAAGCCACGGTTGGCATATTCAACCAAGCCGCCTGGATCAACAATCAAAATCAGGGCTGGGGCCTGGCGGACAATTTTATCGAACAGCTGTTTTTCCTGTTCCAGTTTCTGCTGGCGGCTGATGTCGACAAAAAAGACAATCGCGCCCGTACAGGCATCCCGCTCAATCACGGGATAGGAGCGTAAGGATATCGAGGCGAAAGCTCCATCGGGCATTTCCAAGGGCATTTCATCGGTAAACTGCGCACTCGACTGGGCTATTGTACCCCGCACCTGCTCCACCAATGGACTGACAATCGGACAGCCGTATTCGTTGCCTTCGAGGATTGCCAGAAGGTTGTTTCCCAAGATATCTGCTTGACTCGGAATAGAAAAATAATCACAGGCAAGCTGATTGATAAAAATACAGTTTCCCTTAGCATCGACACCAAAAATAGCCGAATCGGTGGCGTCGAAAAACAGGCGCAACCGATCCTCCTGAGTGCGCAGGTCACAGAAGGCTTGATAACCACTGGAACAGAGTTCGTTCAACGCCAGGGTCATCTGGTCGAGCTCATCGGCCTCTGCTGAAGGGCGTGCAAGCTGGATCGGTATCGGTTCCCGGCGCTGGATGTCGATCTGTTGCACATGCCGGGCAAGCTGCTCAAGATATTGGGTAATGTTTTTTCGAAAGAGCAGGAGAATAAACCCGGAAACCAAAAAAGTTTTCATACTATTGGTTACCAGGAGGATGACAATCCGTCGCAGCATACGCTTGTAGATAGCGTCCAAGGAGGCAACCACCTTTAGACGACCGATCTCTTCATTGCCACCGCGAATCTGGTGCACTAAGGGAAAGGTCTGGATGATTGTACGGGCAGTTGTGGTTACGCCTTTGGACCAGGCAACACGATGGTCCATCTCCACCGATGCATAGACGATATCTTCTCGTTTGATGAGCCCCTCGAGTTGCAGGGTCACCTGGAGATCATCAAGGATCCACACACTCTCCTCAAGCGGTCGCAAGCTGGTCACCTTAATCGACTTGAAGAAAGTATGAATATTTCTAATATCTTGACGAAAATCGAGATAAAGCTGAAGCAGGGTAAAACAGAGTGCTATCAGCGAACTGAACAGAATAACCCGAAAGGTCAGGCGGTAGGCCAGGCTGTTTTTTTTCCACAACATGGAAGGCAGCAACCCCACTTAAAAAACTCAATCTAAGAAGGCGCAGTCCAAACTGCGTTTACGGCGTAATTTCGGTTAACGTCCCGGGAATGCTCTGGTCAGCCAGTAAAATTTTAAGCTCTCGATATTCCGTCACAAGAGAACCAGCCTCTTGCCGCACAAGGTCCGGGTGATTGTTGATCTCACTGAGATGGGCCAGGATCAGATGGCGAAGTCGCCCCGCAGCCAACTCACCGGCAAAGCGCAGAGAATCAATGTTGGCCAGATGCCCCTGACTGGAGAGCACCCGTTGTTTCAACGGCAGTGGATAAGGCCCCTGCCGCAACATCTCCACATCATGGTTGGCCTCGAGAACCAGCGCCTGACACGTCTGAAGATGGTGGCGGATAAGTTTGGTTATTTTACCGGTATCGGTGCAATAGCCTACGCAAAGTTCGCCATCTCCAACAACAAATCCCACCGGGTCGGCGGTGTCGTGGGACACGGCAAAGGGATGGATGTGCAGATCTTGGATGATAAACGACTCACCGGTGGAAAATTCCCTGCGCACCGGGAGCTGCCCCAGGCCCTTTTCTGCAGCACGATAGGTCAGGGCATTGGCATAGATAGGCAAGCCCAGTTTTCTCGCCAGTACGCCTACGCCTCTTATATGATCGATATGTTCATGGGTTATAACCAGCGCGCTCAGACTGTCGGCAGTTATGCCGATACGCGCCAGCCGGCTAACCAACTCTTTACCGGAAAAACCGTTATCAATGAGAATTTTGGTAGATCCGGACTCTATCAGGGTACAATTCCCTTTACTGCCGCTACCCAGAACGGAAAATTTCACGACAGCTGACTGGTTACCGTGGTCACACCGGTATGACCAAAACCACCACTGCCGCGTTCGGTTGCATCTAAGGCCTTTACCACTTGCCAATCAGCCCGAGCCACCGGGGCCAGGACCAACTGGGCAATCCGATCTCCCCGATTGATGGCATAGCTGTTTTTCCCCAGATTGATCAGCCCGACTTTAATCTCACCACGGTAATCGGCATCAATGGTTCCCGGAGCGTTGATCACGGTAATTCCATGTTTGATCGCCAGGCCTGAGCGCGGACGAACCTGAATCTCAAATCCCTGAGGAATGGCCACGGCAAGGCCACTGGGAATCAAGGCGATGTCGCCTGACTCCAGGATCAATGGCGTGGTAAGTGCTGCACAAACATCCATCCCTGCCGCCAATTCGGTTTCATAGGCTGGTAGGGCCAGATCAATCGAGGCCTCTGGATCTACCCAGGTAACGGCCACACGAATACTTTGCATACTGTTCATCACTGGTTGCTGGTGGGGGATCTTCCCCCTAAAAAAAAAGCCGGCACCGCCTCTTGGCGGCAACCGGCTCGTTGCTTACCCAATCACCTTGGATATTATTCCTCGCCTTCCGCCAATGCAGCCTTGCGACTCAGGCGGATGCGGCCACGGTTATCGATATCGATCACCTTAACCTTGATCACATCGCCTTCCTTGACGATATCGGTCACGTTCTTGACCCGTTCGTTGGCAAGCTCGGAGATATGGACCATCCCATCCGTACCAGGAAAAATCTGGACAAAGGCGCCGAATTCCTTGATGGTGCGAACCTGCCCCTCGTAGACCTTACCGACTTCGGGAACAGCGGTTATCTGCTGGATACGAGCAATCAGGGCGTTGGCCGACTCGCAGCTATTGCTGAAGATCTTGATGGTGCCGTCATCATCGACATCGATCTTGGACTCGAACTCGGTGGTCATCTCGCGGATCACCTTGCCGCCAGGGCCGATGATATCACGAATCTTGTCCGGATGGATCTTGATGGTGACATACTTGGGCGCATGCTCTGAGACCACCGCACGCGGTGAACTCAAGGCCTCTTCCATTTTCTCCAGGATATGAAGCCGGCCCTTTTGGGCCTGAGCCAAGGCACGGGACATAATCTCACGGTCGACACCGTCGATCTTGATGTCCATCTGCAGGCCGGTAATGCCCTTACGGGTACCAACAACCTTGAAGTCCATGTCGCCAAGATGATCCTCGTCGCCAAGGATATCGGTCAAAACAACGACCTGCTCGCCTTCCTTAATCAGTCCCATAGCCACACCGGAAACCGGTGCCTGGATCGGTACACCGGCATCCATCAACGCCAGCGACCCACCGCAAACAGTGGCCATGGAAGAGGAGCCATTGGACTCCAAAACCTCAGAAACAACCCGCAGGGTGTAGGGGAAGGCGTCACCGGCGGGAAGAACCGCCTCAATGCCGCGACGGGCCAGGGTACCGTGGCCGATATCGCGACGGCTGGGCCCGCGCAGAGGCCGAACCTCGCCCACACAGAAAGGCGGGAAGTTGTAATGAAGCATGAAACGGCGGTAAACATCGCCACCAAGGCCTTCAAGATGCTGCTCATCACGCTCGCTCCCCAAGGTACAGATGACCAGCGCCTGGGTCTCGCCACGGGTAAACAGGGCGGAACCATGGGCACGAGGCAAGATACCGACCTCGCAGCTGATGGGACGAACGTCCTCAAAGGAACGACCATCCAGGCGCATACCTTTGCTGACGATGCGATCACGCATAATGTGTTTTTTGTAGCTGCTCAGCAGATCAGAGACCTGATTCTTTTTGGTCAATTCAGGATCAACCTGCGCCAGGACCTCTTGTTTCAGGCGACTGTAGCGATCAGAGCGCGCCATCTTCTCGGAAATATTGACCACCTCGTCCATACCGGCAGCGGCAGCGGCCTCGACCTTGGCCTTCAACTCCAGGTCAATTTCCGGAGCCTTTACCGTTCGTTTGGTCTTCCCGACTTCTTCACGCAGCTTCAACTGCATGTCGATCATCGGCTGGATGCCAGTGTGGGCAAAAAAGATGGCTTCAAGGACGGTATCTTCCGCCATCTCGCCGGCCCGGCCTTCAACCATAACCACCGCATTGCGGGTTCCCGCAACCACCAGATTGATCTCGGCTTTTTCTAACTGTTTCTTGCTCGGATTCAACACGTACTGGCCGTCGATATACCCAACCCGGGCCGCACCAATCGGTTCCTCAAACGGAACATCGGAAATCATCAGAGCGGTAGATGCGCCGTTCATGGCAAGGACGTCCGGATCGTACTCCGAATCCGCAGAAAAGACGGTGGCAATCAGTTGGGTCTCACAGGAATACCCAGGCGCGAACAGCGGCCGCAGGGGACGATCAATCAGGCGGCAGGTGAGAATCTCTTTTTCGCTGGGACGACCGATTTCACGGCGAAAGTAACTACCGGGAATACGACCGGCCGCATACATGCGCTCTTGATACTCGATGGTCAGCGGCAAAAAGCCCAAGTCCTTGGGTTCGGAATCGGCAACCACGGTTACCAGCACCTTGGCATCCCCACTGGAGACGACCACCGATCCACTGGCCTGTTTAGCCATTTTCCCTGTTTCCAGGGTGATTACACGGCCACCTATTTCTGTTTCTACTGTTTTAATCATGCAAACTCCTGTTCCGGGGTTGCCCGGAATGTGCTTTGACGGATGACGATGGGACCGGCGCAGCTTGACATTCGTCACAAAGGCACAAAGGATGCAGTGACAATCCACATCCTTTGCAAATTTAGACCATTTCGTAAAACCCCAAGGGCGAGAGCCCCGGGCATCGCGTCAACCGCATATTACAAAACAAAAAAAGGGCGTTCTCGATCCATTGGTACGAGAACGACAATTCTCTCTGTGTCCTTTGTGTCTTTATGACCTCCCGCTGCTGCCGCGCGGGCTCATCGTGGGGAAAAAAGGGCGACGGACTAGATGCCGCCGCCCAGAATACTACAAACGAATTACTTACGAATACCGAGTTCCTGAATCAGTGAACGGTATTTGTTTACATCTTTTTTCTGGAGATATTTCAGCAAATTACGACGCTGACCAACCAGCTTCAACAGACCACGGCGGGAATGGTGATCCTTGGCGTGGGTTTTGAAGTGCTCGGTCAAATAGAGAATACGATCGGTCAGCAGGGCAATCTGCACCTCGCAGGACCCGGTGTCATTCTCGTGAGTTTTGAATTTTTCAATAATTGCTTGGGTTTTCTCAGTTGTTTGCGCCATGGCGTTTCTTCTCTTCCTTCTGCTACCAGAAAAGCATATCCCTCAGCCTTTACTGGAGTCTGGATGTTGTGTCCCTTATCCCGAATCAGAGGGTCGATACGGGGGAACGGCTCTATCTTCTATACTCGACGGTTGTTCACCGAGGCAAGTTTAAATCGACGTGGAATCGACAAGCGCGAGCATGTCGCTGATACTGCGTCTGGAGGTACAGAGATGCGAAAAGCCCTCGTCGCCGAAAAGATCATCGCCGGAAAGACACTGTTCGACCTGAAAAGGGCCGCTTGCGGTTCGCCGCAGGCTAATCAGATGAGCGCCACAGCCAAGACTCCTACCGATATCGGCAGCAAGCACACGGACATAGGTCCCCCGACTGCAGCAAACTTCCACCTCAAGTTG
>JAQUEZ010000128.1 GCA_028684915.1 Desulfobulbus sp.
CAGAAAAACAGGCTCTGCCGGCGGTCGCGCAAAATGCCTAATCTTTTTTAATCTTTTTTTAATCTTAAAAGAAGGGCGGACCAACTCCACAACCACCATGACAGCACCGAGCGCCATCCACATCACCGCAAGCCGGCTCACCTGGCTTGCCGCCACGCAATGGGTCCAAGCCCATACCCATGTTGTCCGTTGGGAGGCTGCCCCCTTTGTTCCCTACATGGCAGGAGATGACGACGATCTGTTCCAGGAGGCCATCATAGCTGCTTTCAAGGCACTGATGGAGGTTCAGAACCAAGACCCTCAGCGGTTGATCACCTATTTTCGGACCATCTTCAGAACGCAGTGCCTGAAGATGGCCATTGGTCTCCGACCAGCACATTTTTCCTACGAGTACCTGGTCTGCACTGCTTCTCGGGAAGAGGAGGAATACCTTCCCGAACCACAACCCGACGAGATCATGGCAGCCATGCAAAGGGTCGAGGATAGGGACCGGCAGATTTGCCGGTGGATCCTCCAGCAACCATTCCCGGTCTCAACCGAAGAGACGGCGTACCATTTCAACCTCAGCCGGCGACAGGTCTGTCGAATCCTTCAGAGCGCCACTGACCACATCATTCAACAACAACGAAAAATGCAGCCCAAACTACCGACAATCACCGAGTTTTCCCGCAAGTCACCGCTCCCCCGGAAAATCCTCCTGCTCCTGAAGCGCAAAGAGATCATCCAGGATCCCCTGACCCAGGAGGACCAGATCGGCCTGCGTGTTTTGGAGCAGGTCTGGGGGGACAGGAATGTACTTCGTCCGCAAATCTCCCGGATGTCCCGTCTCGCCAGGGAGAAGTTTATCCGGACCGTGGCCTTGAGCAGCAAATGGGAGCGCTACGCCTATTCCCGCTACTTCAACCAGGAGCCAGGAAGCCGTCTTTCCCTCCAGCAGGTCATCGAAGAAATCCAGACCACCTTCCGTTTTGAGCTGACCAAAAAACAGATCAGCCGGATTCGGAATATTCGCTCCAAAGCCCAGGTCGCCCGCTACCGAGACATGAAGAAAAAGGCCGGGGAGATTTCTTACATCGCGCAAACTAAGAAGTAAGAAACAACGTTTCTTGATGATGACAAAACCGACCTCAATGGCACGAAAAGAGAGCACGAGAAAATCATGAACGCCCACCTGATTCCCATCCTGATAACCGTCCTGCTCTTGAGCGTCTCGCCGCTCATGGCCCGGGAGATTCGCCAGGAACGCTTCTCCCTGCTTAGCGAAATTGTGCAGGTGACGGATCGGGAGACCTTTATCCTGACCAGCACCCTCAACCACCGCCAGACTGCCTGCGGCGAGAAGGTTACAGAAGCCACGGTTGCTTGCCAGCTTCCGATGGTGCATTTCCAACTCGGTAGCGCCGAGCTGCCACAGGCAGAACAGACCTTGCTGCTGGCAGCCCTGGCCCAATGTTCAATAGCTCCGGAAGCTGCATTGATCGTCACCGGCCACACCTGTTCGCTGGGCACGGAAGAGCATAACCATATCCTCTCCCGAGAGCGGGCAGAACAGGTGGCAACGGTTCTTCGCGCCCACGGCTACACCGTCTCCGAAGTAGCGGCCATGGGATCGCAGCAACCCATACCTGGCAACGAGCACCTGGCCAACAACCGGCGAGTCGAACTCGCTCTTACCCAACCATAACCTGCCAGAACGGCAGATATTTCAAACACTCTTTGGAGGAAACCACAATGAACCGACTGCAACGCTTCCGCAAACATCTGAATGGAACAACCTGGATGGCCGCCGTGCTGCTCTCCCTGATGAAGGCAGGCAACGCCTTGGCCATGACCGTACCGGCCACAGGCTCCTTTGCCTATGACCTCTACGACATCGGCGTCAACCAGATCCTGCTCGGCCCGGTGGGCTTCACTGGCGGCGTGGCCTGCATGTGCGTGGCCGCAATCTTGGCCATCCGCCAGATGATCCTGCCGGCAGCCGGCGTGGTTTTGGGCGGAGCTTTCCTGCTCCGGGCCAACACCGTGGTCGAGACCATCGGCGCCTTGATCTGTTGAGGGGAACATGGCCGGCTCATTCCGCAAATTCCCCCAGTATCTGTCCCGACCCTTCCAGGTGCTGTGGTTTGAGGTCGATGAGCTGGCCATTTTTCTGTTCACCCTCACGGTGGCACTGATCTACGGCGGCCTGGCCTGGCTTGTCTTTGTCGGCGTTCAGTACGGCTACATCCGGACCAAGCGGAGCAAACCCCGGGGATTCCTCAAGCACCTGCTCTATGCCTGCGCCTTGCTGCAGATGAAAAACTACCCCAGTTACTTTGAACAGGAGTTCCACGAGTGAAACTCAACACCTATGTGCAACAGAGCAGCAACCTCTTTGCTCGCAACCGGTTGCTCCAGTTTGTGGTGATCGTCCTGGCGGTCTGCCTGATGTTCACCTCCTTCATGGCCTACCGGGCAGTGCGCTACCAGAAGGTAATCCTCATCCCACCACAGATGACCGGCACGGTGGAGTTTGTCCAGGGCAAGCCGACCGAGGCCTACATCCAGGACATTGGCCGGCGGATCATTTCCTTGGCCACCACCTATTCGCCCAGCACAGCACGCAAGCAGTTCAACGAGCTGCTGGTCTACTACGCTCCGGAATCTTATCCCGAGGCCTCCACCCTTTGGTACTCGCTGGCCGGACGGATCGAGGAGTCCCAGGTCAGTTCGGTCTTCTATCCGCAGACCCTGACCATGAAGGACAACCGCATCGAGATGTTTGGTGACTTGAAGCAGTACACCGGCAACACCCGGCTGGAAAACACAACCCGGACCTATTTCCTCGACTTCCAGATCAGGGACGGCCGGTTCTCCCTGTTGGCCTTCAAGGAGAAGGAAAAATCCGGAGAAGAGAGGAGTGGACAACGATGAGGAAAAAACTTTTTGCAGCCTGCTGTCTGTTGCTGACTGCTGGCCCTGCTCTGGCCGGCGAAGGCGTTCCCGCCGAGGTCCCCACCATGGTGGAACTCTCGGCCCGGGAGATCAACCGCATCGTCTGCCCCGGGCAAATGAGCGATCTGATCTTCTCTGAAGAGAAGGGGCTGACTGGTCACTTCTCCGGCAACAACGCCTTCATCAAGTTCACTGCTGAGGAGGTGGGCGGCAAGCTCAAGTACAGCAAAGAACCCAGCGAGATCTATGCAGTCTGCAATGGTTCGGTCTACACCATCATCGGTTCCCCGGCTGAGATCAACGCGGTCACAGTTCGGCTCGCTCTGCCCAAGAGCGAGACCGTGGAGAAGAACATCGCTCGCTACAAGAACATGCCGCTGGAGAAGCAGGCCCTGCAACTGATCAAGGAGGCCTACGACGGGGTGTTTCCATCCAGCTATCAGGTGATTGACAAAAAACAACCGGTGCACCTCTGCCCGGACCTTGATCTGGTCCGGCAACAGGTGGTCGAGATCGAAGGTGTCGCCCTGCGGCTCAAGTCCTTCAAGGCAACCTCCCGGCTGGCCACGGATCTGGAACTGGCGGAGAAGACCTTCCTCGCCGCCGCTGTCGGCAACCCGATTCTGGCGGTGGCCATTGAACAGCACAACCTCAAACCCAAGCAGTCAACCCGGGTCTTTGTGGTGGAGCGCAAGGATCTGCCTGCCGCAACGATGACCACTCTCGATACCGGAGCTGAACGATGAAGATCAAGGAACGATTCAATCGGCTCACAGCGGCGCGGAAGAAGATCGTTATCTGGTCGCTGATAGGGGCTGTCCTCCTGGTAATTGTGGTGACCGGCTACAGCTCCCGATCTACTCATCAACCAGGGCAAGGTGGCGAACGTGGCCAGAACACCAGGCTTGACCCGGACCTGATGGAGAAGACCATTGTCCGCGAGTACCGACGCAAGCTGGAGGAACTTGAAGGGCATGTCTCCACCATGCAGCGGGATCTGGAGCGGGGCCGGAAGGATCTGGAAGCCACTGAAAGGAGCAATCAGAAACCTGCCCGGGAAAAAGAACTGCCCAAGATACCCGAAGCCGGCGAGATCGAACGCGGCAAGGCGGCCTTCCCACCACCGATGCAACCGCTGGCGGGAGGTGAGGAGAATCCGCATATCGCACCGACCGGCAACCAGAAGGACAAAAAGCGGGTCGGCAAGATCACGGTGATCAAAAACGATAGTCTGCCCAAGGGGGAGGCCAAGAAGAAGGGCCGGACCGTGTACCTGCCGCCCTCATTCATGGAGGCCAACCTGCTGACCGGCTTTGATGCGGCCACCTCGGGCACCAGCAAGAACAGTCCGGAACCGCTGCTGCTGCGGATCAAAACCCCGGCGGTCCTGCCCAACGACATCAAAGCCGAACTCTCCGGTTGCTTTGTGGTGGCGGAAGCAGTGGGCCGGCTCGACAAGGAGCGGGCCGATGTCCGGCTGGTCTCGCTCTCCTGCCTGAGCAACGAAGGTAAGGCGGTGATCGATGCCCAGGTCAAGGGCTTTGTCACCGATGCGGATTCCAAAGTCGGGCTCTCCGGCCGAGTGGTCTCGCGCATGGGTGCGGCCACGGTCCGGGCTATTGTCGCCGGTCTATTCGAAGGGGCCGGCGACGCTCTCAAGGCCTCGGCCACCACCACCTCGACCTCGCCTCTGGGCTCCACCTCCACCATCGACGGCTCCCAGGTCGGCAAGTCCGCTCTGGGTACCGGACTTTCCCAGGGCGCCCAGACCATGAGCGACTTCTACCTCGACCTGGTCAAGCAGACCACCCCGGTGATTGAGGTCGGTGCGGCCAAAAAGATCACGGTCATCGTCTCTGAGGGCAAGGAGTTGGATATCAGAGACATCAAGAACAATGAGTTTGCCCAACAGTGAGGACGTTATGAAGCAACTGCTCGCCAGTATTTTGATTCTCCTCTGCGTCTCCGGCTGTGCCGGGGTCAAGGATGCAGTGAATCCCTATGAGGAAAACTTTCGCTGCAAGGCAAAGGACAGTGAAGGCAAATGCGTCGATACCCCGGCTGCCTACAAGGAAGCCCGGCTGCCTGACGGTCAAGGAAGCGAGAACAGCAACGTTTCCCAGATCGAGGCTCAGAATAGCCGCTACAAGGCGCTTACCGATCTTTTGGAAGCGCCCGAAACCCCGGTACTCAATCCACCCAAGATCATGCGGGTGCTGTTGTTGCCCTACAGGGGCGAGAACAACGAACTGTTCATGACCCGGTACGCCTACCTGGAGATTGAGCCCTCCCAGTGGGTGCTGACCGAGGTCAGCGAGAAAAAGCCATGATTGCCCTGCTGGAAAAAATAGGTCTTGGCTCTGGCGCACATCTCAAGCAGGCAGACCTTGAACGGATAACCAGCCGGCATCCGTTCTCGGCCTATCTGAACTATCTGGCCTATGACTACAACCTCGACGCCTACCTCAATCAGGATTGCAGTCTGGGCATGCTCTGGGAATGCACCCCGCTGACCTTTGCCGGCCCCAAGGCCCTGACCTCATTGGAGGGGTTGTTTCGGGCCGGCCTGCCCAAGGGGAGCGTGCTCCAACTGATTCTCCATGCCGACTCACATATCGCCCCGATTCTGGAGGCCTACCGGGAAAGTCGAACAGTGGATGATATCATTGTCCGCACCAGCACGGATCAGATCATCGATTTCATGGAGCAGGGACGGCGAGGCCTGGCCGCCTGCTCCAACATCCCGGTGCGCAATTTTCGTTTGATCGTCGCGGTCAAGCTACCCGGCGATATGCCTGAAGCACCGAACCCCGAGGACTTCATCGACCGAGAGAAAGCAAAACCTCTTCAAGACATCAAGCGGCAGATCACCGAAACCCTCAAAGCAGCCTTGCTGTCCCCACGCTCCATGCAGCCAAGTGAGCTGCTCGAATGGGCGCGGCGGTTGTTCAACCACTACCCGACAGGGTATCCGGAGCACAACTTCACCAGCTACAATGACACCATTCCTCTGCGCAAACAGATCCTGAACGCTGATACCGTGGTTCGGGAAGTGGGTGACCATCTCCAGGTGGGGGACAACTTTTTTTGCTGTACCACCCCCAAGATTATCCCCACCGAGGTCGATCCCTTGCAGACCAATACGCTCTTTGGCGGTATCTGGGGCCTGGTCTCGGATATGGACCAGATCAAGACCGGTTTCCTCTATACCCTCAACATCCTTTTTGAGCAGGGTCTGGAGACCAGGATCCATGCCAAATGCAACCTGTTGCTCAATCAGCAGGCAGTGGGCTCGCTCTCCCCCTTGCTGCGGCGAAAGCAGGAGGAGCATCTGGAGGCAACCGATGCCCTGGAGCACGGGGTCAAGTTCGTTCGCATCATCCCCATCCTGCTGGTTTGGGACCGGGATTTGGAAGGGGCACGCGAGTCCTGCACCCGGGCCAGACGGATCTGGGAGGATAACGGCTATGTCATGCAACAAGATTCTTTCATCCTCAAAATCCTCTTCCTCTCTGCTTTGCCCTTTGGGCTCTACACTACTGGCAAGAACGTCGACAACCTGGAGCGGGATTTCATTGCCCCGGTGCCCTCGGTGACTCCACTACTACCCGTTCAGGGCGACTTCGCCGGCACCGGTGGGGTACCGAAGTTGATCTTCACCGGTCGCAAGGGGCAATTGGTCAGCCTGGACTTCTTTGCCAAGGGGGCACCCAACCACAACACCGTCTGCTGCGCCACCACCGGTTCGGGCAAGTCCTTTCTGGTCAACTTCCTGGCCTTCAACTACTACGCCTGCGGCTCCCTGGTGCGAATCATCGACATAGGTGGCTCGTACAAGAAAATCGCCAACATGCTCGGCGCCCGCTATCTCGACTTTCAGCCGGGCACCACGGTCTGTCTCAACCCCTTCACCTCCATCCAGGAACCGGAGGAAGAACTCAAATCGGTTACCGCCGTCTTTGCCCAGATGGCCTATTCCAACTCGGATACGGAGAAGTGCGACGATACTGAGCTGAACATGATCCGCAATGCGGTCCGCTGGGCCTGGCAGCAGAAGGGGCAAGCGGCTGATGCCGATACGGTCTATGCGTTTCTCGCCAAGTTCCCCGAGGTGCCGGCAGCGGACTTCGACTCCATGAGCGACAACCCGGCCCTGGTTGAAGTGGCCAGAAAGCTGGCCTTCAACATTCGCGAGTTCACCAGCCACGGCTTTCACGGCAAATTCTTCACCGGTCCCTCCACCTTCGACATCCACCGCGATGCCTTTGTGGTCCTGGAGCTGGAGAACCTCAAGATCCAGCCGGATCTCTACCGGGTCGTCACTCTGCTGGTGCTCAATGCGGTCACCCAGGATCTCTACCTCTCTGACCGATCCCGCTCCCGACTGATCATCTTTGACGAGGCCTGGCAGTTTCTGGGCAAGGCCGCCATGCTGGGGCCGGTGATCAACGAGGGGTACCGCCGTGCCCGCAAGTACAACGGCAGTTTCATGATCATCACTCAGTCGATCCTTGATCTTGACAGCTTCGGCGAGGTGGGCCGGGTGATCAACGGTAACTCGGCCTTCAAGATCTACCTGGAATCCTCGGACTTCGATCAGGCCCGCAAGCAGGGGTTGATCGAGTATGACGACTTTGTGCTCCAGTTGCTGAAAAGCGTCAAATCCAATCCACCCAAATACTCGGAGGTCTTTTTCGATACCCCTTTTGGACTTGGTGTGGCCCGGTTGGTGGTCAACGACTACGACTACTTCATCTACACCTCCAAACCTGCCGAAATTGCTGCTATCGAGGCCATGGTCAAAAGCGGCCTCAGCTATCACGAAGCCATCCTGGAGATGGTTGCCCGGAGGGAACAAGATGGACTCTAAATTCCTTGCTGCCCTATGGATCATCACCTGTACCACCCAAGTGCTGGCAGCGCATACCCGGTTGGAACCGGTGGGACGGACCTATCCCATCGTCGAACAGGACATCACCAAAGAGCTTCAGCAGAAATCAACCACGATTGACCTCGATGCCCTGTTCAACACCCACAACCGTTATCAACCGGCCAACCTGCATACGCTACCCCGGGCGGCAAGCGATCGGGTGTTCACCGTCGACCTGACCCATACCCTCGACCATGACATCAAGGATAGCCAGGGTAACCTGCTCTATCCCCAGGGCTTCAGTTTCAATCCCTTGCAATATGCCGGGTTGAGCGGCGGACTGGTGGTCATTGACGGCAGTGACCCGGAGCAGATCCAATGGTTCAAGGGGTCTCCTTATTTTCAGAATCACCGGGCCATTCTTTTGCTCTCCGGTGGCTATGCGAATGAGTTGAAACAAGCGTTGCAGCGTCCGGTCTATTACCTGACCCATGACATTGCCGCCCGGCTTCAGCTCAAGGCATTGCCTTCGGTGGTGGTTGAGCAGGACAACAAGCTGACCGTTCGGGAGGTGCGCCTTGCAACACAGCGTTAGCAGATTTTTGGTGCTCTGCATTCTCCTGGCCCCTTCGCCGTCCTTGGCCAAGTCGGGAACTTCCTTCAATCCGATTACCGATATTCATTGGGGCGAGATTGATTTTACCATCGAGGGGGTGTGCTTCTGTCCGCGCCCACCACCCGTCTTTATGGAGACCGGAATAATCGTCAGTTATTGGGAGCCCTTTCTGCTCCTGGACACTTCATCGATTGCCTTTTACTCGGCAATGCTGGGCAGTTCGGTTGGCGGAACCTTAACCGATGAACTTGGGGGCAAGAATAAAAGCTCGGATGCAGTCGATATCGCCAATGAGTCCACCTTTGCCCAGTCGCACGCCTTCCTCTTGCCCCTGATGGCGGGGATCTGTCAGCGTGACGATTACGGCACCTGGTGGAGCGAGTATGACGCCATGTGGCAAAACGATGAACTGGCCGCTTTGCTCACGCCCGAGGTCTCCCTCTTTGCCAATAAGGCCATGGTCATGGCCTGCATGGCCGATGCTACCGCCGCCAATGCCGGTTGGCCGCTGGATGCCATGCCCTGGTGCGTCGGCAGTGGCGGTTCGGCCTATCCCATGACCGGCCATGTCGACAACGACAACATCGTTCAGGCCAATGCCACCGCTGCCTACCGGATGCTCTACAAGCTCAACCGCATCGGTATGATCTGTGATCCCTCTCCGATCTGCGGCTGCATGTACACCCCGGTTTGGATCAAGAGCCATTATAAGATGAATGTGGCCAGGCCCGGGATTCGGGGAGTGCATCCCATCGGCCGGGCGACCTCTACCTATGATTCCGGACTCAATCCGCCCTACATGGGGGCCCAGGGTTCCAATGACGAGTTTCTCTGGGTGGTCTACCGCATGCAACGGTGCTGCACATGCTGCGAATGAGTTGGAGGATACTTCCGGTGGTACTGACAATCGCCCTCTTTCAGGGCGTTTTGGCGGAAGAACGCAAGGAAGCCGGAGAACTGGTGGAGAAGGCGGTCGAGAAGGCCCGTAAACTCAGTGAGACCATGCATCTGCCAGAGAATGCTCATAACGACAAGGGACAGGTAGCAGCTCAGCAAACAGCGAAAGAATACAACTCGCCTGAGTTCCAGCATAAGCTCCGTTGTCAGATGGAAAGGATTCAGCAAAGCGGTCCGCAACAGGAACAAGCGATGAAAACGCAGGACAACAGTACGCTCACCGCCCAGGAGTCGGTCTATCTCTTCCTTTCCAGCTCCGTGCCCGAGGCGGTGGTGAATCGCTACTTGATCGATATTGGCCGAACCGGCGAACAACGGATTGTGCCTGTTCTGTTTGGTCTGCCGCAGGGATTGGCAGGCAAACGCCTCAATGCCGACTATTTCAGCCGGGTGATGCAGGCTGACCCGAAATGCCAGGATACTCCCAAATCTCCTTGTCAGCGGCTGGCAGTGCCGCTCAAGGTCAACCCGGAGTTGTTTATCCGATACATCATCAGCGAAGTGCCGGCCCTGATCTATGACAACGGTCAGGACTCCTGGTTAATTCATGGGGAGGCGGAGTTGGCCTACCTGCTGGAAAAGATCGGCAAGGCGGCCAACAGTCCCACGTTTGCCGGCATCAGTGCCCGATTGCGAGGTCGTCAGTGAACGAACATATCGAAGAACGCCAAACGGCAAATGTTGTCGCTTCCCCCGGCTACCTGGAGGTAATCGGTATTGTCCTGGTCATCGTTCTTGGGCTGCTCTTTGCCTACGACCGCTTCCTTGTCCCCAAGGTGAAGGTCGCCGATTTGAAAGGCTACCTGCAGGAACAGAAGACCTTGCTCGCTGCCGGAACCATCACCGAGGACCAGTGGAAACGAAATCTCGACACTCTGGAGCAGGTATTCAGGGAACAACCTTCTCGCCAACTGATCATCCTCAAGGATGTGGTGCTGCATCATGACCCGGATACTGAAATCAAGCTCAAGTAGACCATGGTGGCAGTTGAACCGGCGGGAACGGGCTGTAGCCATCGTCTTTCTCGCCTTTATCCTGGTCGGCTCCTGGTTGCCCGGCCGCATTACCGTGGCCACCAGTGGTTCTCTCGATCATCGGGTCTTCTTTCTGCTCCCTGCTCCAGCCAAGGTGGAGTTGGGCGACTACCTGGTCTTTCGCCACCAGGGCCTCTCGCAGATGCAGCAGGGACTCCGTGGCGATCATGACCAGATGATTAAGAAGGTGGGCTGCCTTTCAGGTGATCAACTGACCACAAATGAAGCAAACCACTTTTTCTGCAACGGCAGGCCGCTGGGGCAGGCCCTGGAAGCCGACAGCAAGGGCCGCCCCTTGCCCATGTTTTCCTTCAACGGTCTGGTTCCAGCGGACAAGTTGTTCATGGTCGGCACCCATCCCCGCAGTTATGACAGCAAATACTATGGGTTCATCGATGTACATGAGATCAGCCACCAGGCGCTGCCGCTTTGGTAGTTATGGGTTATGCCTGGCATTGCTGGCAACGCCAGTCTGGGCCGGGGACTCTATGCCCTCGGCAGCTACTAGCTTCTATCAGGAGAGCAAGCACGGATGGTTCTGGTACGAGGATCCGGCTCCGGTGGTCGAAGAGGAGCGGGAGATGCCGGTAACTGAGCCCAAGGCTGTCCCTTTATCTCGTGAGGTGTCCCTGTCTCACTATTCCACAGAAACCCTGTGGAACATGCATCCGGATGATTTTCAGCAGTTGCTCAATGGCCTACAGAAGAAGGCGGTCCAGTATCCGACCGAGCAGAACATCCTTGAATATCTCTCCATCCAGGACATTGCCCGGCGCAAGGCCCTTGCCTATGCCAATGCCACCCAGTACGTCACCCAGAAACGGGCCGACCTGTTCAACATCAACCAGGTCTATCCCACCTCCAGCCCTGGAGCGGTGGCCCGGGTGCAAATGCAGCAGGAGGAGATCGCCGGCACCATCCGCGAGGCCAAGGATGATCATGCCCTGCTGTTCTTTGCCGCTGCCGGCTGCGGCTTCTGTGAGAAGCAGGCCCAGATCCTGGCCTACTTTGTCGACAAGTACGGCTGGCAGGTCAAGCCGGTGGACATTGAACGTGAGCCCAATATCGCCCTGCGTTTCAACATTACCACCACACCCACCTTGCTGCTGATCAGGCAGGATCGGGAGGCCTCGATGCGGATCGCCACCGGTGTGGCCACCCTGCCGGAGATCGAGCGCAACCTCTACCAGGCAATTCGCTCCATACGGGGTGACACCTCCGTGGAATCGTTCACCACTTACGATTTTCAGAAGGGCAGCGCCCTGGATCCGACCTCGATCCTGAAGATTCAGACACCCTGGCAGGCTAACAGTCCAGTCAACAAGTCACCCATAAGGCCATAACCATGAGAACAGCATTCCTTTCCGCCATTGTCGCTGTGACCCTCTTCGCCCAAACGGCGCAGGCCGGTTGGGTCGACGACTGGCTGCAGCAGCATGCCGGAAGCACCCCCAACTATTTCAGCGGGCAGCAGCGTGGCTATTACTCCGGCGGCAGCTTCTCCGGCCGTTGGCACAGTACCGCCGAATATCCGGTCACCGTGGAGGTGCCCCGGATCAAGAGCGGTTGCGGCGGCATCGATGTGTTTATGGGCGGCTTCAGCTTCATGAACACCGATTACCTGGTCAACAAACTCCAGGCCATCCTCTCGGGTGCCCCGGCGGTGGCCTTTGATCTGGCCTTGAAGACGCTCTGCGAGCAGTGCTCAAACACCATCAAGAACTTCGAGGCCCTGGCGGATAAATTGAACTCCATGCAGTTGGATGAGTGTTCTGCCTCCAAGGAGCTGGTGGGGATCGTGGCCAACGAAAACGGTTTTCATTCCTCCGAGGTGATGCGGGAGAAACTTGGCACCGCCATCAAGGAGAACAAGCTGGTCAGCGGCACGGCCGAGATGTGGGATATCCTTACCAAGCAGGACCGGGCCAACAACAATCAGCCTCAGTCGGCCGATGTGGCGGCTGTAACCAGCGGCTGCAATGCCGACATGACCAACATCTTCCTGGCCGGTGGCTCGCTGCTCGCCAATGTCGGTTCGCGGATGAGCATCCCGGCCAGCCATATCGATCTGATTCGAGGACTGGTAGGGGACGTGCAGTTGGAAGGCCCTGCCAATGCATATCGCATTTCGACCATCCCGCCCTGTCCGCAGAATAATCCGGATGACATCAAGGCCTTCACAGAAGGCGCAGTCTACATCAAGAGTACAACCGGCACCTGTAGCCAGATCAACGATGCCAACCGGGACCTGGTCGCCCACATCAGCACCACCCTGAATAGTATTGCCGACAAGGTGGAGAACAAGGGGACGCTCACCGCCACCGAGCAGACCGTTCTTGAGTCCAACCCGCTGGCCACCCTGCCGATCCTCAAAACCGCGGTGGGCACCAGCACCCGTGCCACGATCATCCCCGGCCTGGCCGACATCACCGCCAAGGCCTACAGCCTGCAGATGCTCTCCGATCTCTATCTCCGGGGTGAATCTATTGCCGCTAAGGCCAAGGAGGTGCTGGAGAAAAAAGTCGGCCCCTCCTCAGGTCAAGGACCGGAGAAGTGCGCTGCCGTACTCTTTGCCGAACATGCCGATCAGAGTATCACCACCATGCTGGCGCGGATTCGAGCACTCAAGGAGTCGGCCAAGACCAGCTATATCGCGGCGGCCAACGAAATGAACACCACAGTTGCCTATCTCAACCACATGCAGCGGATGGAGGTCCAGATGGCCGCCGAGATCACCCGACGCTATGGCAAGGACCTGGCAGCAAGGATGCAGTTGTGATTAGCAGGATAAACACGATGAAGATGTGGGCGTTTATTCCACTGGTGTTGGTCACCATTCTGCTCTCGGTCAGTTCTGCCCTGGCCCTGGATATGGAGTATTACACCTACGGGGGCTTCAATCCCATTGTTCAGGCCTTCATCCGCATTGCCCTGATCTTCAGCGATGCCAGTTATCAGGGACTCATTTTCGTGATGACGGTCATCGGCATCATGGCCGGGGCAGCGGCCTGGATTGCCCGGGCCACCACCGGGGCCCGGATCATCCCGCTGACCTGGACCGTGCCAGTGGTTTTCGGAGCCATCGTCTATCTCGCGGTCTTTGTGCCCAAGGGGCATATCACCGTCTATGACCCGGTGCTCAACCGGTTCCAGACGGTGGGCGATATCCCGGATGCCATCGTTTTCACCGCCGGCACCCTCAATCTGATCGAACGCGGTCTGGTGGATATCATCGACACCTCGGCGGCTCCGGATGCGGCCTATACCCAGACCGCAGGCGGTATTGGCTTCAAGGCCCTGGAGTCGGTCAAAGGCTCTTCGCCCAAGGACAACTATGCCCGCACCTCCATGATCCGCTACGTCAAGGACTGCGTCACCTTCGAATTGATGCGGCCGGGAACCACCCTGTCCCTGGATGACCTGCGCAACACCAGCACTGATTTCCTGGTCAATCTCGCCCAGGCGGTCAACCCTTCCGTTTTCACTGTCTACTACGATGCCGCGAGTCCGGCCGGCACCGCCATGAGCTGTACCCAGGCCTGGAACAATCTGCAGCCGATCTATGCCACCGCTGCCAACTATGGCGAGTCGATCCGCAAGGTGTGCAGCAAATCCTACTACGATCCAAACAGCGCCACCGAGTTGACCACCTGCCGTAATCAAATTTCAAACACCCTCAACTTCACCACCGGCACGGCGGTGACGCCGGAACGGATCATCCAGCAGCGGCAGATTGCCGAGATCCTCTACAACTTCTATTTCCAGGATGATGTCGAGACCTCAATGCTGATGGAGAGCGACCGTAAGATCACCTCCTCCGGCCTTGGGATCGGCCTGACCATGAACGAGTGGATCCCGATCATCCGGGCGGTGATGACCGCCATTGCCATCGGCGTGATCCCGTTTCTGGTGCTCTTTCTGCCCACCCCGATTGTCGGTAAGGCCGCCTCGGTGATGCTCGGCTTTTTTGTCTTCCTCTCCACCTGGGGCGTGACCGATGCGGTGATTCATGGGGCAGCCATGGATTATGCCGCCCGCAACTTCGAGGAGGTTCGGCAGTCAAGTCTCGGTGTCTATGCCATGGCAGCCCTGCCCTCGGTCTCCACCAAGATGCTGGCCATGTTCGGGGTCATCCGTTCTGCCGGCATCATGCTGGTGAGTCTGTTCTCGATGATGCTGATCCGCTTCGGTGGCCATGCCCTGGCCATGCTGGCCGGCAACCTGAGCAGTCTTGTCCAGGGAGCCGGGAGTCATGCCGGGGCCTTGTTGACCCCGGATGGACTTTCTTCCGCTATGCGTCAGCAAACCAAGGCCGCCGGCCTGTTGGACGGGATGGCCGAACATCGCTTTGCCAACCTGGCTGCCGCTGAGTCCTGGGGTCTCCACAAATCCGTAGGCGGGCATACCGCTGCCATAAACGCCCGCAGGAACTTACAACAGTCGGGACAGATTACCCCCATGACCTCGCAGGGGGACTTTGCCACCATGATGGCCTCGGCCAACCAGAGTGTCAGCACTGCCTCCGGGCCGGTGACCATCTCCACCGGCCCTGACGGAGCCGCGACCCGGATGCGGTCTGAATCAGTCAACCCGGACGGTTCTTCCAGTGTCGTCACCCTTGGTCCTGGTGGGACTGGCACCCAGGAGGACATCCTTGCCGCCGGTAAGGCCTCTTACGTGGTGGATAGCGATGGAGCCAGAACCACCACCCAGGCCTCAGTTCATGGCCTTGATCCGGTCAAGGTGGGGGCTATGGCGGTACAGCAGAAGGTGGCTGGTGCTGCCAAGACCCTGGGTAGTGACAGCAATTGGGGAATGCTCTGGCAGCAGGTGCAGAGGGATAGTCTTTCAGGTGGGACCAATCAGAGCTATTCCGACACGTTAAATAATGCACTCAGAACTAGCTGGAAACGATCATTTAATGATCAGTCGAGTTTTATGCATACATTGGATGAGGCTACAAGAACAGAAATCCAAAGCCAGTTGGGGGTTGGAAATATTAAAGGATTTCGGATGGGTGCAAATGGACAGCTTTCAGTCGTAGGGACCGATGGAGAAGTTGCTAATTTCTCCGTTTCTGAAGACACGGCCAAAGCCTTTTCCAGGGACGAAGCCAAAGTGCGCTCTGAAGCAGTCGCTCAGACATTCAGCAATGGTCGTGGATTGGATTACCTCGCCAACGTAGCCAAACGTATCGGCGCTACAGAGGCCTACTCCGTCATTGACGAGGCCCGGTCAATCAGTAGGTCACAGGAATCCTATGGTGCAGATCTGACCACGGCCTTGGTGAAGAATTACGCCCGAGAGCGGTATGGCGAGGAGTCCCCGGAGACGATCCGAAAAACCATCAGTGACTTCAACAGCTATGTCACGCAACATGGTGCAGCCGGTGTCAACAATATGCGTGACATTGTCAGTGGCTTTGTCAGCGGGCACGGATACGGCTGGGGCAGTACCCACTCAGAGGTACAAGGAACCATCCACAGCACCCGAAATCGGATCCATGACCAAGGGCTGATGAAGAGTTATGTCGACCAGTCGGCCGGATCGGTTCGCTCCAACACCGCCGGCATCACCGAGGGAAGCATTCAACCTCCCGAAAGTCCCCTCCCATTACAAAAACCTGACGGGACGCGAACCATAACCGACGCGGATAATCTGCGGAGTGTCAATCGACATGAGGAATCAGGACAGGGCCGAATCCGTACTGATGCAAAAGGGATGGCCACAGAGGGGATTGGTAAGGTGTTTAAAGGGGTGGTGGACAGTCAGGGGAATCGACCGACATCAGAGGGGTACTTTCAGGCGCCACCAGAGAATAAATTAGCTCCGGGCGAAGGAAAACCCGGAGCTGTGGTAGAAATTCATAAAAGGAAATAGTTACCCTTTGTTTTTATGGAAAATATTCCCTGAAAAAAAAGAATAAACAGGGCTCTTCTGGATGTTTTCGTGAAAGTCTGCCTTGTCCTCATTGTCCCAAACTTCTCTTGTTGTTTCAAAGGAAAGGGAACCAGCAAATGAAGAAATAGCCTGCGCAAGAGAAAAAGGTAGCACCGGCGCCGACTCATCCATCAATCGGCCGCAAGACTGACACATCGCACTGTCTTCGGACTCATACCCGCAATGGGGACAAATGGTGGTCCAATGGGTCTGGTCAGACATGGCTGGTCTCCGGAGTCCTGGGTA
>JAQUEZ010000129.1 GCA_028684915.1 Desulfobulbus sp.
CTAAGCCGCTTTTTTTGGTCGAAGCCGAGAAGCCTGATTTGTCAAAACTCGATTAAGGGTTCGAAGGCTAAAATGGCTGAAGACAACAACAGTTTTATGTATGATAAAGGACGTTATCATACATAAACTAGGGTGATCAGAGGAGAGAGTATGGCAGAGGTGTTGGTGGTCATTGGAGGGCAAAATGGAATGGCGTTGCCAGCGCTCTTTGCTCCGGACGCAAAGACGGCCGAACGGGTGATTGAATTCTTCACCGCGCAAATCAGAAACCCGAATACTCGCAAGGCTTATGCGAGGGCAACGAGTAGCTTCGCGACTTGGTGCGCGGACCAGGGGATTGACGAGCTCGGCCAGATACGGCCTGTGCATGTTGCAGCCTATGTGGAGGGATTACAGCAAAGAATTGCGGCTCCCTCGGTTAAGCTGCAGCTTGCCGCGCTCCGCATGCTCTTTAACTGGTTGGTCGTCAGCCAGGTGATCCCGGCAAACCCCGCCCACGCCGTCCGGGGGCCGAAACATGTGGTGAAAAAAGGCAAGACCTCAGTGCTCTCGGCAGAAGAGGCCCGGATGCTGATCGACTCCATCGAGACGGACTCACTGATCGGTCTACGGGATCGCGCCCTGATCGGCCTCATGGTGTATACCTTCGCGCGCGTCGGAGCGGTTACTAAGATGCGCGGCGAAGATGTCTATGTCCAGGGCCGCCGCACCTGGGTGCGATTGCACGAAAAAGGCGGCAAACGTCATGAGATGCCCTGCCACCATAATCTTGAACACTACCTTGAGGCCTATATCGCGGAGACGGAAATTGGCGCGAGCGCAAAGGGCTATCTCTTCCGCACCGCACGCGGTCGCAGTAACCAGCTTTCCGAAAAACCGATGCACCAAGTCGACGTTTACCGCATGGTCAGCCGTCGCGCAGAGGATGCTGGAGTTCGTACCCAAATATGCTGTCACAGCTTTCGTGCGACCGGGATCACCGAATACTTACGCAATGGCGGCAAGCTCGAAGTGGCGCAGCAGATGGCAAATCATGAATCAGCCCGCACCACCGGTCTTTATGACCGGCGCAACGATCAGATCTCACTCGATGAGGTCGAACGGATTCTGATTTGAGGTTGATCACACGGACAAGGTGCCGTTGGGCCCATATTATTGACCTCTGGTCTCCAATCAGCTTAGCGTACAAAATCCTTGTCCAGAACCATAAAAGCCAAAACTCATCAAGAATTGATCGCTGTATAATACAAAAGCACTCTTTCATGATAAAATTATATAACAATTTGTTTTATTATAAAAAAATAAAATCTCTATCCAGATTGATTGTCAGAAATATGTGTGTTATTATCTGACAATATAGGAGGGTGTGATGTCAACGGTGACGCAACAAATTATTAAGAGAATACGCGCCAAGCGGCGCGGTTGGGTTTTTGCGCCCAAAGACTTCCTTGATCTTGGGTCACGAGCTATTGTGGATCAAGCCCTCTCGCGCTTGGTGCGGCAAAAAATCATCAGGCGCTTGGATCGAGGCGTTTACGATTTTCCAAAACAACATGCTGTATTAGGCATTCTTTCTCCTGATGCCAACGGACTTGCCCGTGCCGTTGCCCCAAAAGCTGCGAATAAAATTTTTGCTTCTGGCGCCTTGGCGGCAAACACCCTTGGTTTGTCTACGCAAGTTCCCGCCAAACCTACTTACACAACCAATGGACCATCGCACGCCAAAAAGATTGCTGGCCGAACTGTTATTTTCAAGCACGCCAAAGTGCCCTTGTTTGATAGTGTGTCCGACACGGCAAATCTCACGCTTCAAGCTTTAGCTCATCTAGGTAAGAATAATATTGATGACGCGGTGCTCCAGCGCTGCGCTAATGCCTTAACGGATCGCGACGTTCGCTGTCTCGTTGCTCACACTGACCGCACACCTAGTTGGCTAGCTGAAATTATTCTCAAGATCAAACAGGTCAAAAATGGACGAATTCGCGAGAAAGCCTGACACTGAACGTTACGACATTTTTACCGAGGCCGCCAACCGCCGGGGCTTGCAGCCAATTGTCATAGAAAAAGACTTCTGGGTTTGCTGGACTCTGAAAAGACTCTTCACCGATCCGCAAATAGCCCCCTACCTCACATTTAAAGGCGGCACGTCTCTTTCAAAGGCCTATGGCATAATCGAACGCTTTTCAGAAGATATTGACCTAACCATAAACCGCGAGACCTCGCCGATGGCTGAAGGCAGAAGCCCTGCGGAAGCGGGTATCTCTGGAAAAGAACGGGCAAGGCGCATCGACAGTCTAAAACAAAACGCTCAACGTTTTGTTGAAGAAATTATTTTCAGCTCATTAACGACAAGCATTAGCGAAGCTCTGGGAAGGCGTGAGGGTTGGGAAATTATCATTGATCCGGATGATCCGGACAGACAGACGATAAAATTTCGATATCCAAAAACAACGACTGGCGCGGACTATATTAAACCACAAATAAAGCTAGAGTTTGGGGCTCGAGGCGGGACTGAGCCACAAAACGAAACCACGATCTCACCCTATGTTGCGCAAGATTTTCCAAAGTTGTTTCAACAATCGACGTGTAGCATTTCGACACTATCTGTTGTACGCAGTTTTTGGGAAAAAATAACCATCCTCCACGCACTTTGTCATGGTTCAAAAATGCGGGACCGTATGTCACGGCATTATTATGACACGTTCATGATGGCTCAAAAGGAGGACATAATAGAAAAAGCTCTGCACGACAAAGGGTTGCTCGCCTTGGTCGTGCAAAACAAAACTCTTTTTTTCAAGGATTCGCGGGCTTCTTATGATACCGCTAAAATCGGTAGCCTGCGTCTCGTTCCTGAAGGCGACATATTGCAAGCTCTAAAAAAAGATTACAAGGCCATGGAAGAAATGTTCATGGCCGAATTCCCCAACTTTGATGAAATCATTGGATGTCTCGCTGAACTGGAATCGCGACTCAATCGCGCTGATTGAAGCGAATGCTATGTTACAAAATGTTACATAGCATTCGCTCACGACTAAGGTAAAAGCATGCGTATATCTGAAATTGACAAGGAACTAGACAGGGATGAGGGACAGGGCTTTAGAGTTGTTTCTATTTCACGGTATCGAAAAGATAGCCTTGTTGCATAGTCTAGTGTCCTGCTGGCTTTGCCCCATGAAAGGCTGACGATATGACGACTACTGAGATTTTGGCGGTATTGGCACAGGAATGCCCTAACGGAGTGTCGTTCGATCCGATGGCGGTGCGGCTGTTGCGGCAGAAAGTCCCGTTTGAGGATTTGCAGATCGAAGATCTGAAAGCCGCGATGTTCCAGTTTGGGAGCGGGTTGTGGTTATCCCGCGAGATGGTTTTGGATGATGAGTCCCGTTTGGCGTTCCGCGAACAGGCGACGGCATGGCTGGTGGATCACGGTTGTTTTTCTGTCGAACGGCTTTTAAAAAGCTTTTGCGGTGTTTTCCACCATATTGCTACGCCGGAGGATTGTGCAGCTTTTCTGAGGCATTTAGGTTTTACGGTCGCTGTATGGGGAAAGGGAGGTTATTTCTGTTTCCAGCCCCCACCTAGTATAAACGATAGTTTGGCAACAATTTCGGAAACGATCGCAGGATGGCTTGAAGAGGCGGACGGCACGTTGACTTTCCATGAAATCGAACTGTCGATGCCGCACCTAACCGCCGAGGCATTAGAGAATATTCGCGTGCACTTCTTGCCGGAAGTCCATGAGGTGGATGTCGGTGGAGTACCCTGCTGGCGTAGCGAAGTCGCGATTTCCTTACCAGAGGATTTCTCAGAAAAACTGACAACCATCCTCGATACGATGGTTGCACTGGATGAGAAAGTGAATGCCGCAAAACTTGAGTTTGCCCTGAATTTGTTCTACCGCATCCGTTTACGCGAAGAATACGCCCTTCAGGACAACGACACCTTCATGCGTGTCTGCGCGAAACACTACCAAGGCGAGAACGACGTCTTTCCAAATACGAAGAAATCCAGTGCAAGAACAAATAACTTATCGGTGCCGGGAAAGCGCGTGCGTAGTCCGAATACGCGCTTCAGTAATCTTAGTGTACCGGTTGGCGCGAAACTGGTCTACACAAAGGACAGCCAGATAACTTGCACTGTGTTGGATGACTCCAATCAAGTGGAATATGCCGGTAGCGCATGGTCGATTTCGGCTTTGGCAGTTCGCTTGTTGGGGGGAGGTTCAGCCAACGGTTATTGCCATTTTAGCTACGCAGGCGAAACATTGTGGGAGCGACGGTTGAGGCTGACGCGGGTGGGAAAACTGGACGAATTTCAGGTGGCGGAGACGCCGCCACCTGCCGAAGCCCAGGAGACGAAAAGCGAAATCATCGGCTCGGACGGACGGCCGTTATCGCCATCGACTTGGCGACTGTTCAGAAGTGTTGGCCCCAATCCGCGTGTCGCGGAATGGACGAGGCGAGTTGAAAATGGAGAAAGCGTGGAGAATATTGCAAGCGGGAGCGGGCTCCAGGCTTCGACGGTAAAGCAATACATCATAATTCGTCGTCGCTATTTTGATATTTGTCAAAAAAACGACATCGTGCCGGAGGGTGGCGCGATTGTATAGCTACGAATGGGATAAGCGTACATGCGGGTATCGCCTGACGACGCAGACAGGAAAGTTTGTGGCGAGCGAAATCCGTCCGGTCTTTGCGGAGGAACTGGCGCACGCTGGGTTAGAAGCACGGTTGGCGTTCGATCCGAAAGAGCGGCGTCCGCTTCTCTGGGCGAAGCAGAACGTATATCTATATCGCGGCGAAGAAATCGCGAAATTCAATAAGACAGACTACGGCAAGCCGCTGGACATTGAATGGAAGGGTGCGTTGTGCGTGGATGATGGCTCTCAGGAAGGTGCGAAGACGGGAAAAAAAGTGAAACTGGCTCCGGTTGATGTCGCGGCAATGGTAGCGAAGAACCGTGCCATCATGACCGCGCTGGTGGCGGACACGCTGAAGCGCATCAAGGAAATGTACGACGCCTACGCGGGAAAATGCGATGCGGTCTATATCGGCTTCAGCGGCGGTAAGGACTCGGTGGTTCTGCTCGACCTTTGCCACAAGGTCCTGCCGTTGGACGTGCCGGTTGTTTTCAGCGATACGGATATGGAACTTCCGGATACCTACAGCGTCTGGGATGAAATCCAAAGTCGCTACAAAGGCCGCCCGTTTTTGAAGGTCTCTGCCAAGATTTCCGCATTGGAAACCTGGCGACTCTTCGGTCCTCCTTCGCAAGCGTTGCGTTGGTGCTGTTCCGTCCACAAGAGCACTCCCGCAATATTAGCGCTCAAGAAAAGGCTCGGAAAAAGCTCCATCAAAACGATGGCATTTGTCGGTGTGCGTGGCGAGGAGAGTCAACGGCGTTCGGGATACGCTGATATCGGAGATGGTTTGAAAAGCAAGTCGCAGGTAAATGCCATGCCGATTCTAGCTTGGTCCTCGCATGAACTATGGCTTTACATTTTTGAGCATGATCTAGTTCTGAATGAAGCCTACCGAAAAGGGCTGGCCCGTGTCGGCTGCCTGATGTGTCCGATGTCGAACGACCGTCAAAATGATCTGATACAAATGAATTACCATGAGGCGGTCGCGCCGTTTGCTGAAGCTGTGCGGGATACGATTGACCGTGAGTTTTCTTCTGAGGAGGACGCAGATGCGTTCGTTTACGAAGGCGGTTGGTATGCGCGAAAAAGCGGTGTGTCCTTAAAACAGGTTATTGCAACGCCCGGCGTGGAACGCAAGAGCGATCGTGTGATTTGTGAATTCCCACTCGAAGCAATACCGGCATTGAAGGAATGGCTTAAAGCGATTGGGAAAATCGAAGACGCTGAGTTGTCGCTTCTTGAGGACGGTCAGAGAGGTTTGCTTCAATGTGTCTGGACAAACGGAAAACCCGACAAGGCAGTTTTCAAGTGGCTGGCATACGCCGTTCACAAGGCTATTGCTTGCACGGGATGCGATGCTTGCGAGGCGGAATGTCCAACAGGCGCGTTGCGGTTTGAGAAAGACACCCGTAGCGGCAGTGTGAAAGTTTCAATTGATGAAGCAACGTGCGTCCATTGCATGAGGTGCTATGCGCCCAGCGATGGCTGTTGGCGGTATTACTCAAAACGATACGCAGGAGCGACGACAATGAACATCAGCGGTATCAATAAGTACATAAGTTTTGGATTGAAACCGGAATGGATTGAAGTTTTGGCAAACGAGGCCGCGAATTTCCGTCAGACGACTGCGCTGGGCAACCGGATGGTTCCATCTGCCGTGACATGGTTCCGTGAAGCCGGGTTGATTGAAGAGTCAACGACTATAACCACAACGCCACTTTTGGAAGTCGGCAAGAGGCGCGGTTTCAGCGACCTGCTGTTTTGGCAGTTGTTGTGGTCCCGTCTGGCAAATACTTCCCCACTTGTTAAATGGTATGTCTGCAATACGGATTTTGATACCGGATATGCGATGAAGCAGATTGATGAAATGCTCGCGCAATCCGTTGAATCGGCATCGGTGAGGAAGGGTGCGTTGTCGTCTCTTTGCCAACTGATCAAGGCTTCTCCGCTTTGTGAAGGAGATAGGGCGCTGATTGAAACTAAAATGAAAGGCAGAGTCGTTGAAAAACTCACGCGGCATTCGCAAACAATAGATCCGCTGGTAGTTCTTTATGGGCTTTATGTGATGACGGAGAAGGCTGGGCGCGGTGCGTTCACTGTTCGGCAGATGATGGCGGCGGAGTTCGACGGGGAGGCTGTATCACCGCTGTCGACGTTCGGCATCCTGCCGGACGAGTTCAAGAAGCAGTGCATGGGGCTGGCGGCGGTGTATCCTGACTTAATCGCGTGCAGCTTCACGCTGGGGCTGGATGAGGTTCGGTTGTACCCTGAAACGAAGACTCGGGATGACGTAGTTGAATTGATTTCACAGAAGTAGCCAGCAAGGGGGGGGAATGGCATTCTACAAAGATTATTTCGGGATCAGACCGGATTACGCACCGTGCATGACCTTGGCGGATATAAACAAGACGGCGGAGACATGGCTGGGGTTCTATCCACATGATTCGTTCGTGGAGATTCTGCGGGAGTTGCTTAAGAGCCTGAACGGCGGGAAAAAAACGCTCTGGATCACGGGAGCCTACGGCACTGGCAAGAGCCATGCGTCGCTGGCGCTGCAAAAACTGTTCACAGATGATGATGCACGCGTCCATCAATGGTTGGATTTGCGCAAGGCACAGATACCGGACCCCTTGCGGAAAGCGGTGTTGGAACGGCGCAGCGAAAAGATTCTCGTCGTTTATGACGTGAACACTGACGGTGTGGACGCGAAAAACCAGTTTCTGATGCGCTTGCAGCGCGGAATCGCAAAAGCATTGGAAGCGGGTGGACACACGATCCCGCTGAAAGGTAAGCTGGAAGGAGTCATCGAGCGCATCCGGCAGGATGCGCAGCATTTTTTTGCAAAGCGCGACGAGATGCAGGCTCAGCTCCCGCACTTGAACGCGGGCATCAACACAGCAGATGCACTGGAGAAGAAACTGCGGGATACGAATCTGGAGGCCGGGCTGGTGAGCGACGCGATGCGGGTGCTTGAGGCGCGTCACATTTATCTGGGTTTGAGCGCTGAAGAGTTCCTGGCGTGGGTGGACGCATCTTTGAAAGCAAACGGCCTTTCCAAGCTGGTCTATATCTGGGACGAGTTCTCGGCATTCGTGGATCATAACCGTTCGCAATTAAAGACTTTGGAACAATTGGCGGAGGCCGCGCAACAAGGTCGGTTCTATTTCGTGCCGGTGACACACACGGATATAGCATCCTATGTCGCGACTGGTTCAGAGAGCGCGAAGAAGGCGAACACCCGGTTCACGTTCAAGCAACTTGACCTACCGAACGAGACCGCTCTGAAACTGGCGGCAGACGCCTTCGTTATCAAACCGGATAAGACAGTAGAGTGGAAGCAAGAGCGCGACGAACTGTGGCACAGTGTGAACGGCGTGGCCGAAAGCTACATGGTTGTCAACAAGGCGGGCATTGATGCGGCTGATTTTAAGGGTATTCTGCCACTACATCCGATGGCGGCGTTCCTGCTGAAACATCTGTCGGTGGCGATCGGATCAAACCAACGGAGTATGTTCGAATTCCTGAACGGCGAGGATTTCAGGACGTTTATCGAAATAGGCGGGCTGGAAGTTCCCGGTCATCAGTTCCTGACGGTGGATCACCTGTGGCAGTATTTCGTAGAACGGGACGACCTGGGGACCGGGCAAGTCGTGCAGGAGGCGCGGGCGGAGTATGCGAGACGCAAAAAGGATTTGCAGCCGGATGAGCAGCGCGTCTTCAAGACTGTGCTGTTGTTCGGCTTGATCGAGCAGTTGCAGGGAGCGGGGCATCCGCTATTGAGCACGACGGTGGAAAATGTCCAGCGCAGTTTCGAAGGGGACGGCGCTTTGCAGGGCGTGGATGCGATCCTACGCAATCTGGAGCAAAAGCATTGTTTCGCTATTGTGAACGGGCGTTGCGAACGTTTCCGTGACCGCTCGGACACAAAAGAGATCGAGGAAAAAAAAGCAGCATTGGAAGGCAAGTTTGCCGAACTCGTGCTGAAAGAAACCGAAGCAGAGCTGGTTAAACAATTGAAAGGTATCAGCTACGGTGGTCGTATTGATGCGCGCGTGGCGGGTGTCGGCGGTCTTTCAGCGTCAAGTATCCCGAGACGGGAGACTTTTAGCTCGACAGGGAACCGAGTGCTTGTCCAGTTCATTCTAGCTCGGGATGAACAGGAACAATTGCGCATTCCAGACAAAGCAAGGGAATTGGCAAAACAGTTCAAAGACCACCGGATGCTGTTCGTGACGATGCCGGAAGTCAGCTTCTGCCGCGACAACGCGAAGGCATGGGAAGAGTTCACGGAAAACAGCGCCCGTCACGCTTTGTCAAACGACAGCGCGAGCAAAAAGGTGTTCGAGACGCATGTTAGCAACGTCAAAGCAGCGTGGCAATCCAAAGTAACGAGTGCTGCCAAACTCATAGTGTACAAACCCAATCCAAACGGGGAACCGTTCGCCGAGGAAGTGACTTGGGGGCAATTGAAAAAGGACTGGCTCACCACCTACGCGAAACAAACGTTCGCTGCATATACGGACGATCTATGTGGCTTCAGTATCAGTGCGTTCGCCGCGCCTAACGCCTTGCAGAGCTGGGCGCTGGCAGGCATGGAGTTTGACAGGTTCGCAAAACCAGGCCCGTGGAAGACCGTGGTGCTGACGTGGCAGAAGAACGGCGTCACAGGCGAGGATACCTGGTTCGACGCGAATCCGAACCATCCGCTGACACAGTTACGAGATTTCTGCAAGAAACGGCAGGACAGCACGGTAGGCGCAGGCAATACCTGCTCCATACGCAAACTCTACATCGACCTGCAGCGACCGCCGTTCGGACTGCTGGGAGTGCCGCATTCGGCCTTCGTCTTGGGCTTTGTGCTGAAAACATGGTTGACCGGACAGCGCAAACTACAATGGACGGATGGCGTGACAAGCAAGATGCTGGATGCTGCGACGCTGGCGGAAATTATTGAGTCTGTGGTGAAAGACGACGGCGTTAACTCCATCAAGAACGAGAAACTGATCTGTCGTCTGTCGAAAGAGGAAAAGGCGTTCATCGAACAAGGCAGCGTGATTTTCAGGAGCAGCGCGCTTGCTGACGGAACAGTGGAGGCGGCGTTAAACGCAGTCGGGGAACGTCTCGAAAAGATTTCGCAGCGCGTCCCGCTGTGGGTGCTACCTGATTATATCCGTGCGCAATACGATGCTAACGCGGAGATGATGAGCAAAGTCATAGATGCATTGTGCGCAGCAAATAGCATTAGTTCCAAAGGAGACACCGAAACTCGCGTGAACAAGGTGAAGGAAATAGGTGCGATTCTTCTAGCAACACCGGGGCTGGCAGAGGCGATGGCCGATTATATGACACCTGTGGTGTTTGAGGAGGCATTCCAGCTGTATGTCGATAATACCAAGCCAGAGTTGAAAGCGGCGGCGGAACGCATGGGTAGTTTATCGCACATCTATTGCGGAGCGGTCAAAAATCGTTTCGCGGCGACAAGCGGCTGGTTGTGGAAACGCGGCGACGCCGAGGCCGTACTGGAAGAGGTTTACCGACAGACACTCTGCGCCGAGCATATCCGTGAACTGGCTGGCTCATCGGGATACATGAGCTTCGAGGACGCACTGAACCGCTTGCGCAACGCGGTGCTGAGCGAAAACAAGGTACCGACGGAGTTTTGGGTGAAGATGCAACCGGCGTTGCAGCGCTTCTTTGAACTACTCAGCAGATCGTCGCTCTCGGGCGAGGATGTAAAAGCCTTTGAAGTGCTTCTGGAACAGCTGGGCGAGGTTATCCGCGAGTTGTTCTTCGATGCGGCTCAAACGCGGCAACTGGATGCGATGCGGGAAATCTTCGGGGATATCTGGCCGACGGCGCTCGCGGAACGCCGCGAGCTTTACAATGCCTTCTCGACAGAGTCGGCGAAAACCGATGAGCAGAGTTTTAAGGCGCAAGGGCGCGGCAAGATCGAGGAATACAGTCGGACGATGGTTTCCAAGCTGGTGGTTGCACTGTGGCGCGAACGCACAGGCACGGAGTCGCCTGTCGAATGGAGCCGCAAACACGCGTTGCCCGCTGAATGCGTTTTGGCGGTAGATGACGCCAAGAGCCTCGTTGATGCGGTCGCGAATCCGGGAATGGTATCGGCAGAACGCTTACAGTTCATACACGACGAACTTGAAAAAGAGGGTGCATTTGTGGATGTGGCCACGGCGGGTGATGAATTCCTCAAACGGGTGCTGCCCGCTCGTTATCAAAAAATCGGGTTCAAGGTTGGAGAACTGAGCGAGTGGTTATGCAAAAAATTTGGTGCCGCACCGGACCGGTGGCTGACAAACGGAGGGCTTCGCGAATCGGTCGAGGCGTTTGTCAAGCAGAGATATGACACTCATGCGCGGATGAATGCTACTGAAAAGGTGAATATGCTTTCCGATGCCGAGGCGAAGGTACTGCTCTTAAAGTTGATTGATAGACTTCCCGAAGCAGGGCTTTCGTTGCTGGAGTGATACCATGACACTGAACGAGTATTGCGAATACATCAGGAATCCCCTCGCGGAAGCGAAGGCTCGGGTGGTAACCGTGCCTCCGGGGGAAAGCTGGACGGCGTTACGTCGGTTCTGCCAAGAACGCGGCAGCGTTGAGTTGCGTTTGAGCGATCTTGTGAAGGAAGGCGCATGGCTGCCTATGCCTGACGAAGTTTTCAAGCGGATTCGCGATGTGATGAAGTCACAGGAGGTGAGCGGTAACGCTTTAGTATTGCTGGGTATGCCCGGCTATCTTGCGTTGTTGACCGACGAGAATAAACGGGCAGCGATTTTCGCTTTGCGCGAATGGGTTGATTGTGCAGTTGGGCGGGAAGCTGTCTGCTTTTTGCGGAGCGATGACGGCACCGGATTAATACTCAAGGAAGTATTCGCCAATCCGCGCTACCGTCAGGGGAAACAACTGATTGAAATTTTGACAATCGCTCCCGAAGAAACCGAAAAAATCGCAGGGCGTACGGAGGTGATGCTGGTCGGAGACGACTTGGCATCTTTCATCCCGGATGCGTGCGACTCATTTCAGAAATATTTGCGGTATACCGAGGAACACCCGAACGACAGCTCTGTCCGGCGGATTGTTGTAGCTTCGGAAGGCCAGGAATTGCCGGGGCTTAGCGCCGATGTGCGGCAAGTGGTGAGTTTGCGGGATTTCGCTTGCGTGTTTTACGACGTGGAAGATGCGGGATTGTCAGAAGATGCTTTGCGGTGGATGTGCCAGCGGGGTAAAGAAGGTGCGGGAAAACCGCTGTCTGAAACGCTCAAATCACTGTTTTTCCGAGAAGGCGGAGTCACAAAGCGCGTCTTGCGAGTGTTCGACGCCCGCAAGAACGCAGAACGCAAGGCGGTACTGTGGTTGGTTAAACAGGTCGCAACGAAGGGAAGTTACCTTAAGTGTGTCGCAATGCAAGAGGAGGTTCATGTCGGCAATTTCCGTTCTGCTTACGTTACTGGCGCGGTGGAATGGCTGGATGAATCGGTGTTGTATGCTTCCGAACGCAGAGATGCTATTCAGGAAGCGGTCGTTACAATCTCCGATGCGAGCATCCAGCAATTCATAGCGCTCTGCTTGGGCGAATCCACGTCGCGCGTTGCACCGTGGTTGAATTGCGGGACGGACGCAGAGCGGGCGGAATTACTACGGCGCTGCGCCATAGACGGCATTGTTTCAAACGCCGTAAAAGTCGTGTACCCAGAAACGGCAACGTATCTGAACGCAGCTTTAGTTTTCGGCGATGTGGCGCTAGAAGAGTATTTCAAGGAATACCGTGAACTGAAAATGGCTGTCCGTGTAACGTCAAAGTTTTACGAGAAAGCGCAGCTGGCGGTTCCTCCCAGTTCGGTACAATCGCGGGACGCAATGGTGCAACGGTATGCATCAGACAACGGGTGCGCGTTGCTGGTAGTAGACGCGATGGGTGCGGAGTGGCTGCCAATGTTGGTGGAGCTGGCGAGGCAAAGGAATATGGGCTTTGATTCGATTGCGGTCGCCGAGTCACATTTGCCAACATCGACAAAATTCAACAACATTCATTGGCCAGATGTCGCGCGGCGGTTGCCGGACATCAAGCGCTTCGACAACATCGCACACAACGGCGCGGAGGCGCACGAGACGAGGCGCGCGGAGGAGAATCTGGCTGCGGCGCTGGATGTGATTGGTAGCCAGGTTTTGCCCCGCGTTGCAGAGGGTTTGGCACGGTTTGAGCGAGTGCTTGTCACAGCAGACCACGGGAGTTCGCGACTAGCGGTGTTGGCGTGGCAGGCAGAACCGAAGTTGGCACAAACGATTGCCTGTGAGACAGGCGCGGAAGTCGCCGATTGGCGCTACCGCGAGCGGGCGGCACATGGCGGATGCCCGCCGGAACTTGAGGAAACGTTGGACGGCAGGCATTGGGTGGTACGTGGGTATAATCGGCTGCCCAAGAAAGGCGGCGGACAGAGCTTCGAGCAACACAGCGGAGCGACGTTGGAGGAGAGATTGGTTCCGGTGGTGATTTTCTCACGTTCGGGGCAGTTTGTACCGAAGACAAGGACCGGCGGCAAATCGGTGCAGATTGTTGAGAAAGACGATTTCGATTTATAGCTTCAACATGGACAATTAATTATGGTCGATACAGAAAAATTGCGGGCGGCATTCCCGGACACGACGGTCTTCAAGGACCCGAACATTGTGGCGATCTTCAAGGCGGCGTCGATTCCGTCGTTTATGCGGGACTGGATTCTGAAACGCAAGGCGGAATCGGACGGTAGAATTCACGATGCCGAGGCATTGCGCAAATACATCTACGAAATCATCCCCCGCCGGGAAGATCTTCTGGATTTACAGACAGTCGCGCGAAGTGAAGGGCGCACGAAGAAATTTCTGGCCAAGATTGAAATCCAATTTAGTTCCCGGTCGGACGAGTACACGTTTGCGATTCCGGAATTGGGGTTGGGGCATGCAGAAACGCTGATCGAGGATTATGTTTGGGACCGGATCAAAGACGATGTCGTAAGAACAGCTGGGGGCTGGGGGCTCGTACAACTGGGATATCGCAGCCCGGACAGTGAAAATCCTCGAGGATGTTTCACGCTCTTGGAGTACAAGAATTTTTGTCCGTACACGATAGATCTGGACGCCTATAGAGAGGCACGCAGTCAGTTTAATACTGAGGAGTGGATCGACGTTGTACTGGGCGCGATTGATTACAACCCGGCAGGTTATGAAGATTGGGTACAAAAACACACTATTCTGACGCGCCTGTTGCCGTTCATCGAACCGCGCCTGAATTTGGTGGAACTGGCACCCAAAGGCACAGGCAAGTCGTATCTGTTCGGGCAGGTAGGGAAATACGGCTGGTTGGTCAGCGGGGGGACGCTGACGCGGACGAAAATGTTCGGCGACATCAACGGAAAGAGCCCTGGTCTGATCGCCTCAAATGACTTTGTAGCGCTGGACGAAATCCAGTCGATCAAGTTTCCCGACCCGAGTGAGATGCAGGGCGGGCTGAAAGCCTACATGGAAAGTGGGGAGATCACAGTCGGCAAGAGCCGAATCGTCGGTGGGGCCGGTGTCATCCTGCTTGGGAACATCCTGCAATCCGAGATGGACGAAAGCAAAGACATGTTCCAGAGGCTGCCGGAAGTGTTTCACGAGTCGGCATTACTGGACCGGTTCCACGGTTTTATCAGAGGGCGCGACATCCCTCGCATGAGTGAGAACCTGAAAATCAACGGTTGGGCGCTGAACACAGAGTATTTTTCCGAAATCATGCATCTGCTGCGCCAGCCAGCGGAAACAATGATTTACCGGCATGTAGTCGCAAGGTTGGTGGACTATCCTCTTGAGGCTGACACTCGCGACACGGAAGCGGTCTTACGGTTGTGTACTGGCTACCTTAAACTATTGTTTCCGCACGTCACAGAGCCGGACGGAATCGACAAGGGGGAGTTTAAGCGATACTGTCTGCGTCCGGCTGTGCAGATGCGCACGGTGATCCGGCAGCAATTGCAGAAGATAGATCCACTTGAATACGGAGGAAAAAACCTGGCCGCATACACGCTACGCGATGTGGCTCAATGAGCGGAGGAAAAAAAGTCGATTGCGCTTATTGCGGCAAAGAGAAGCTTTCCAAAAATGACATCGGACTTAACAAAAAGCTCATCCATCCGCAGATTGAACGGATGATGTGCCTGACGTGTATGGCGGCGTATTTCGAGACGACGGAAGAAGAGCTGAAAGAGATGATCGAAAGATTTAAGCAGCAAGGCTGTGCGTTATTCGGGTGACGCAGGGGCGGAAAATGTTCAATTTCACCCTCAGGCTTGGCGCTTATCATCCAGCGAGTCAAGGAAATCGAGCAGTGCCTAGGATTGTCAAAAGAAATAATGAGCGGCTGACGACCGACGAACAGCACGCATATCTATTTAGATTTATTGAAATTCCTTTTTGTCAGCGTACGATAAATTCCGAATTCTGAGGCGACCCCAAAATCAAAGGTTGATCGCTGAGATTTTAAAGTCATTTTTTATCATTAATAATGACTTTAAAATTACTCTCCCAAGAAAATACCATCACAGTGGGTCATCTCATTTTTTCCGTCATCGCTCCAGGTCAGAGCGTGCATGATCCGGCAAAAACATTTTTGCTCTTTTCCCGAACCGAACCACATTGAGCTCGGACAACTTGCGCAAACCGTTTTGATAGACTTCTTTAATGCTAGCAAGGTGGGGCTTGTGATCTCTGGTCCGGCTTCTTTCGTTTCGATCATGAATTTTCCGTTCGATGGTATTATTTTTAAGCTGAATATCTTTCCCAAATCGGGCTTGGCCGTAAATGATCGCCGCTTTCTGCGTGGTTTCGTCCAGGGAGAAATGCAATTTCTGCCCTGTGTCCCGGATAGTCCCACCTTCCGGTAGAGTGAAAATAACGATACCATTGTTGTCGATAGCATAACGAACCCCAGAAAACATTTTTCGGTCGTCTGTTTTAACTGTCCGTTGCAAGGCTTCCTGGGCCACTAACTGGTCCATCCGAGTAATGGCAATCAGACCCCCACGATGCTTTGTATTGAGAGCAGCGGCGGTAATTTGTTGTTCCTTTTCCAAGGCATTTAATCTGATTTGCCTTTCGGACTCATGAACATCTACGGGGGTATTCTCCTGGAGAGGGGTATCGTCTTGGTGCTGCGTCCGGGACCGCAATACAGCCAGGGCAATTTCGCTACCCTGTTGTGCCTGCCACTTCAGGTATCCATTCCAATTGTGAAACGGGTACTGTTTTCTGACTTCTTGTAATCGTGCTTGCCCGGCGGCACGATTCTTTTCCAGGGCTAACCGCTCTTCGATTCTGACTGTTTGCCGGAGTTTGCTTTTGGTTCTTCGAGGTAGGATGCGATTTTCAATGACAGTCCGCTGTTCGCTGTGATGTTTTTTAACCAAGAGCAGGTCTGCGGTGTTTTGATGCGACACCATCTCCATGTGCTCCTTTCGTTTTTCGATCAGTTCCTTGTATTGCTGATAGAGTTTCGTTCGTTCACCGGAACGAGGTTGCATCGGTTGCCGGTCATATTGTTTCGTTGGCGCTGCCGATTTATCAGAAACAGCATATTCGCCCAGACGATCCGTCAGACGATTTTTTGATAAGCTGCGGTCAATGGCGCTGGCCTTGATAGCACCTTTTCCCGTGCCGCTCACCACAACCAAACCGTTGCCGTGCGGCTTGATCTCCATGCCGTATTCGGCCAAAGCGGCATGTGCCTCTG
>JAQUEZ010000130.1 GCA_028684915.1 Desulfobulbus sp.
CCCTCGAGAACGATGCGCTGATCGGGGGGGCCCTGGCGACCCTCGCCGACGCACCCGCCCCCTCGGCGCAGGGCTTCGCAGCGCAAGTCGACGCCTGCCTGGCCCACGACACCCGAGAGCGCGCGGCGCGCATCGGCGCCCCGGCGCTCGTCCTGGCCGGAGAGGACGACATCCTCCTCCCTGCAATCGCAGCCGAGACGCTCGCCGGGCTCCTGCCCCGTGGGCGGTTCGAACACCACCCCGGTGGCCACGCCTTCCTGTCGGAGAGCACGCGCGTCGTGGCGGCATCGGTACTGCGATTCCTGGGCTCGGCCCGCGAGGTAACGAAAGAATCTGCAAGCACAGCTTGCTTTTGACGGGAGTCAGCTCTGCATAACGAGCGGCAGCAATCAAGTGGCCGAGTGGCGTCTCTATTTCGATGCTTATGATGCGGGATTTACATTGCTGTTCCAAATATCGCGATGAAGGTGCCATTGTCCTGCTGACCTTCGCCAAAGCACCATGTACTTGCCATGGTCTATCTCTTCACCATTGTCGGCATAGAGCGCGTAAACGCCCACTTCGTTTGCCCATTGGCCAAGATCAACAACTTCAGCGCTCGTCAGCACTATGGCCGCAATCCCCTTCTTGATTACCGCATCCCAGAAACCCTTAATCCCTTCGCGCCCTTGGATGGGCTCGCTGTTGGGTGGCAACAGCTGGGCGTCTTCTGTATATAGCATGGCCATTTCATCCGGGTTTCGCTCCTCAAAAGCCTTCATGAAAGACGCGCTCTGAACCTCCAATTCCTTTACCACTTGCTGGTTACTCATCTTCTCCTCCTTCAGCGACATGCCGACATGTGCGCCGCAACAGAGATACTACCAGAAGCATTTAGGCCACCTAACGGTGCGGCGGATGACCTGCGGCGAATTTTTGGCCGACTGGTCCTGCCGCATGTTATGTCATCGTTTTATTATGTTACCTCACTCTGCCGTTCAGGGCCAGCGGCCTTACCACAACAGCCTCTCCGATCTGTTGAAATTGCTGATTTTTCCCTCGAGATAAAATCTATCCATCCTCCATTCTCCATCAATATTGAGCAACTTGATCTCACATTCGGCTCCCTTTTGCTGGTTCTTTCGCAGAAGAAGGTATCGAGCCACACTCGTCGAGCCGGAAATGTGTTTAATTTCTCCAAGATCACCAATGAGCTTGTTTAGCTGTTCCTTGCTTAAAATCCCCCAGCGCTCCGCAAAGTGCCTATCGTAGGGCTCAAAGCAAGCGACCAGTGTCTCCGTATCTCCTTCCTTGAGCGCAGCAAGGAAAGTCTTCCACGTCTTTTCCGGCGAGGAAAGGCGGGGATCCGGTCCGAGAATAACCTTGATACCACGTCTAGCAGCAATTCGCCTGATATCTTCAGACATTGCCGCAGCCTTCTCATTTTCCCCTGTTTTACTGTAATTTTTTATCATGATCATGCGAAGCAAGAGTGCGCAATAACCATCGCTATATTTTGCCAGATAAGCATGCATGGCCTTTTCGTCAGGTGGATCATCGTATCCAGTCGGAGATTTGGCGACCAACATGAAATTGAGGATGCTGGAGCTCAAATCGTTGCTGCTTTCTGATATGACTTCAGCAGAGTTATAATCGTCTGAACCCACGAGATCATACTGCGCGGCAGGTGAAACAAGAAGCAACAGATAAGTGACAATCTCGACGGTAGTCTCATCCAATTTCGGAAATATTGGCATAAGAGGCGTCCCTTTTCCGCCTGTCGTCACACGAAGTCCATCGATTTGGTAACGGACAATGCGGGCAAGTTCACTGAGCATCACCCAACTGCTGCAGTCAAGGTCGGTTTTCACAATACGATGCAAAGCATCCAGTAACTCCTTATAGCTGCTTTCAGCCATCGACCTGTTCTCCATGCGCTCGTATATCTCGCCGGCAAATAGCAAATCGACAGGTGGTAATTCTCCTTTACCGGTAAGTTTGATGCGATAACCAGCTGCTTTCTTCAAAAAGGCCAATGCTCCATTGGAATCGTTCAAACGCCAGGCACGGAGATAACAACAGAAAAGAAGATCCAAGTATTTCTGTTTCACCTGGGTTGTCGCCATTTCTTTATGGACAGGGGCATTGATACGCGTTTCAAGGAAACCGAGTACTTTCTGGTAATCTCCTTTCCGGTATAAAAGAGCAATTTCTTTCGGAATTGTTTCTACTGTTGCGATTGCATTGACGGGACAGACAATGGTGAGAAGTATCGGCAGACAGATAAGGTAAGATAGCAATCTTTTCATGGTTACAGCGCCCTTTACGGTAAAGTGGCAAAAAGGGACGCCCATGGCCAAGTGTGATGCGAGGACGTTCTTGATTTAGTGCTTTAACGAACACTTGGAAATTAACTTAAACTAGAAACCCTCATGGTTAATACAGCGGGCGCTCAGTAATTCAAACTCATCGTCAGCTCTATGTTCCGCCCATCGTATAGGAAGCTGGCGGCAGAGAATGAAGGAGCTCCCAGCATTGCTTTGGCGTCGTTTGAAAAACCGTATCCTTCCGTAGGGATACCTATCAGGTTGGTATCCAGCTTGCCGTTCATATTCTCATCATGAACGACGGCCATCGCATATCTACCGGGCGGGATGTCTTCAAAGTCACAACGCGCTTGGGAGTCCCGAATTTTAATCATCATAATATTCGTCGCAGAGTGCAGGTATTCTTTAGGGAAACCCTCCGGCGATTCGAACAGCGCGCACGCTACTGTTCCAGTGCTGTTTCTTATATTCAGAATCTTCACGTGAATTCCGGGGCATGGTGGTTGGGCAAATACAAGGACAGGAAGATTCGCAAATATCAGTACTGCTAACCATGCTGCACATCGAACTCTCATCGGGGCTCGTATCTGCGGACCTCTGATCGTGGAAGCCGCCGCTGACATCCGGATTGTTGACTCATTCATGATCTTCCTCCCAGCTCGCGCCAACCAGTATACCCTGAATGGAACAAAGCGGAGCCTTGGCTACCGTCCCTGGATAGGGTCCTAACCACCCAGTGATGATCCCTTCCTCAACCACCCATTTTTCACAAATTTGTTCACCCAAAATTATCCGTCGGCACATGTATATCTTAATATAGTATATTATATCTGGCCATTATCCCGAATCAACAGCTTGGCCCTTACGGTGACATTGTTTATTTTTTTCGGGCCAATAAAAAGCGGGGCCGTTTCTTCGGCCCCGCTTATAACGTAATCCCCACCTCAAAAACTATTTTTCGATCCTGATGCCTGGGATGAACGAATGTATACCCGTAAATATCAAAAAGACAAAACTGACACCATAGATTCCTGAACGGCTCAGTTGCCCGTGGCAGGGATTGAAACCTGCCGCCTTGCCGGCTGATTGACGCAGGAAGCCATCGGCGCCCCGATCGTGCGCGGACAATCGACATCGACCGACACCGTCAGGCTGGAGCCCTGATAAAGCTTCCACCAGTCATTGTACTGCACATGGCCGCCTTTGGCGGCGATCCGCGCCTTATGGCCGGGCAGCCAGTAGTCCGCCGGCTTGAGGAAGAAGGTGTATTGCTTGCTCTCGCCCGGCGCCATGCGCGGCAGTTCCGGATGTACGCCGTCGAACAGCGGTGCGCGAAGCGGGCCATTGACCTTCAACATCTCAAGATCGCAGGGGAAGATTGAAGTGTCGGTGTAGCAGGTGTTGGTGGCGACCTGAAAATTGTGGGTGCCGGGATAGTTGGTGCCGATGAAATCAATCTTCAGACGATCCGGCGCCAGCGCCGAATAGACCAGAGCATCGGACTTGCGCGTGACCCGCACGACGACGCGCGCGGGTTGACTGGCCGAACCGGGTGCAGGTTCTGCTGTGACCCCTGGGGGAAGGCAGAGCGGTTCCGCGCCATTCCTGTGGGCCAATTCGACGTCGCCGCAATAGCTCGCGACTGTGGTATGGGCGACCTCTTTGGCCATGTCCTGAATGCCGGAGCGGATCGCGTTCTGGCACTGCGCATCGCAATCAATGCCTGCCTGCGAGGCGGCCACTTCAACGAGATAATCCATGCCCTGATTGGTCAGGTCTTCCATGGTCGGCAGAGTGGGCGGCACGCCCAGTGCCACCAGCCCGGCATTCAGTCCCGCCATGAGCCCCGCTTCGCATTTCGCATTGCACAGATTTCCGGGCAGCACGTTGATGCCTTTGGCGATTGACTTGACCGCCGCAGACTTGATGCCCGCATAGGCGGACGACACCCAGGAGGTGCCGGAAGAGGTAAAATCCCACAGCGATGTGTACCAGGCCTTCTCGCCGATACCCTTGTAGATCTTCGGACACATCGCCTTACCGCTTTGCAGAAATTGCGCATACAAATTGTAGGTCATGTCGCCGGCAGGGCCGTGGAAAGCGTTCCTGTCGACCCCGGTGATTTTCACGCAGCCCCACGGCAAGGTCTGCGGCTTAATGCGATCGAAGGATACGATGCTGACGGTGTAGACGTCATTCGGCAGTTGCACGAGCGGATTGGCCTACTGCGGCGCGGTTTGCGGAAAATCGAGCCGCACCGTGTTGGAGACCGCTGCCGGCTTGCCGCCGAACATCGGCACCACGCGAACATAGTAATGCGCAGGCATCATGTTGTACGGCGCCCGCTTCTTCATCCGCTTGGAGCTGCCTGTCTGCAGTGGTGGCAATTTGGCGAGGTTGAGCGTGAAGCGGCCGAGCTGTGGCGAGCCGGCATCACCTTCCGAAACGAGGCCCGGCGGGTTAGCCGAGTCCGCAGTGTAAGGCTGGGTAGAGACCTGCCAGCGGGCCGAGGAGATGCCCACTGCGGTTGTCTTCCACGAGAAATCGCGCGGCAGAGAACGCGCGCCGGCGGCCACCGTGACGGTATCGGTCAGCCAGCTGCCGAGACCCTCGCGGCAGGTGCCCTGGACGCAGACCTTCAGTGTGGTCGTGCCCTGGGGTGCGATCTTGCCAATGACACCGGATGACGGTCGGACGGGGGTAATCGGCTTCTTCTTGATCTGAAACTGGGCCGTGACCGGGGCCAGGGGGAGGGATTTGCTTTCCGCAGATGCAGCGCCTTGCGCCATCAGCAGGCTTAAAAAAACCGCAACGGCATGTTTGATATAACCACAGTTATCCGTAATTGCCATGTCTCCCGCTCCTTACTTCTGTTTTGAATCCACAACGCACAATGTGCTTCATTTAGCGGCTGTTTTCAAGCAGCAATACCACATAGCGGCTGCAGGCCTCACACTGCCTGGGTGAAAAATGACTCAAGCAATATCAGGAACAGGATGGTATATTACGGGAATCTGGCAAATTTCCGTGGACATCCATGAAAATTCTGTGACAATTCCTGCCCCACGAGAACAGATGTCCATAATTGCTGCAAGAAGCAGGAATGCGCCTAATCTCGATTCAGGGAATACCGGGGGACATCCTTGGCTATTTATTTATTTGCCAATAGCTAAATAGACAAAGACGTCCTAACCCCTCGTAAAGGCTCCCTCAGAAAAATGATAGTTCACAACCTGACACTTTAACCACGGTTTGGTTTCTTACGGACAAAGTTGATCAATTATTTCCATTTTCAACGGCTGACCCCTCAGCCTCCTCTTCTATGAAATTTCTCTTTAAAATACCCGGCCCGCAATGAGTTCCCAAATTCGGTACGGGAAGAGATTCCGAACCTTCCGATGTTTCCATATTCCTGGTGCCGCGCCCGGGGAATCCTTCCTACCTGTTCATGATAGCAAACGAAAGCGGAATAATGGCCATACTCAGCAGGATATGCGCCATGACCAGGGCGGAAGCCGTATCACCGGCGCATCGGTACCGGGACGCGAAAACGGGTCCGAGGACAGCGGACGGCATGGTCGTTATCAGAATCGTCACTTGGGTCTGCAACGCGGTAAAATCGTACCAGCCCGCCTGCAACTGCGCGACCCATGGCTGCAGAAACATCTGGATGATCGCCGAACCGATCAGGAGCGACCAGAACGTGCCACGAAGAGAAGAAAACTTCAGTTGCAGGGCGAGGACCATGCAGGCCACGGCAGCCAATGTGCCATCTATCATGCGCAGGGCCTCCCAGAAAGGATCGAGCAAAGGTGTTTGCCGCAGCCAGGGAAACTGCGAGACGACTATCCCCAAGATTACGGCAATGAAAATGGGAGAGTGAAAATAGTCAACGGTGGCCTTGCGCCGCGATGCGACATCGTCCAGCGCCTCGCCGAACCTCATGGCGACCAGCGGCCCCAGGATAAAAATCGGCAACCCCACCCCAACTTCGCTCATGAAGACCGCGTCGGCCAGTGCCTGGGGGTTGTTCGGAAACACGTACTGGATCACAGGGTATCCCATGAGCGCCGAAGAACCGAATGACGAAGTAAGCATCAGCGCGCCGATATGGGGCCGATCAAGTCGCAGGGCTTTGCCGAGCAACCATGAAGCAGCCATCGAAACCAGCGCGGCAACGATAATTGTCACGACCATGAGATACTGGCGGGGCTCAACGGGATAGGTAGCCAATTTGGAAAAAATGACCGCCGGCAGTGCAGCCTGGGTCAGGAGACGGGCAAAAACGGCCTGGTGCTCTTCCGCGACAATGCCCTTTTTCTTCAGCAGAAGACAGAGACCGACTACGCCGGCAAACGCCGCCACCGTTTCTATAACCCGTAGATCTACCGTTGCTTCAACCATGCTCTCCTCCATTATTAAAGGTGCCAAGGCAGCAGTCCGTCGAGACTTTTCATAGTCATAACGCTACTACCCAGAGACGTCGTTTTCTTTTCACCCGGCCGCTGAAAACCCCTCGAAAAAAGAGATCGAGGCGTTAGTGAAAAATAGGAACACTTCCCTATTATTTAGTACTTTAACGGACACCCGGACAATTAAATACAATAAAGCAAGAACATCCCGAAAGGTCCCTAATTGTGTCCCCGTTGAATAAAACGCTATTACCCATTTGACTGTTTTAACCGTTTCGCTTCTTCTAACTGTTCCACAGCATGGGGATAAGGAGCGATACGTATAGCCCTTTCCCAATTAACAATGGCCTCATCATAACGCTTTTGTTTCATCAGAAAACTTGCGTAGTTACCATAACCATAAGGATTTGAGGGATTTCTGTCGATATTCTCCTTTAAAAGCCTTTCCTGCTCTCCCAAATTGCCTGTAAATTTCGCAACAGCTTGTCGGTGTATATTCACGATTTCACGCTGGTAGTCATACTTTGCACACTTATCAGCTTCATCAAAGTACCAAGTAGCTCTTGTTGCATCGCGCATTTGTTCCGAAATTATTCCTCTGAAATACCAGGGATAAAAACTCTCGGGACTCCTTTCATGCGCCTCATTGAGTAACGACCATGCTGTTTTATATTTTCTCTTGATAATGTATATCCGAGCCAAGTGAGCATACGCCTGGCTCTCATTGGGACCCAGCTCAACAGCCATCTTGGCTAGATCGAGAGCCCTATCTACGCTGCCTTCGGTAAATGTATTCAATTTGTACCAGTCCCCAATCCTATATCCGGATACAAGGGTTGCGAGAGACTCTGTCATATAGACCCACGGGTCGTTTGGATATGCTTTCCGGGCTTTTCCTAACTTTATTGCCGCTTGTCTCAATTGGCTCGGGTCAAACACATTGCCTTCGATTTGATAATAAGCTTCCTGGGCGGTGTTCCCGTCCACATGACTGCAACCGATATATGATGGAAGAATTAGAAACATGGCTAAAATCTGAACAAAAGCATATTTTGTCATCCATTATCCTCCGGTCAGATCATTCCCACAGCCATAGGCAGCCATAGGGCTAATCTCTTTTCCTTTTTGTTCCTGCCCGCAACAACTATGTTCAATATGCATCAGGAGTTTTTTGGCGATGGAATAATAAAAAACAGAGAGCTTACAGGGGTCTAAAATTCTGGGGACATAATACTGTTTTTTAGGATTGTTTTCGCGGCCTCCCCGGCACCACGATGCTTAAATCCCGACCCGTCACCCGTTCGATTCTTTGAATAAAATCTTCACTGCCAGCCGGCCGCCCCGTTCGCGTTACCCGTCGCAGATGGTGTATCCTTTCATCGTCTTCTTGGGAGATGAACTCCTGCCAGTTAGTGATCAAGCCCTTACGTGTCCGGTCCTTCACAAAAGGGTCATATTTGGTTAATCCGGCATGATATCTTGCGTCGCACTCCTGGGAGAAGTTCTTCATCCGCGTGTATCGGCGACTTCCTTCACAGAATCCTCTAACAAGACAGGTTTCATCATCCGGTATGACAATAAAATGTACGTGATTGGTCATGAGGCACCACGCGAGGATATCAACTCCATAGCGTGACGCTTCTTCAGATAGAAATTGGAGGTACTGGCGGCGATCCTCGTCTGAATGAAAAACATCCATCGAGCGGACGCCTCGCTGTGTGATGTGGTGAGGAAACCCGGGAACGACTTTGCGTAAAACTCGTGCCATAGCCGGATATTATTAGGCAATATTTAACAAGTCAATCTTAAATTGGTATTATATCCCCGGAGTTCATCTCAGCCTTATTGACTATCGCGAAAAATGAAGAATGGGCTTTGGCTTTACAGGTATCAGTTTTGGTTTTGGAAGGGATGGAATTGGTATTTGTGACCATGTACCAAAAACGGCAGCCTTAGCAGTCGTATAACCACTTGCAAAGTTTTTCTCACCTGTATGTCTGTGCAAGGTAAGGTTCAATGATGGCGTCATCTGAACCTTCAGGTCCATGACTTCACCATTGGCGCCCTTGATTTCACCGGTAATCTGGTAAGATTTGTTGTCATATTTGAAATTTCCAACAGGAAGATACCGGTATTTTATTTCTTTTCTGCCTCCGGGATAAATAATTGGAATCGTTTGAACCTGAATGTTGCTTATTGTCAATTTACCCTTATATTTGTCGTCGACATTAATCGTCCATAGCCCCTTCCAATCGTTACTAGTCATGGATGCGCCCGCCACGTAAGCTCGTGACAATTCATTTCGAAGAAGAAAAACTCCTCGTGTATCAGTTCCCGACGTTGTCGTTCCTGCCGCAAATAGGCCCTGTGAGGAAAGATATAATTCGTATTTTTTTGTTCCGCTCAACATATTGCCGACTTTGTCATTGTATTTATCGGTATAGGTATGCTCATCAACGTATAGGACCAATTTTTTTTCATTCTCCGCAGTATAGCCGTAAACAGGATGGGGAACATTGTTCCTGTACAAGGTTCCCAGTCGGGGAGGATTTGCAAGGTTACCGGAAAGCGGCACAGGTGCCGGATCAGCTCCCACATTCATATAATTGTTACTTTCATTGAGGGCTCTTTGTGTTCGCCTGATAACCAAACGATCTAATTTGCCACCATCATCAATTTGCCAATTGCCAAACCACATTGCATTATAAGAAGGACCCTCTGAAACATCTCGCACCTTGGTGATAATTTGACCGGTATGCAAAAACGGCTTTCCATCTGGCTTGGAATAAGCAACCCAGTAATCGCTTCCCGAACCGTAACTGTTTTTGACAAGGTAGCGCTTATTGGGCCGATCATAGCCAATCACTATAATGGCATGCGCACCGCAATTTTCAGCACATCCCTGGTTCGGATCATATTTCCAAATGTTTCTACCCTGCGAGTCTTTGCCTTGATTGACCAAATGGGCCCATGAGTGACCCGATGCAATTTCATGGTCATTATAGATTAGTCTCTCGATGTAGGATGAATCGGCAAAATCAACGTCAAGAGACCCCTCTACCGCGTGAACAGCGCCACTTCTCAGCGACACCGGAAAATGTTCGGAATCATACTCGTATGTATCGACCATGCCCTGGGAAATTACCCCATCGATATCTTTGCACCCCTTGATACCTGCTTTTGTGGCAAATGCTTTTCTTTGCTGGGCAGATAAAGTTCTTCCTTGTTGCCCGCTCTCGGTCGGAATTGTTACGCCGATCATTCCCGAAAACAGTCTTGGACCGAGCCAGCTTTTCCGTTGATCTTTTGCATTACAATAAGAGGCCCAGTTTTCATGAAGTGCTACGGGATTTAACGTTGAAAATCGTGAATTCATATGGACTAAATATTCTTCAGATAAATTGATATCACAGTTTTGAGGATTAACTCCCGGCGTGGTTTTCATGCACTGTCGCTTATAAAATGCCTCTATCGTGCCTGTCATCGAAAACGCCACACAGGCACCCCAATCGACACCATGTATGTCCACCTGGCTCTTGTTTGGAGTTTGATATCGCAGCAAGTCATAGGTGTCTGGTGGATTTTGTAATTTCAGATTTCCCAGGTAGTTAACAAATTTAGCCCTATCGAACGGTAATTTGCTGATTGCATCCAGTTCAAATTCCGGACGCACTTTTGCTGGAACAACCTTGCCATTATCAAGCACAATCATGATTTTGCCATTGATCAGTTTCTGGTTTGCAGCATAACAAGTGCTAACCGGGATAAATGTCATCAACAACCCAAATGCGGCAATAACCAGTGATGCATGTAGGTACGCTTTTGATTTCATAAGCTAGCTCCGAATAAACTCTCTTGGAGAGCGCTATTGCAGGGGTCATACCTGTCAAGTGGAATTGGGGTCACCAATTATAAGGCTATCGGCTGTCACATTTCAGGTGCGCTGGAGGGGACCAAACATATAAATGTCAACATCTCGCTTCCGGTGTTTTTTATCTGATGTTCTTCATTACCGGGCACAAGAACAACATCGCCGACTTTAAAGCTGCTCCATTCCTGATTGCCGAATATCTCGCCGGAACCGCTATGCACGAATATTTCGTGTTCCCAGGCATGGGTATGCTTGGGCGTATGTCCACCGGGCGCAATCTTAAAAACGCGCATACAGAAGTTACCGGCCCCGTTGCCTTTTCCCAGTGCAACCCTTGCGGTAATTCCCTTGGCTATCTCATTGTTGATTTCCACCGAATCTACTTCTTGATAATTTATTTTATACATGGTTTTCCTTTTAGCGCCTTGTTTTGCGTAAAACTAAGGGGGAAACATGGACGCTCTTGATTTAGTGTTTTAACAAACAGTAGTGCAACTAATGCAATAAGGAATTTTCGGGGACATCAATACCGATTTTTGTTTATTCTCAGGAAACTGTAGTATGTCCCCAGAATTCAATTTCCGATTACCCAATATTTAATCTGGAAAGCCTTCTTTACACCAATCTGGATAATGTTTTTTCAGGCATTCAGGGCATATACCGTGACTGATATCTGCTTCAGAGTATTTGTTGATATATACATCAACTTGCTCCCAATAACCTTTGTCATCTCTGATCTTTTTGCAAAATAAACAAAGCGGCAAAATACCTCTCAAAGTTTTAATTTCGGACAGTGCTTTCTCAAGCTTTTTTATGGCGCTTTCACGATCTGCCTCTGCTCGCTTTAGTTTGGTAATATCCTGGACAATTCCCTCGATACCCAGCACATTACCATTGTCGTCAAGCAACGGTACCTCTGTCACCCTCATATGTACCCGGTTGCCATTCTTGTGCCAAAACTCCGCTTCATAAGGCTCTTGTTTCTCACCACGCAGACCCGCATTCGTATACTCCTCCACGTCCTTGTTTATAGGACTATCCGTTACATACTCGGTATAGTGCCCCATGAACTCATCCTGACTATAACCAAGCACATTTTTGATAGAGGGGCTGAGGTAGGTAAAGTTGCCATCGATGTCATGGCTATAGATAATATAATCACGCTCCAGAGACTCCACCAAACGTCGGTATTTCTTCTCGCTGCTTTGCAGTGCTTCCTCAGTTTTTCTCAACGTGCTGAGATCCCGAAAAAACTCTTCGTATCCCTGGAGCTTTCTTAAAAGATCCTCATATGTTGGTTTTTCTGACATAATGATCAGCTCACTTCCTGCTTGTTATCTTGCGTTTTTTGAAGGAAATCAGGGAAACAATACCGATTTTTGTTTTTTTCTCGGAAAACTGTAGTATGTCCCCAGAATTCCGGAATAATTCTTGTTCCGAACAGGCAAAATTGGTTGCCAGACAAACGGAATTTTCATCTGTCAGCTATGGGTGTGACCTCAAATCATCAGGTCGATCCTCATCGAAAGGTCGTGTCCTTCTTCAGACCGGCCGATTGCTGAGGCTACGCAGACACCCTGCCGATCAGGGATCGTTTTTCAACTCCGCACGAAGGACAAACATCGCCACCGCAATGCGTACAATACTTGGCGCCGCAGCTTCCGCATTTATACACGGAAAAGGATTTTTCAGAAGGATTGGCAGAACTGCTGTCGGCAATGCGGGAACAATTTGGGCAACTTCGATAGATGTGCATACGTGCTCCTTTCTTTTTGGCAGTGGAGATTAGTAGGGAAGTGTTCGATTTATCTTAATTAACAGCTGGCTATGTTGTTGGAATCGACAAAATGACAACGTCCCCGGTTGGTCCCTGCGCTTTGATCAGCAAGTTTCACAACGTATCAGATTTCCTTCAGTCTAACGTATCAATTAATGGGGTCAATGTCGCAAAATCTGCTAGAATAATCCGGTGCAGGTCAAGCAAACACAGCTCGGCTTATCACGATCTTAAACTGATTTGCTATCCTCTCTACCTAACAATGCCCAGGAAAAACAGCATGGTAATAAAACTTCCCAAGACTGTAGTTTGGCTATGTATCCTCACAAGCCTCTATGGGATAATGCTTGCAACAATAACGGTTCTGAACTGGAACGGCGCAGACCGCTGTTTGCTAGGGGCGATAAACCTATATCTGCCCCAGGCAATTTGGTTGATTCCTGGGATTCTGCTAATCTGCTATGCGCTCATATTTGCCCGTAGGTGGGTTTGGATGCCCGCGCTTTGTGTTATCTGGGTTCTCGGACCAATAATGGGGTTTTCTTGGCCTACCCATACGCGCCCGGAAATGTCTGGCACGATTCCCGTTCGTTTGATGACGTGTAACGCAAAGTACGGCAAACATGACGTTTCCCCACTTATTGCTGATATGATTCGGTATAAACCTGAAGTAGTTCTACTTCAGGATGTGCTGAAACCATTGAGCGGACCGCTTAAAAACTATTTTCGAGAATGGCATGTCCGCACCTTCGGACAATACGTTATTGCCAGCAAGTTTCCTCTTTCCAAACTTGAAGTTCTTTCAATCTCTTTTCCCGGGGAGGAGCATAACTGCCTACGGTGCCAGATACATGTTAACGGAACCGTTGTCACCTTGTACAATGTTCATCTCAAAACTCCCAGAGGGGGGTTCAATGAGTTTCGCAAAGTTAAAAGGCAACCTGAGCACCTGCCAAAAGCCATTAGAAGGTTTGAGAATAACGTGGAGGCCCGACTCATTCAGGCTAGAACGCTAAGTGGGTATGTCCACCAGGAACAGGGACCGGTTATTGTGGCCGGCGACTTCAACTCTCCTGATGCTTCTCTGGCGTGTACAATCCTTCGAGAGGCTAACCTTCATGATGCTTTCGACGAAGGAGGTAAGGGCTATGGTTACACATACGGTCACTTCTTGCTGCAACACAGGATCCCGTGGATACATGTTTCGTGGATGAGAATTGATCATATATTCATGAGTTCACAGGTACACACCTTAGATTGCTGGACCGGGACGTCGAAGGCATCCGACCACCGCCCAGTTTTCGCTGAAATTCTATTACGGACTTAAGCAGCTCAGAAGTGACGATTCCCTCATGTCGCTGCGATTGCTCAGCGAGTTCCACGAGGTCCTCATGTAACTGGTACGGGGCGGATCACTCCAACTATTTCCCCAGTGTCACCCATTTTAGCAAAATGATAGTTACTCCAATTCCTACAAAAATTGCTCCGTATTTTGGCCCCCTATTTCCTGATACTGCTCCTGAGTCTGGTCCACCAAAGAAGCAGAAGATTCCCCAGGCGATCACAAGCCCTGCACTTATCCACAACAAGGAACAAAGAATCTTATTAGGGATTGAATTCGTATTTCACCTTTACTCGCCCAACTCTTTAATGAATATCCCCTTCTCAACCACCAAATTTTACATAATTTTTCACGTGACCTATTTGATTGAAATATTTACTACTCATTATCACACAACATGCCAAATCAGTAGTTGAGCGATTAACAAGCAATTATTCCATTTCCGTCTTTTTTCGTTTCGAAACCAAACAAAATATACGCTCGCTAATTATTGAAGTCAAAGCAGAATTACATGTTAAGAATTCCTTGCCCTATTTTCACAAAGTACTTTACCAACCTAAAATCAAGAAATGTCCTCCAGGCAAGCAATGGGCAATACAGAAAGTTGCTACCCTACTACTTTGACTTCTGCAACAAGTATCCTGTTCCGAACAGCAAGGCTGAACGGATACGACTGTTCTGCGACAAACAAAGGAAAAGAGACAGACGGTAGCTCAACGTGAGCGCAGCCTATGCTGCTTCGCTCTATCATGAGATGCTGAATTGCAGAACCACACACCCTTCGGAAGAGATCCCGGGAAATGAGGACATAAAGGAGAATTTGCACCGACGGAAGCAGACCGCCTGCCAGAAAAAGACTCCTATTACATCTCCGAGGATGCCCCGGCATATTCAACCTATGCCACTCGAAGATCCCAATTTACCGATGCCGGTTACCAGGAAATGTCGTCTTCTCCAGAGTGGGACAAGGTCCTTGAAACCATCGCGGCCGAGATCAAAATGCGACATTATTCTCGAAAGACCCTGAAGACGTATGCCTTGTGGTCCCGTTCGAATGCCTGAATCTGTATATGCAGTCCCCAGGGCTAAGATCCCGAAGAAAGTCACCTCCCACACCTTCCGTCACTCCTTTGCCACCCACCTGCTCCAGGCAAACTACGATATCCGTGTCATCCAGACACGGTTGGGCCATGTCAGTCTGAAAACCGCCAGAATCAATACCCACGGTGTCCCGGTTAAGACGGTAAAGGAACCGATAAGCCCGCTGGACTTAGATCACTGATTAGACCCTGACTACCTTTTCCCAGACCCCCAAAAAAACTTGTTGACAATACATTCGATTTTCCATATATTCAGATCACGATATTTATTTGAACACGCAAGACATCCCAGGACAATCAAATCCTGATCACAGTAACCATTCGCACCACTCGGAGGAAAACATGGCAAAATATCTGATTGTAGGTGGCGTTGCCGCAGGCATGTCCGCGGCAGCCCGGCTCAGACGTCTGGACGAAACGGCGCAAATCATCGTTTTCGAGAGGGGGGACTATGTTTCTTACGCAAACTGCGGCCTGCCCTATTACATCGGCGACGAGATAAAGGAACGGGAACGGCTCATCGTACAGACGCCCGAAGCGTTCAAGGAACTCATGGGTGTCGAAGTGCGCACCGGCAACGAAGTGCTGGCCGTCAACCCAGGAACCAAAAGCGTCAAGGCCAGGGATCGCAAGACCGGTCGCGAATACGACGAAACCTACGACAAGCTGCTGCTTGCCCCCGGCGGCTCCCCGGTGAAACCGCCCATTCCCGGCAGCGACCATCCGGCCATTCACACCCTCTGGACCATCCCCGACACCGACACGATCCGCGCAATGGTCGACGAAGGCAAGGTCAAAACCGCCCTGGTCGTCGGTGCCGGCTTCATCGGCCTGGAAATGGCGGAGAACCTCAAATTCCGTGGTATCGATGTGACAGTTGTAGAAATGGCCAAGCAGGCCATGAACGTCGTCGACTTCGAGCTGGCCTCCATGGTGCACCGCGAAGTGGCCATGCATGGCGTCGACCTGCACCTGGAGGATGGCGTCAGCGAATTCACTCCCGGAGCCAACGGCGGCGTGGTCGCTAAGCTTTCCAGCGGCAAAACGGTAGAAGCGGATCTCGTTCTGTTGTCCATCGGCGTCAAACCGAACACCGCCTTTTTGGCGGACTCCGGCATCGAACTGGGCAAACGTGGTCACATCATAACGGATGACAGCCTCAGAACCAGCCAGGAAGGTATTTTTGCCGCGGGCGATGCCATCGAAGTCATGCACCCCCTGACCGGAAAAAGCACGACCATCCCCCTGGCCGGTCCGGCCAACAAGCAGGGCCGCATTGCCGCCGACAACATGCACGGCAATACTATTCGCACCTACAACGGCACCATGGGAACCGCCATCGCCAAGGTATTCGATCTCACCATCGGCATGACCGGCGCCTCGGAAAAACTCTGCCTGGCCCACGAGATCCCCTTTGACTCGGTGATCATCCACCCCAACGACTACGCCGGGTACTACCCCGGGGCGATGAAGATGTGCCTCAAGCTACTCTTCTCGCCCGACACCCGCAAAGTGCTGGGCGCCCAGGGCACCGGCTACAGCGGTGTCGACAAGCGCATCGACGTCATCGC